>JBEQBT010000023.1:0-21428 GCA_041639705.1 Clostridiaceae bacterium | reverse complement strand
ACCTAAAGAACAAAGACAAGATACTTGGTGCAACAATAGATAGTCTAGGTAGGGTGGAACGTACCGTAATACCAGATCTGTTTGCTGCACTTGTTTTTACTATTATTGGTCAGCTAATATCAGCAAAGGCATCCCAAACAGTTTGGGAAAGGATGCAAAACCGGGTGGGAGAAATTACACCTTCCAATGTTGCTGCACAATCAATAGATGACATTCAAGCCTGCGGCATGACTATGAAGAAAGCTAATTATATCAAAAACGCTGCAATAAATGTAATGAGCGGAAGCTTTGATTTGAATAGGCTTTATGCTTTGAGTGATGGTCAGGTTATAAAAAAATTATCATCCTTGGATGGTGTTGGTAAATGGACGGCTGAAATGCTTCTTTTAAACTCTATGGAAAGATCAGATATTGTTAGCTATGGAGACATTGCAATACGTCGTGGAATGTGCAGGCTATATGGACTTTCTGAAATCTCAAAGGGACAATTTGATATTTATAAAGCTCGATACTCTCCCTATGGATCAGTGGCATCTATATATTTATGGCAATATTCATTTAGATAGTAAAGTAAAGTGCTAACTCACCGAAATGCGAATAACCTTTAATCATATGTTTTAATATATGTGAACCAGAAGGTAACTAAAAAGAGGCTGTCATTCTGAGTAGAGAAGAATCATAAAGATCCTTTACTATGTTTAGGATGACAGCCATAATTTTTTAAGAGAAACAGCCGTTTTTTAACAATTTTGCAACGGCCTCCTAAATATGCATTAATTTTTTTCCATTAGTTTGGCAATAGCACCTTTTATTTTAACAAATGCATCATTTAAATCTATTGTATCGGTTACAGATGATTCTATTGGACACTTGCCATTTCCCTCTCTATTAATAATATGAGGTACTATACTGCTTGCTTCCCATTTGATATTGTAGTGCTCAGCTGCTTGTAATGCTTCTTTACTTATTATGGGAGTAAAGATAGTATCAATTTCACATTTTACTGCAAGCAGCAGTGCTGCCTTGCCTATTATTTTGTCAATTAAAATGAGTTTGTCATCCTTTTCTAAGGATACATGACTATCTAAAAATAATAATAATGGTTTTACTCCAATATGAGTTGATTTGTATATGCTCTTGTTATTTTTAAGAATTATACATGTACAGTCATAATCCTTTAGTAACTGATTAGCTTGCTCTAGATTCATCAAACTTGAAACCTGCCCTTTCTATTGAGAATACAATAATTGGAATAAACACTAGTTGAATTATAATACCTGGCAAACCTTCTGTTACAGCTCCAATAATATAGACTAGTGGTGATAATTTTAGTCCTAGCAAAGGCTGCAGAGTAAATACAGTTAAAGCTAATGCGATTCTTCCAACAACCATAGCTAATATTAGTGAAACATACACATTAAGTTTTAGCTTCTTGTATGCAATACCTGCAATAAGGCCATAAATTGTTACCTCAACTAACATGAAGTAGAGTATTGGAACTGGAGGCATACCTGTTATAGCTGCACTTATAAGAACTGTAATAAAACCTACAAGCGCCCCTGTACTTCCTCCTAGGAAGAATCCTGCTAATAAAACTGGAATATGCATTGGCAGAAAAATAGGACCTGTTCCTCCAAATAGATGGAATACCTGTGGGAATATAATACCTAATGCTAAAAATAGTGCTGAATAAGTAAGTTTTTTCGTTTTCATGATATTTCCTCCTTAAAATAATAAAACACCTTGAAAGATTGTTAACCCTTCTTGGTGTTATAATACATCAGTAATTCGTCTACTGCATCGGCTAATAATTCATTTATATTTTTACTTCTTGTTCCTGATATTTCAACATTGCATTTATTTAATGGAATAAGTATTTTTAAAGCAGCACTGTTGCCCACTGCATATGCTATTTTTGGAGTTATCTCACCCATAATAGAATTCGGAATAACTACAGCTAGGGGACCCATTATAACATCTACTTTATCACAATTTATAATTATAGGGTTCTCACCAGTGGCTCCGGTATTAGCCCCAGATTTAATCATACCTGAGGTAGCTAAAGAATTCGTTCCTAAAGCTATTAATTCAAATGTGTCGGATGTAGTTTTCCTGATTTTTTCTATTAGGCTTTTACCAATACCTCCACCTTGACCGTCTATAATTGCTATTTTCAATAATAACACAACCAATCTGAGGAAATATTTTTTAATATCAAACAATAAATAGATAGGAAATTAAAGAATAACATAATTATATAGAAAACAATACCAGATGTCAACTTAGTAAAAAATGGTTATGTGATTTTGATTAGGTATAGTATAATGGTATAATTATTATATTATATTTTATCTCAGGTAGGAATTTTAAAAGTATATAAGTTTATTAAGGAGATATTTATGAAAAAAGTAGTTTTAATACCTGATTCATTTAAAGGTACACTAAGTTCTACACAGATATGTGAGATTATTGAAAGTAAAGTATATGAATATTTTTCTGATTGCCAGGTCGTTTCAATACCAGTAGCAGACGGTGGAGAGGGCAGTGTGGATTGCTTCATTACTGCATTAGGTGGTAAAAAAGTTAATGTTACTGTTAAAAATCCATACTTTGAAGACATAGATGCCTTCTATGGAATAATTGACAATGGGAATACTGCAGTAATAGAAATGTCAGCTTGTGCTGGCCTTCCACTTGTTGAAGATAGGAAGGATCCTAGAAAAACCACTACTTTTGGAGTTGGACAGTTGATTTTAGATGCTGCAGGTCGAGGGGTAAAGAAGATAATAGTAGGTCTCGGTGGAAGCAGTACAAATGATGGTGGCTGTGGTGCAGCTGTGGCAATTGGAGTGAAGTTCTTTAATGAAAAAGGTGATAATTTTGTACCTACTGGTGGGACAATCCACGAGATTGTAAGAATTGATATGTCAGGTAAGGCTGAGGCTCTAACTAGGATAGAAATAATTACAATGTGTGACATTGATAATCCCATGTATGGACCAGCAGGTGCAGCTTATGTATTTGGTCCACAAAAGGGTGCAGATCATAAAATGGTATTATTCCTGGATGAAGGTATAAAACATCTTTCGGAAGTTATAAAAAAAGATTTGAACAAAGAATTGAGTGCAATACCTGGAACAGGTGCTGCAGGAGCTATGGGAGCAGGAATGATAGCATTCTTTGATTCAAAACTACAGATGGGAATTGAAACTATACTAGATACAGTCAATTTCAACTCTATTATTTCAGATGCTGATATGATATTTACTGGAGAAGGAAAGATTGATTTTCAGAGTTTAAGAGGCAAGGTAGTAATAGGAGTGGCAAAAAGAGCATTGAAACAAAATGTTCCAGTTACAGTTATCACAGGTGGAGCAGACAAAGGTATTGATGAGGTATATGATTTAGGGGTAACATCCATTTTTACAATAAACAGGCTGCCAGAAGCCTTTGAAACCAGCCGATATCAGAGCGTGGAAAACCTGTCATTTGCAATAGACAATATATTACGATTAATCAAAAGTGCAAACAAGTAGGGTGCAAAGCAAATTCCAATATTTTTTTAAAATTGATTTATATGAAAGGTTAATTTTGTATTAAAGCAGGATTGGATTTTTCTTTTCATGGAAACTGAAGATTGTATATAGTTATAATAAAAAAATTGCACTATGACTTAAAAATAAACTCATAGTCTGACTTAGTTAAGGTACTTGCATTTGATAAAACAGGGACCCTTACTGAGGGAAAGCCAAGAGTAATAAATATCAAAGCATATGCTACTAGTGATCTACAAAAAAATATTTTGGTTATAAAAAAACACCCATATTTGAGTGTCTTTAAATTCTCTATAATATCTTTTCTTTTATAACATGTTTTTCATCCAGTCTTTTGCTAACTGATTCTCTCAGTAGTACATAAAGCACGGAGCACAATGGGACGCTTATTAGCATACCTGTTACTCCAAAAGTACTGCCTCCAACCAATACAGCTACTAATACCCACAAACCAGGAAGTCCTAATGAATTACCAACTACACGAGGATAGATTACATTGCCTTCAATCTGCTGAAGCACTAGAAACATTACAATAAACCAGACTGCTTGAATAGGGTTTGTTACTAATATAAGAAATGTCCCTATAAAGCCGGCTATAAATGCACCAAAAATCGGAATTAAAGCGGTGAAGGATATTAGGACAGATATTACAAGCGCATATGGAAATCGGAAAATATTCATCACTACAAAGAACATCAGTCCCAAAATAATTGCTTCTGTGCATTGCCCAGTAATAAATTTAGAAAAAGTTTTGTTTACAAGGGAAGATATGCTGACCACACGGTCTGCTCTCTTCTCTGGAAGGTAGGCATACACCAATTTTTTTGACTGTCTGGTCACATTTTCCTTTTGTGAAAGAATATACATTGCAAATACAAATCCTATTAAAAAATTATATATACCACCTAATATCGATGATGCAATGTTTACAGTGGAATTCAAAATGCTAGTGGCTCCATTTTTCAAAAAGTCAAATACAGTTTTTCCAATACTATCCCAATTAAGATTCAAACTTGAAAGCCATGTACCAATATTAGGAAGGCTAGAAGAAATTTGTTCTCCTAAGGTAGTTACACTATTTACAAAGCCAGGAAGTCTGTCTATGAGTGTCTGAATTGTTTTAACAAGCTCTGGTATAAGTATAAACATTACAATTATAAACACAGAAAGCACTATAATTATTGTCATTAGTAGGCTCACTAAGCGGCGAAGCTTAGTGTTTTTAATTTTTAATAATTTCTTCTCAATTACCCGCATAGGTACATTTAGTATAAATGCAATAGAAAGTCCTAAAATAAAAGGGGAAGCTACACTTACTATATTGCCAAAAAATCCACCTATTGTTGACATGTTTTGCAGTGCCCAATTAAACAAGATAGCTCCAACTACAAGAGTTACAATTTTTTTTATATTATTTTTCTCTAAAATTTCACTCACCTCATTTTATCCAATTGATTTTTTATGTGTTATTTGCTCGATGCTTTAATAATCAATTTTAAATACACAAAAAAATCTCTGTATAATATAACATAATAACATGAATTTACAATATTGACCACAAAAGCTTTATAAGAATTTTGTTCATCTAAATTGCAACACAGAATGTATTAATATGGAAAAGGACATGAAGGTTTAAAGGCTAGATATCCATTCATAGAAACAGGCATTGCTGGGAAAAGTGTTTTAGGAAAAAATCTATATTATATTAAACTTGGAAATGGACCAAATCAAGTTTTCTACAACAGCTCCCATCATGGCTTAGAATGGATTACTTCCGTGCTTCTCATGAAGTTTATTGAAAATTTCTCAAAGGCATATGCAGATAGAACCTCAATAATGGAATATGATGTTAGAAATATATGGAGCCAAAGTACAATATATATAATTCCAATGGTAAATCCAGATGGGGTAAACCTTGTAATTGATGGACTTCAGAGGGATAACCCATATTATTCACGGCTAATTGAATGGAACGATGGAAGTATGGATTTCTCTAGGGTTTGGCAGGCAAATATAAGGGGAGTGGACCTAAATCATAATTATGATGCTTCCTGGAACCTATCTAAACAGGCAGAAGCAAGATATGGAATCACAGGGCCTGGTCCAACTAGGTATTCAGGACCATATCCTGAGTCAGAACCAGAAAGCAAGACAGTTGCAGATTTCACCAGAGCACTCAATTTTAGATTGGTTTTAGCCTATCATAGTCAGGGAGAGGTAATATATTGGTATTATCTAAATATAATCCCGCTCGATGCACAAAGGATTGCACAGCTTTTTTCAGATGTAAGCGGCTATACATTATCCCAAACAGTGGGGATTGTTTCCTATGCAGGCTATAAAGATTGGTTTATTGATAAGTATAGAAGGCCAGGCTTTACAATAGAAGTAGGAAAGGGAACAAACCCTCTGCCAATATCCCAGTTTAACGAAATATATAATGATAACATAGAGATACTTTTACTGGCAGCTGTTGTTTAGTTCAAGTAGAAGGTTATTTAATTTGTATATAATTATTAAAACAAAGTCTGTGTTAGAAAAACGCCCAATATCCCACCAAAAACAACAAACATTGTATTTAACCTGAAAAACGCTAATGAGGCGGAGACTATTGTTCCAACAACCGCTGATTTTATATCTCCTGTTGATGAAAACACTCCTGGGATTATAAGAGCTCCAAGCGCTGCATATGGAATAAATTCGAGAAAGATTTTTAAAAAATTAGGCAGCTTAATATCCTTTAATAAAACCATGGGAGCCATACGTGGTAAGTATGTAACAAATGCCATTCCAAGTACTACTAAAAGCAACCTATTCATTATTATTCACTTCCTTTGGAAAAATTAAAGCTCCTGTAAAAGCTGCAATTATTGTTGATATAATAATACTCCATCCAGAGGACATATTTGATATTCCAGGTGTAAATCTGAATATTGAATGGAATATCATTGCTGTATAGGCTACAATCATAATAGGCTTTGACTTTTTTAATGATGGAACTAAGAGTGCTATAAACATTGAATAAAGCGCTATTCCCATACTGGAGCTTAGGGATGCTGGTAGTGCATCACCTAAAAGTACACCTATAATTGTGCCCAAAGTCCATGAAGAATAGGAGAACAGGTTTAAACCAAGTAGAAAAAAGCGGTTTAGGCTTTGTTCCTCCCTAAGAGAAGCAACAGCAAAGGTTTCATCGGTTATTCCAAATGACAAGAGTGCAGACCACTTTTTCGATAATCCCTTTTCAAGCTTCTGGGAAATGTTTGCAGTGTATAGAAAATGCCGAAGGTTTAGAATAAATTCCGCCAGTACTATTTCATAGGTAGAGGCTCCTGCAAATATGAGATTAGCTGCCATAAACTGACCAGCACCTGCATAAACCATTAGGGACATTAGTATACTTATGTAATTTGGAATATTTATAGATTTTGATAATATACCAAATGCTATGGAAACAGGAATATAACCAAGAGCTATTGGTATACCACACCTTATTCCTTCAAAAAAGTGGGAAATGTTTGTACTTAACTGTGAATTTTTCTCGTTTAGTAATGCATTGTTATTCATTTTGTCACCTCTTTACTGAGAATATATGATTTATATAATAATAGAAATCATTATGGATTGCAAGAAATAATTACTGGAACTGTCTTAAAATAATTTTGCTTTACAAAAATTGTGATTGCACTGTTATGAAAGAGTTGTTCTGTCATTCTGAACATAGTGAAGGATGTTAGGGCATATTAGGTAAAAAATCCTTCACTATGTTCAGGATGGAATTTACAAACTTTGCTTAAAATTGCATTTCTTTATTTATCATAAGATAGTTTCATATGTGTAAGAATAGGTGAATATATATAGACTTAAAATAAATAATTATGCAAAATATGAGGAATGAATTTTAAAAATAAAAAAGGCTATTGACATTAACGCTACGTAAGGGTGTAAAGTAATTTTGTAAGGAGGTGAGCGTATGGAATATACAGTGCAAAAACTGGGAAGGTTAGCTGGTATTAGTAGCAGGACGATTAGATACTATGATGAAATTGGAATTCTTAAGCCGGCAAGAATAAATTCATCTGGATATCGTATTTATGGCCAAATGGAAGTAGACAGACTGCAGCAAATATTATTTTATAGAGAATTAGGAGTTAGTTTAGACAGCATTAAGGGAATAGTAACTGCACCTTCCTTTGATAGAACAGCTGCACTAATAGAACATCGTGAAAAGCTCCTTGAAAAAAGAAAGCAATTGGATATGTTAATAGCTAATGTGGATAAAACCTTAGCATTAACAGAGGGGAGGATTAAAATGAGCGATAAGGAAAAGTTTGAAGGCTTCAAGAAAAAGATGATTGATGATAATGAGAAAAAATATGGTGAAGAAGTCAGAGAAAAGTATGGCAAGGATAGGGTTGAAAAATCAAATGCTAAGCTTATGAATATGACTCAAAAAGAATATGATGAGGTGACTAACTTATCAGAAAAATTAATGAAAACACTTGCTGAGGCTTTTAAAGATAGTGATCCAGCCAGCGAATTAGCTCAAAGGGCAGCTGATTTACACAAGCAATGGCTAACATATTATTGGGCAAAGTACAGCAAGGAGGCACATGCTGGGCTTGCTCAAATGTATGTTGATGATGAAAGATTCACGGCGTACTATGATAAAGAACAACCAGGTACAGCAGCATTTCTAAGGGATGCAATTTTTATATACACTGGCATGAAAAAATAATAATGTTATGAACTTTGATAAAGACATCGGGCAAAACCAATGTCTTTATCTTTGCCACCTTTCTAGTATTATTTATAAAATAGGTATTGAAAATCACATCATTTAGTTTTAAAATATAATAATAGTAGTAGCATGGTAGTATGGTAGGATAAATAGTATTATTAAGTAATATATTGGTGTTTCTATAAGCTGAGCCAGTAGGATTTGTAGTTTTTTTGTTTATTGCTTATGGTTATTCAATAAAAGTACTTTCTGTCAATTTACCCTGTAAAGGGTATTTTTTATTTTTTGAGATGGAATGTCATGTGATTGTGAGTGACTTGTTGATTATCATAAAAATTAAATGAAAGGGGTTAGTCATATAATGTTCATGCTACTAAATTATAACCACTACATGATAAAAAATTGCATATAAGGGGGGATTATAGTAGCGTGATGAAAATCACTAAAATTACATTTCTTTATTTTTTAACAATTTAAGTAGAAATAGGAGTGATTTAATATGACTAATGTTAAATTTTATGAGGGTGGAAATTTTCCACTAGAAATGCATAAGGTAAGAATTGTACAAAAATTGAACCTTGTACCAATTGAGAGACGTTTAGAGGCAATGAATGAAGCAGGATACAATACTTTTTTGCTTAAAAATCCTGATATTTTTCTAGATATGCTAACTGACAGTGGTGTAAATGCAATGAGTGACAATCAACTTGCTGCAATGATGCAAGCAGATGACAGCTATGCTGGGTCAGAAACATTTACAAGGCTTGAAAATAAAGTAAATGATATTTTTGGAAAGAAGTTTTTTCTTCCTGCACACCAGGGAAGGGCATGTGAAAATATTTTAGCACATGGACTAGTAAAACAAGGAACAATAGTTCCTATGAATTATCACTTCACCACAACAAAAACTCATATTAATTTAAATGGCGGTTCAGTTGTAGAATTAATCACAGAAGAGGGCTTGAATATTAATAGCATTGAACCATTTAAAGGAAACATGGATATTCAGAAGTTGAAAATCCTAATGAATAAACAGGGTGCTGAAAAGATTGCATTTGTTCGTATGGAGGCAGGTACAAATCTAATCGGAGGTCAGCCATTTTCCCTTCAGAACTTAAGAGAAGTAAAAACTATATGTGATGAATTTGGAATTATGCTTGTATTAGATGCAAGTCTTTTAGCTGATAACCTATACTTCATAAAGACACGTGAGGAAAGCTGCAAAAATATGAGCATTAGAGAAATTACCTTAGCAATAGCAGACCTTTCTGATATTATCTATTTTTCAGCACGTAAGCTTGGCTGTGCCAGAGGCGGTGGTATATGTACCAATAATAAGGATGTATATGAAAAGCTCAGCCAATTTGTAGTTCTTTATGAAGGATTTCTAACCTATGGAGGCATGTCTGTTCGTGAAATGGAGGCAATGACTGTAGGACTTGAGGAAACCATGGATGAAAATATGATTAACCAAGGACCTCAATTTATAGCATATATGGTAGAGGAGCTTCAAAAACGAAGTGTACCAGTTGTAACACCAGCAGGTAGCATGGGATGTCATTTAAATGCTATGGAGTTTCTAAGCCATATTCCTCAGAACCAATATCCTGCCGGAGCCCTTGCAGCAGCAATGTACATTGCTGGAGGAATAAGAGGTATGGAAAGAGG
The DNA here is from genome assembly GCA_041639705.1 of Clostridiaceae bacterium. Classification (GTDB taxonomy): domain Bacteria; phylum Bacillota; class Clostridia; order Clostridiales; family Caloramatoraceae; genus JARDZI01. Next base: position 11,465 of record JBEQBT010000023.1, on the reverse strand, counting down.
AACCATTTCTGAGGAAAGGGACGAGAATGGTAATGAAACCCTATCCAACATGGAGCTTTTGCGATTGGCATTGCCGAGACGTGTATTCACCCTTTCCCAGGTAAACTATGCAATTGATCGTATAGCTTGGCTATATCAAAACCGAAATTTAATTGGAGGCTTGAGTTTTGAAGATGAGCCTAAGATACTACGTTTCTTCACAGGTAAATTAAAGAGCATTTCGGATTGGCCTACTAAATTGGCTGCAAAATTCAGAGAAGATTTTGGCGATAGCCTATAAAGGTGAAAAAGGTGTGCAAAGGGAGCAGTAAGGATTGCTAATGGGTTTTTTAATAAAATGTAATCAAATTAAATAGGCATACAAGCAATTTCAAAAATAATGAAAAAGTATCAACTGGTAATTATTTTATTAGAAATAGTAAAATAATCACCAGTTATTTTTTGTGTAGAAAAATGAAAAAAGAATTAGAAAAACCAAAGGTTGAAGTTCCTGTTGATATAAAGATAAAAGGAAAAGACATAGAATAATCCTTTTATTTACTATCTGTAGAAGCAAAATAAGTTCCAACTATCATAATTAACAGCGCAATAACAAATAAACTTGTAGGTATCTGCAGAAAAATAATGAAGGAAAGCCCTACACCAATAAAAGGAGCAATGGCATAATATGCACTTGTTTTAGCAGCTCCAAGTTCCCGCTGTGCGTACACATATAAATATATACTTAACCCATAAGCAACAAATCCTAATAAAAGTGTAGCAATTATATAAACTACATCAGTGAAAGGCTCTTTAAGAATAAAAGAGATTAGTAAAGAACCTAAACCTGAACCAAATCCCTTAATAACTACAACCTGCAGAGGGTCTTTTACCGACAACATTCTGGTACAGTTATTTTCAAAGCCCCAGCAAATAGAAGCAAGTAAAACAAAAAGAGAACCAAAAGAAAAAGAGAAACTACTTACATCCTCCACTGAAAGAATAATACTTGCAACTGTAATCAAACCAATTGCAATCCACAACCTTTTACTGATGGCTTCTTTGAAGATGAAAAGTGCAATTAATGAAGTTGCAACAATTTCAAAATTGTTAAGTAGGGAGACATTTGCAGGAGTAGTCATAGTTAACCCTGTCATAAGGAAAATAGGCGCTGCTATATCTAAAACAATCATTCCAACTGTAAAAGGCATTTCTTTTTTTGTTAATCTCATTTCCTTTCTCAATTTCCCAGCTTTGTAACGAAACAAACCTATTATAGACATTCCAATACCAGCACCAAGATATAAAAGTCCTGCCATCATAGTTGGAGGAACTTTGTTTAATAGTATTTTGGAAACTGGGGAACTAATAGCATATAAAGCAGCAGCTAGAATTGCCCAAAGTATAGCAGTATTGTGTTTTGTTTTCAAAATGATATACCTCCTATCTATTTCATGAATTTATCAATTGCAAGAGATAAATCATCCAGTACCTTATTATCACCAGTTACAACTGCATCTACCACGCAATTCTTAATATGGTCTTGTAAAATTATTTTTCCTATGTTATTAACTGCTGATTTTACAGCAGCAATTTGAATCAGAACTTCACTACAATCCCTTCCGTCTTCCACCATTTTTTTAACAGACTCTAAATGCCCAATAGCTCTCGAAAGACGATGAATAACTGCTTGTGTGTCTTCATGTTTATGTTGTTCACTCATAATTATCACTCCTTTTAATATCCCCTATAGGGGGATATTAAAAGTATACCCCATTATGAGTTATTTTACAATGAAGCAAGAATAGTACCAGCATTGTTGTTATTGAGGAAAGTTGTTTAAGTTTCTATAGAAAAGACCTCCCAACAAACGGAAAATTCATATATTGACTTTAAATCAATAAGAACTTACGATGTAACTATAGTCACACTATAAAAAGGAAAGAGGGGTTTTTAAATGAAGTGGATTACAAGGGAAAAAGTACATGTTGACAGAGTTGCATGTCCTTGACTTATTAAGAATTTCGTAGATAAGCAGACTGAATTTTTATTTATTTCAAGAGATACGGACCCCAATTCAATAACTGAAGGTATTCCATTTGATATGAAAGGCGTAGAACTTGGTCATCATGGGGATGAATGTCTTTTGATGCTGCAATGAATAATGAATCATATTTACGAAATATGCAATAGAGGCTATAGATCTAAATAAAAAATATAAAGGTTTTGATATTAATAAAAAGGAATTGGCATGGGAGTATAAGCAGTTGTCTGGTAACCTTAATTATTTTTGGGGAAAAACATATGGAATTTTTACTAATAAATTTTATGAAAGATATATTACCATATGAGAGTAACTTATTAAGTGCTTCAGTTATCGCTATTGATACTGAAACTTCAGGTTTAGATCCACATACAAATAAAATCCGTTTGATTCAGCTAGCTATAGAAGGAATGCCAGTTTTTGTTATATATTGTTCAACCTTTCTACCGGAGGGCTTGCCAATAATTAGAAATGTGATTTCATCAAATTCGGTCAAGGTTTTTCAGAATGCAAAGTTTGATTTGCAGTTTTTAATGGCGATAGAAATACGACCTCCTGCTAATCTGTTTGACACTATGTTGGCAGCACAGCTTTTGCGTAGTTCAGGGGGAGCACAAAGAGCAGGATTAAAGGAGCTCGTACACCATTATCTTGGAGAGAGTTTTTCAAAAGATGAGCAAAAGAGTGATTGGAGTGAGGTTTTAAGAAGGGAGCAACTTGAGTATGCTGCTAAGGATGCAGAAGTACTGCTGCGACTAAGGAAGAAAATGCTCGTTGAAATAAAACAGAATAATCTGGTTGAAGTAGCTAGACAGGAGTTTTCATGTGCTCGTGCAATTGCAGAGGTGGAGTGCAATGGAATACATCTGGAATTAAGCAGATGGCAGGAATTGAGGGCGAAAATTGAGAAGGAGCAGCAGGCTTGTTTAGAAAAGCTATATGAATACACTGGCCATCCAAAAGTGCAGATGAGTTTTTTCGATGATAAGGTTTTAAGTGATATTAACATGGATAGTAATAAGCAGATTTTAAACATACTTAACAACTATGATATTCCGGTTGACAATACTTCAAGACATGCACTTGCACCTTATTCACATAACCCCCTTGTACAGGCTTTAACTGAGTATAGAAGAACTACAAAACTGCTTTCAACATTCCTTTATTCTATACCAGAACAAATACACCCTGTAACTGGACGACTGCATCCAAAATATTTACAAATAGGAGCCTGGAGTGGGCGAATGAGCTGTGGTGGACCAAATATTCAACAAATACCCCGGGATAAGAATTTTAGAGCCTGCTTCTCTGCAACTGAGGGAAATAAATTGGTTATAGCAGATTATTCTCAAATTGAATTACGTGTTGTAGCAGAAATTTCTAAGGATGAGCGTATGATTAAGGCTTATAAAAATGGAGAGGATTTACACCGTTTAACAGCTGCTCTTGTGAGTGGTAAGAATATATCTCAAGTAACAAAAGAAGAAAGGCAATCTGCAAAAGCAATGAATTTTGGCTTGGTTTTTGCAATGGGTGCAAAAGGTTTACAAAGTTATGCTCAGGAAACTTACGGTGTTGACATGACATTAGAACAAGCAGAGCAATTTCGTAATCGCTTTTTTTATGCATATAAAGGAGTAGCTTTGTGGCATAAAAAGCTGAAAAACAGTCCTCCTGTACAAAGTCGTACTATTGCAGGACGTAAACATGTATATAGTGATAATTCAGGGCTTTCAGGATTGTGCAATACACCTGTTCAGGGTAGTGCAGCAGATATTATTAAGAATGCTTTAGGAATGTTGGTTGACAAATTAAACAATACTAATACTAAAATTGTTGCAGTGGTTCATGATGAGATTGTGCTTGAAACAAAAGGCGAACATGCAACCGAAGTAGCAAAGATTCTTAAGGAAACCATGGAAAAAGCAGGAGCAGAATATTTAAGACACGTTCCTATATTGGCAGAGGTGCAGATTGCTGACAGTTGGGCAGAAAAATAAATGCCCTATTGTGGAGGAGGAATAAAACTAAAATATTTATAATTATTAACACTATTTATTAACAGAGCTTATTTTTAAGTTATGCAAAAAGAATCACGCTTTCTAAACGTGATTCTTTTTTTAAATATTATATAAATAAATATCCAAAAGATAAGGATTTACTGCATTAAGTTCCTATGTTCATTGGTAAACTTTATCAATTTCTAAGACTCCACCTTCTATAAGGTGGAGTTTCCACTTTTTGCTTCAGGTGGGGTAGAGTCCCCACCTGAAGTCTCGATGTTCAGCTTTAGCTGAACGAGTTCACTTATGAAACTTTTTAATAAATTCCTCTACTTCAGGTATGCCACCTTGAAATATTAGATAGCCGTTATAAGGCTCTCGCTCAGTAATTTCACCACATATAGGTGTTAGCATTATTTCTTTGACCTTTTCTATATCACTAGACTGTCCTAGTGCCCAGCCAAGCTTAATATATGCTACTTCGGGTAGCATATTCTCTGTTGGAATAATGCCCATTGTCATCAGGTCTCGACCTGTATCATACACAAACATGTTTACATATCCCCAAATAGTCTGGACTGTCATATATATGGTAACTCCTTTTTGAACAGCACGTTTGATGGCTGGATATACCAGCTTATTAACATGTCCGAGACCTGTACCTGCAATTACGATCCCTTTATAGCCTAAGTCAACCATTGCATCAATTATATCTGGATTCATGTTAGGATAATAATAAAGTAATGTTACACGTTCTTCAAATACAGGAGTTATAGTAACATGTCTGTCATTCCTTCGGTGATTATAGTCCTGTACCAGAGGAGTAATTTTTTCCCGATCAACCATTGCTAGAGGGATATCACCAACTGTTCTAAATGTAGAACGGTAGGAGGAATGCATTTTACGGACCCTTGTTCCACGATGCAACAATCCATATTCATCTGAAGTTGGGCCAAACATACATACCATTACTTCAGCAATGTCCCCATCAGAAGCAGTCTTGGCAGCATGAATCAGGTTAAGAGCAGCATCTGAAGAAGGCCTATCAGAGGAACGCTGGGAGCCTACCATAACAATAGGTATGGGAGAATTTTGCACCATGAAGGATAAGGCAGCGGCAGTATGGCCCATAGTGTCCGTGCCATGACCTATTATAATTCCATGAATACCATTCTCTATTTCTCTACCAATAGCTTGGGCAAGTGCTTTGTACTGCTCTGGTCCCATGTTTTCAGAAAAAACTGCAAAAAGTTTCTCAGTGCTTAGGTTACAAATATCAGCCAATTCGGGAACAGCACCATATAACTCTCCAGGTGAAAATGCTGGAATTACTGCACCAGTTCTGTAGTCTAGTCTTGAAGCTATTGTACCTCCAGTGCCTAAGAGTTTCACATTATGCTTATCAATAGAGGTTGGAAACTCTTTTTCGGGAATTTTATAATTAATTTCTTTAAAATTATATTCCATCATATTCTGAACAGTGTCAACTGCTATTCCAATATTATACCCAGTAGCTAGCTTTAATACTATATGGGTGTCATCATCATTTTCAGAACGTGGGAGTATAACACCTTTAAAATCACCTCTGGTGGTTTTTATTATAACTTCACCCCAAACACGCATGTTGTAGCTTTTTAAAACATCAAAAGATTTTCCTTTGTATCCCTTTAATATATCACTCAAGATTGTTCACCGTCCTTTGAACCATATCACTAAGTTCAGATAATGGGATATTTCCAATGGCGATTTTCCCAAGTTCTTTCATAATCCATTTAAATTCTGCAAAGTCATACTTGGAAGTTCTAATTAATTTGAATTTTTCATGGAATAAAGGAATAAGAGAGTAAATATAATCTGGGGATTGTTTATGAAAATCAATACATTTCAATACTGATTCAAAATCCATTTGTGGGCTTTTATATATTATTGGAAGCATTTTAAAAAGTAGCTCTAGCTGTAAGCTATGTTTTTTTGTAAATTCAAAAAGTCCATATATTCTTTCATAATTAAAGTCGGAATCTGGTTGTATATGACCCTGAATATATTTTAGACGGTGGGCTAATAGAGTAGCAACAAATATAGGGTCGGATTGAAAATCCCCTACAATGCGTTTTAATAGGGGAACTAGATTGTACCTTAATAAATAGTAAAAGGTATCCTCTGGAATATTCCAATGTTTTAGCTGCAATATACTCTTATTAACGTCAATAGGTAGATTACTCATTATGCTATCTATTAAATCCTGGTTTATTGAAATAGGTGCAGAATCAGTGTCAGGATACATTCGGTCTGCCCCAGGAAGTACCCTCTCAAATATAGTTGTACCATTAGAAAAGGATTTACGAGTTTCATTTGGCACGCCTAAAAAAGCCATCCTACAGCGTTCTTCAATTGTTTCCAATGCTGTTTTAATGTCATCTTCAGGTCCCCAGAAAAGTATTTGGGCATCATCCATTTTGGCGTTAGCCAACTTGCATATATATTGCCAAACATCTCTTTGATCCTCGGAATTAAAGTCCTCTGAATGCATCATGTTCGGTTTTTCAATACAAGCAATTACCTTTAATCTATCACTTATTTCATCTGAAAACATCCTTCCAGGTTGTGTGAAAAAGGACAGCATATTTTTAAAACCAGGTAAATTAACTGCAACGAAATGATATTTTTTATCTAGAGCTTCCTGAACTTGGCTTGGAATGGGCTTTAGACTTATTCCATCAATAATAATATGACATGGTTTCCAATTCTTATAATCTGGTATACGTTTAAGAAGTTCTTTACGAATCTCCAGCAAGCTTTTCTGACGAAAGGCTTCAATGTGAACTAATTCTGGTATAAGGCTAATAAGGGATACACCCTTTATTTCTATTCTTGTTCCCCCAGTAATGCTGACATTAACATCCTCCCTTGCAGCCCCAATGCCTGTCCTAACCTTACCTGTGCTGCGGTTAAGGAAACGTATATACTGTGCTGCCTCTGCAGCTTCATTGGGAGTTTTCATATCTGGATAAGTAACAACCTCAATGAGAGGCATACCAAGCCTATCAGTAGTATAAATACGGGTATGTCCAATATCAGAAATTTCACGACAGGAATCCTCTTCCATGCTTAGTTGAATGATTCTTACTGTTTTATTTTTTAAAGGAATCATACCTTCGATACTTATAATGCCTGTGCGTTGAAAACCAGTAGGAATGCTTCCATCCAGGTACTGCTTTCGTGTTATATGAAGTTCTCCAACAATATTTGTTTTTAATAGTAATGCTATTTCCAAGGCAATCTCAAGAGCTTGGCGATTAACTTTAAAAGGAGGAGTATCATCAACGTCATAGGTGCAGGTAGTTGTGTTTGCTATACGATATATAATATTTTTTCTGGTTTTAAACTCCATTAGCGCTGTTCCATCATATCCCCCCATTTCACTCAGTGTTGGCCTCATGTGACGGATAAGCTCAGCATCAAACCTGCCATCCTTCTGATAAACACCAGCAGGACAATGACAAAAAAGTTTTTTTTCAGTTTTAAGCTGTTGATGAACCTCAAGTCCGCACATAAACCCGAGCTGCTGATAGGTCTCCGGTGAAGTCTCTATGCGAGGTGTATAACCAATACGGATTTGGGTTTCGTTAAAGTTAGATTCCATTTTTAACCCTCCCCAGATAATCAATTAAATAGTTCAATATACAATCTGAATATATAATAACACAAATAATCAATACTTACTAAATATATGTTTAATTTTAAATTATTACTAAAATATTAACCTATAATTTTTTTTGATATTTGATTTGAATATATAAAGTGCCATTAACATGTGTTAATTAGGAACTCCACATGAATTATATGTATTAAGTCATAAAATTAGACTTAATGAGCACTGGATCATTTGAACAAAAAGAAAGACTCCACATTATTTTAAATATGGAATCCACTAATCAAAAGAAAAATGAGAAACTAAAAATAGTATAAATATACATGTTCTCGTATATTACTATTAAATTATCTGAGTAATATTACCTTTTGCTTGTCTTTGATGAATTATAATTCATGTGACAACATTCGCTGCAGGAATCTCCAGAAGAGCTTGCCCTATTTCTATAACCACAATATGCACAATCATTTGGCATGTTTCTATCTTGACTTCTATCTATGCTTCTTAAATCATTATTTATTTCGTATTCTAATCCTCTCATGGCGCATCCTCCAAAACAATTATATGAATATAATTTAATTATACATAATAACTTATAATTATGCAAGTTTTATGTATAATTATTATTGCTATTTATGAATATATTTATTATCAAAATTTTATCTCTCATATGTGACATCTGATATTCACATTTAAAGGTTAAATAGTATATAATTGTATTAATAATATAGTGGAGGTATAAAGATGATTGAAATACCTGAGGCATTAACAATTGCGAATCAGATTAATAATACTATACTTGGAAAGAAAATTATTAATGTAGTTGCTAGCCACACTCCTCATAAATTCGCATGGTATTTTGGAGATCCTAAGAATTATTACACTCTTCTAATATGTATATGTTAATTAAGTAGGTTTTTGGGATGTAAATAGTATGAGATGGGTTTTATTATAAAAAATATTTAATTTGCTTTATGAAAGGAAGTTGTCTAAATGAGTATAGTAATCCTCCAAGAGTGCAAGAGCTATAACTTAGACGAAGTAACTAATAAAATAAATAATGGAATAGAAAAATTAGGTGGATGGGACAAATTTGTAAAGACTGGTGACAGGGTATTATTAAAAATAAACCTTATCGGACCTAAATCCTCTGATTCAGCTTCAATTACCCACTGCGAATTTACTAGAGTAATGGTTAGAATTTTAAAAGGCAAAGGATGCATAGTATGGATAGGTGATAGTTCAGGTGGAGCTATTGCAGGCATGGCTCCTACAGCCCATAGTTTTCAAGCTTCTGGATATGAAAAAATGGCTAAAGAAGAGGGTGCGGAAATCAAGAATTTTGACCGTGAGGGAGTTGTTAAAGTTATCTCTGAAAGTAGACCAGAGGAAAAAATGTTTATAGCAAAGCCTATATTTGATGCAGATTTTGTTATTAATCTTCCTAAGCTTAAAACCCACTCAGCTGCTATTTATACTGGAGCAGTGAAAAATGTATTTGGCTGTATTCCTGGACTTAGAAAGGCATGGTATCATAAGTCAGCTCCAGAACCTGTTGATTTTGGGGAAATTATTTGTGATATCCATAAAGCAGGTAGATTTCATCTCCACATTATGGACGGCATTACAGCAATGCAAGGTGAAGGACCAACAGCAGGAGAAGTCTACAATGCCAACAAAATACTTATAAGCACAGATCCATTAGCTCTTGATACAGTTGGAGCTAAGATGATTAAAATAAATATAGATAGTGTGCCAATTCTAGCAACTGCAAAAAAGAGGGGTATAGGGGAAGGCAATCTAGATAAGATAACATTAGATGGTGATTATAAAACGATACCAACTCTTGAAGGTTTCAAACTTCCAAAACGATTTAGAAGCAATAAATCAAGAAATAATAAACCAGTTATAAAGGTTATTGACTTTTTTAAAGCCCGCCCCACAGTTAATATAAATAATTGTAGAAAGTGTAACATGTGTGTTGAAAGCTGCCCTGTACAAGCTATTAACAGAGAAACGAAAAAGATAAACTATGAGCTATGCATAGAATGCATGTGCTGCCACGAACTATGCATGTATAAGGCAGTTGAGTTAAAGAGTAATAATTTTATTGCAGGTGTTATAACAAAACTATATAATAAAAAGAAATAGAGATTATTTTTTAGCGTTACATATTATATAAGAGTAAAAATATACACATAAATTTTAATTCTAGTTTAGTAAGAAAAATGAACGACTATATGGAAACTTCGGCATTTCATACAGATTTTATTTTTTTCACTAAAACTTGGGGGGTGTAATATTTGGGAAGCATTCTTATAAAAAATACTAAGGCAATAATTACAATGGATAAGCATGATAATTTGCTTAAAGGCAAAAATATATTTATCCAGGATAGGGCAATAAAGTATATTGGAGAAAAAATCTTTGAAGCGGATGAAGTCATTGACGGAAGTTCAATGTTTGTATACCCGGGACTTATCAATACCCATCATCACTTATATCAGACCTTCACAAGAAATTTGCCACAGGTACAGAGGATGGAGCTATTTGATTGGCTTACAACACTTTATGAAATATGGAAGGGACTTAATCCTGAAATAATATATTATAGCTCCCTAACAGGCATGGGAGAGCTTTTAAAGTATGGATGTACAACCTGCTTTGATCATCATTATGTATTTCATAAAGCATCATCTGAGAATTTTATTGATACTCAGTTTGAGGCTGCAGAAACTATTGGAATGAGATTCCATGCCTCCAGGGGAAGTATGTCCAGAGGGAAAAGCAAAGGTGGACTTCCACCTGATGAATTGGTACAAAGTGTAGATGAGATACTATATGATAGTGAAAGATTGATAAATAAATACCATGATAGTTCAAGGTTTTCAATGAAACAGGTGGCACTTGCACCATGCTCACCATTTAGTGTTACTTCCGAGCTTATGGAGGAATCTGCTAAGCTTGCAAGAAGGCTTGGGGTAAGACTTCATACCCATCTGGCAGAAACAAAGGATGAGGAGAACTTTTGTCTTGACAAATTTAAGATGAGGCCCCTTGAATATATGGAGAGCTTAGGCTGGTTAGGCAAGGATGTATGGTTTGCCCATGGTATACATTTTACAGACGATGAGGTAAAAAAACTTGCATATACTGGTACTGGAGTTGCACATTGTCCTGTATCAAATATGAAGCTCTCTTCAGGAGTTGCAAAAATCCCGTTAATGATAAAAGAGGGGGTAAAAGTTGGACTTGGTGTTGATGGTAGTGCAAGTAATGATTGTTCAAACATGCTAGCAGAAATTAGGGCTGCTTATCTGATGCATAGGCTTATGTATAGTTCAAATGCTCCAGATGGATATGAAATATTGAAGCTTGCAGTACAGGGAGGAGCTAATATACTTGGTAGAGATGATATAGGCTCTATAGAAGAAGGTAAGGCAGCTGATTTATTCATGATTAACACGAATAGACTTGAACTGGCTGGTGCCCTTCTTGACCCAAAATGTATGTTGGCAACAGTTGGATATAATAGACCTGTGGATTATACAATAGTAAATGGAAGAATTGTTGTTAAACATGGGGTGTTATGCTGTATAGATGAAGAGAAGACAGCATCAAAGGCAAATAGTCTGGTTGAAAAACTTATGAATAATATTTAACCTTTTTTAGGACCATTTGCATATTTGCAAATGGTCATATTTATACTATAGTATTTTTTAGTAATAGAATTTATAGACTAATTTAATAGCATAGTAAAAGTAGGACTGCCTCCTTTGCATTTAAG
>JBEQBT010000022.1:0-22110 GCA_041639705.1 Clostridiaceae bacterium | reverse complement strand
ACAAGGTGAATTAAGCAGTCGCTAAATACAATTTCCTCCAATGTGGATTTAAATGCTTCAACTAAATCGTGTGGCAGTTTTCTAATAAAACCAATGGTATCTGATAAAAGTACATCCTTACCTGAAGGGAGATTAATTACCCTTGTGGTTGTATCTAATGTTGCAAATAACATATTAGCTTCAAATACTTTTTCTTTTTCAACTCCTGCAATCTCACATAATCTATTCCTCAAGGTGGATTTCCCTGCATTTGTATACCCTACTATTGAAACAACAGGTATCTCATTTGATATTCTTTTTTCCCTCTGAACGCTTCGAACTTTTTTAAGTCCTTCTAATTCTTTTTCCAAATCATATATTCTATTTCTAATATGACGCCTGTCTATTTCTATCTTTTTTTCTCCTGGTCCCCTAGTACCTATTCCTCCACCAGTTCTTGATAAGTTAAGACCGAATCCAACAAGCCTTGGAAGTCTGTATTTTAGCTGAGCAAGCTCTACTTGAATTTTACCATCCCTTGATTTTGCTCGCTGTGCAAAAATATCAAGTATAAGAGTTGTTCTATCTATTACCTTGCAGCCTATAACTTCCTCTAAATTTCTAACTTGAGCACCTGACAGTTCATCATCAAATATAATTGTATCTGCCATTAAATTCTGTCTCAATAATGATAACTCTCTAGCTTTTCCACTTCCTATATAGTATGCTTTGTCAACCTTATTTTTATTCTGGACTATCCTATAAACAACCTCAGCTCCTGCTGTTTCTGCTAGTTCCTTAAGTTCATTTAAAGACTCTTCAGTACTATATAAATCATTATTCAATCCACCTACAAGTATAACCTTTTCATTTTCATTATCATTTATAATGTGTGATTTATCATATAATTGACTTTCAAGTTTTTGGACTTTAGTTAAAAAATCAAACTCCTCTATTTTATCAATTGAAAAGGGTCCTTCAATTAATACTTCTTCTGTTATTTTCCCATCAACTGTTTTTAATAGCCCTACAGAGAACTCAAAAGCTTTACCATCTCTAAGACTTATAGCAATCATGCAATCAAATTTCAAGCTTATTAAAGCTGTCGCATCAATTGATGAAAGCATTGCTTCTCCACTGGGATGAGTATGTATGCATCTAATTCCGCTTAACCCCTGCTGATTTCTTTTTTCAGTTAATGCTTCTAGATTAACTGTACTACTATCCCCTATGGAAATATCAACAATTTTTCCCCTTCTATTAATATAAACTGAAATCTCCTTATTAATAAGGCTGGATATTCTACAGATAACCTCAAGTGTTTCTATGGAAATTAATATTTCCTTTGTAATATCCATCTCAAACAATTCTGCAAGTTCTTTTATATATATTTTTCTAATTCCATCTAAATTTCCTCTAACCATACAGCACCTCCAATACTTTTATTATTATACATCAATGTATTTCTATTTAATACATAAACTTTGATTATAATATTTTTTTCCTGAAAACACTTGCTATTTTAATACTTTAGAGATTTATGGACTAAACTTTATTAATACTCTTCTTGACAAAGATTTGACTTTAAATTATATTAATTTTAATATAGAACTTTTTGGAGGTTAAACTATGGAGGAAAAAATAGAAAATATACTTATATCTCAAGAGGCAATAGCAAAAAGAACAGTTGAAGTTGGGAAATTAATATCTGAGAACTATAAGGGAAAGAAATTATATATACTTTCACTTTTAAGAGGAAGTTTTATTTTTACTGCAGATCTTGTAAGGCAAATATCTATTCCAGTTAAGATTGGTTTTATGGCTACTTCAAGTTATGAAAATGAAGAATCTTCCACAGGAAATGTTAAAATAGTACAGGACATTACTGATGACATAGAAGGTTATGATGTTCTTATAGTTGATGATATTGTAGATACAGGTACTACAATGCAATCCGTAATGGAACATCTAAGAAGATACAATCCAGCAAGCATTAAATGCTGTGTTCTTCTCGACAAACCTGAAAGAAGAAAGGTTGATCTCCTACCTGATTATAAATGTTTTACTATTCCTGATGTATTTGTAGTTGGTTATGGACTTAACTATGGTGATTATTATAGAAATGTACCCTATGTATTTAATTGGGAAAATAAATAATATTAAAATAGAAAAAAATCCTGAGAATTTTCTCAGGATTTTTTTCTATTTTCTTTCCACATTATATTTTCTTTCAAGGCCATTAACTACAGATGCATATGCATTATTTTGTTTATCTTGAATTAATTGTGTTTTAATCATATCCTTAACTTCTTCATAGGATTTAGTTGATGGCTCTGTTTTATCATCCACCATTATTATATGATAACCGAACTGAGTTTTTACAGGGCTGCTCAATTTCCCCTTTTCTAAGGTGAATGCTGCCTCTTCAAATTCTGGAACCATCATTCCCCTTTCAAAGTACCCAAGGCTTCCTCCCTGTTCCTTCGATGGGCATGAGGAAAATTTTCTTGCTGCTTCCCCAAAATCCATTCCAATATTTATTGCAGCTAATACTTCATTAGCATTGTCAAGAGAATCAACAAGTATATGTCTAGCACTTACCTGCTCTCCTTCATTAAATAAGTTTTTATTTTCATTGTAATACTCTTCAGCATCAGATTCCTTTATTGCAATGTCGTTTATTGTATTTTGAATTGCCATTTGAGTTAAAATTGCTTTTCTTGCATCTTGGAGCTGTATTTTATACTCATCCTTCTCTTCAAAACCTGAGTCTACAGCATGGTTATATAGTAATTCCCATGCAATTAATTGCTCTATCAATTGTCCTCTTCCCTGCTCTGTCATTAAAAATCCTCGTTTGTCCTGGGGATACCTCATAATTGCTGCATCTAATTCACCCTGTGTTATCTCTTTGCCATTAATAATTGCAAGTACATTTTCCTTCATTATTTTTCTCCTTATTGTGTTATTATAATACTTTTTTATAATAACATATCAATACTATTTAATGCAAAAGTAAACTTAAATTTTAATGTATACACTTATTTGATCAATTTCTAAGACTCCACCTTCTACAAGTTGGAGTTTCCACTTTTTGCTTCAGGTGGGGTAGAGTCCCCACCTGAAGTCTCGATGTTCAGCTTTAGCTAAACGAGTTCACATTCATAGTAATCCTAATTACTATTTTGGGGGACGTTTGTTTTTAAGCCTTCATTAATAATGCCATCTCCAAAGTTTGCATAGGTATTAGGAACCTTCCCAACAATTATACTTTCTGCAATAGGAACGCTGGTAGTAACAGCAATACTATTTCTTGCAATAGGAATAACTACCTGAATGTTTGCTGTTACATCAAGATATACTATATGCCTTGTTTGATTAATCCCAGCCGCTTGAAACTCCGACCTATAGCTTGTAATTACATAACCTGTAGGCAACATATTAAATTTAACCTTTGGACCATAATAGGCAAACAAATCATTTTTAAGTATAACGCCAAGTGGTATTTTAACATCTCTGACTCCAATTCCTCTTATTTTTTCTTGAACTGATAGTGCTATTTGAGAGCCTATTCTATTCAGTTCAACAGTGTTTGCCTGTATCATAACCACATTCCCATCCTTATCGGTTTTAATTGTCATTAAATCATCATAAGATATTTTATTACCAAATTCTTCTCTAATAGTGCTATTTATGGTTTCAGTTGATAAATACCTTGCTTCATAGTCACATATTGCTAGCATAACAGGTTTTAAATCTCGATCTATTTTATAGAAAATATATAGAAATAGTATAAAAATAAGTACTAGAACAATAACTCTCCTTCTTTTTTTTCGTCTTAAGGGTTTAGACATAGCACCACCCCCTTCCTATTATAATATGCTGGGGGTGGTGCTTTTTAAAACTAATTTTCTTAAAAATCTAGGCAGCAGATTGACCATCTACACCTTCAATTTCATTTATACTTATTTGTCTTGTGTGCTTTGTACTTATCCATTCTTTATTATTCATATTAAATATTCCCTGAAGTGTTATTGGAATCCATGTTAGAATATATATGCTATATAGCAGGTACCATATAAATATTTTAAAGCATTGTTTACCTTCCTTGCAAAATATGATAGTAGAAAACAAACCGAGAAATAGAATTTGTGATAATGCTCCAAAAATCATACCCTTATCCACAATAAAAATGTTTAATGAATAAAAAAACATGTACCCCAATAATTTTTTTGAAAACTTTTTTTCTATCAGTAAAATAAAAGGTGTAAATAAAAACTGAAATACACCAAATGTTTTAAGAATAACCGGATTTAATAAATTTTTAATATAAAACACATTAATATTTATTGGAATATAACCATTTACAAACGTAATAATTCCCATTATTCCAAGACCTACAATAATAAATGGCTGAAGAGTATAAAATGCACAATCCAATGCAATAAAATCTCTTGTTAAGATTGATTTTTTAAGCAGCTTTATAAAAAAGCGAAAGGATACATCAGTAAAACCCTGCATCCACCTTTTTCTCTGCTTCCATGATTGTTTTAGTGTTAGGGGCTTTTCATCATATATTATAGCATCATGGCACCATCCAACCTTATAGCCATTTAACACCAACTTACAAGTAAACTCAAGATCTTCGGTTAAGCAGGTTGCTCCCCATCCAATTTTCTGTAACAAATTTATTTCAACGCAAAAACCAGTTCCACCAATTTGGTTGGATAAGCCTAGATTTGATCTGCCAAGTTGGAAAAGTCTATTTGATGTCCAGAATGCTACTGAATAACATTCTGTTATCCAAGAATCATGAGGATTCTTACTATCTAGATATCCTTGGATTACCTTATACCCCTCTTTTAATTTCTGGTCCATTTCCTTTAAAAAATTTTTTGATGCTAAATTATCTGCATCAAAAACTACTACAGCATTATATTGCTTATCTATTTGAGACAGTTTATGAAACATCCATTCTAGTGCATACCCCTTTCCTTTATTTATAGGGTCTACTCTTTCAAATACAACTGCTCCCTTTGCCCTAGCAGCTTCAATTGTACCATCACTGCAATTATCTGCAATAACAAAAACATCATATAATTCATCTGGATAATCAACACTTTTTAGACTTTCTACTATTTGCCCTATAACTAATTCTTCATTATGAGCAGCAATTATCAATGCAAATTTATTTATTGGTTCTGAATAGCTTTTGATTTCTTTTACCCTATATAATCCAAAAAGAGAAATAATAAAATAGTACAATGTTAGTCCATATAGAAATACCTGCAAAATTGTAGATATACATAATATTATCTCATTCATAATAAATCCTCCACATCAGTGTGCCAATTCATACCACACATACACTAAGAATATTAAAATAGCTTCCTAATTTATTAATCTCCAAATTATTGAAAACTATGCCTTAATTTCTAACAACTTTCCACCAAAAACCTCGATGTTCGTATTTTAATGGATTAGTTCACTTTATCTATAAAACAATGTATAATAGATGAGTCGATTACTAATACTTTATTAATTATTTATAATTAACAACCTGTAAAAATAGGTACAAAATATAGCATGGAATCCATACTCATGTTATAATATTTAGGAAGCTTGTCAATAATTATATGTGACGGAACCTTTAAAGGAGGCTATTTATGAAACAAGATAAGAAAACTCAACAAACTAAAAAGACTAAAAAGAAAAGTAGACATATTGTAAGAAAAATATTAACAGCTTTTTTGATAATTATTTTAATTGCCATTGCTGGTGGTGCTGGAGTATTAATTGCAGTAATAAAATCTGCTCCTACTATCAATATTGATATTTTAGATAATCTAAAACAAAGTGGAAAAATATATGACAGAGACGGAAATTATATAGAGGATTTGTCAGATATGGAGAACAGGCAGATTGTACCTTTAACTCAAATTCCTAAGTATCTTCAAGATGCTGTTATATCAATAGAAGATGAAAGATTTGAAGTCCATCATGGAGTAGATGTAAAGAGAATATTTGGAGCTATTCTTTATGACATTAAGACAATGTCTAAAGCTCAAGGTGCATCTACTATAACACAGCAGGTAATTAAAAATAATATATTAAGCCCTGAAAAAACATTTACACGTAAGCTTCAAGAAATGTACCTTTCAATTCAACTTGAAAGAAAATTAAGCAAGAATCAAATACTCCATGCCTATTTAAATACCATGTTCCTTGGTGGAAACGCCTATGGAGTACAAGCTGCATCCTTGTACTATTTTGGTAAGGATGTTCAAAATTTATCCCTTGCAGAAAGTGCCCTGATTGCAGGACTAACACAAAATCCGGCAAAATTTTTCCCATATAGCAGCAGAAATAAGGAAAACCCCGAAAACTATCTTCAAAGGCAAAAATTAGTATTAAGTAAAATGCTTGAGCTTGGCAAAATAAGTCAAGAACAATATACCCAAGCATTAAATGAGCCATTGAACTTTAAAACTAAGGAAGCTGAAGTAGCAACTAAATATCAATGGTTCATTGAACCAGCAATAAACCAAATTGCAAAGGATCTATCTGAAAAATATAGTATTACTGAAAGCGAAGCAAGGCAGAAGCTTAGAACTGGAGGATATGATATTTATTTAACCATAAATACTAAAATTCAAGAAAAAGCTGAGAGTGTTATTAACGACCCAAAGTATTATCCTAAAATACCTAAGAATGATATGTATTATTCAATAAATGCCAAGGATAAGCAGCTAATTCAGCCCCAGGCAGCTGCAGTTATAATGGATGCTACTAATGGTGAAGTTGTAGCTATTGTTGGCGGTAGAGGTCCCCATCCATTACAATCTAATAACAGGGCTACTGATGTTAATGTTGCAAGGCAGCCAGGATCTGCTATAAAACCAGTTGCAGTTTATGCTCCAGCATTGGACAAAAAGATTATAACTGCTGGAAGTGTAATTGAAGATTCTCCAATGCCCCAGGATTTTGTTGATTCAAATAAGGGTTGGGATCCCAAAAACTATAATAATAAATTCGGAGGCTTAACAACGATTAGAGACGCTGTAAAGGACTCTGTAAACCTTGTAGCAGTTAAGCTCCTAAAAGACCTTGGAATAAATACTTCCATTGATTATTTAAAGAATAAATTTCATTTTTCAACTATCCAAACCTCAGGAGGAACAAATGATAAAAATCTGCCATCACTTGCACTTGGTGGTTTGACCAATGGTGTTACTCCGCTTGAAATGGCAGCTGCTTATTCAGTATTTGCAAACAATGGTGTTTATTCAGAGCCTATAATGTATTCAAAGGTACTAGATAATAAAGGAATAGTATTACTTGAAAAAACCTCGAATCAGTCAAAGGCAATATCAGCACAAACTGCATATATTATGACTAGCATGCTAGAAACTGTTGTAAAAAGTGGTACTGGAACTAAGGCTAGACTTGGAAGTATGCCAGTTGCCGGGAAAACCGGTACCTCAGATGATCATACAAACGGTTATTTCATGGGCATTACTCCATATTACTCAGGTGCAGTATGGGTAGGTCATGATGATAAGAAATATAGTATTCCAGGATTAGTAGGTGGTACAGAAGCTCCCATGTGGCGTGATATAATGATTGTTGCTCATGAGGGACTTAAGGCGAAACCTTTTACAAAACCTAGTGGAATTGTATCCGCTCAGGTTGATATGGACTCTGGTAAAGCTCCAACAGAATTAACTGCTCTGGATCCAAGAGGTTCAAGAGTTAGAACCGAAATATTTATTGAAGGTACTGAACCAGTGGAATTAGATGATATGCATGTGGCGGTTGACATAGATGTTTCAACTGGAAAGCTTGCCACACCAAATTGCCCCCCTGAATTAGTACAAAAGAAAGTATTTCTTAATAAAGCACTGAATCTAAGAGCTGCTCTTGGAGATGATGCATATATTGTGCCAACAGAATACTGCACAGTCCATACAGGTGAGCAAAATGGTGGCAATCCAGTAAATCCAGATGGAACTCCAATGAATCCAGATAATCCTACGACCGATACAATTACCACACCACAGCAGGGTCAAAACCCTCCAAAGGATAAACCTAAAAAGCCATAATATACAAGAAGCAGTTGCAAAATATTTTTGACTTTAAAAAAGTGGCTGTCATTCTGAAATTAGTGAAGAATCTTAAAGACCCTTCACTACCTTCAGGATGGCAGCCAAAAATTTTTATTTGATTCAGTTATTTTTTAGTGGTTTGTAACAGCCCCTTGTTATATCTCATTATTTCTTCCATAGCCTTTGTTATTATTGGTGCTCCTATCTCTACATTATCGAATCCATCCATTTTTCCGGGATCACCAATTCCTATTACAACAGGAGCTTCTATAACATTTAATATATCAACAGTGTCTCCCTTTACAATCTTGTCATTTTTTCGATTTCCAAGCTTATCAACTGCACTCCTTACAATATTTCCATCCTTGTCAATGGAGTAATCCACTTTAACTCCCTTTACTCCATGGGTATTAGATGCTACTGCTATGACTCCTAAAATATTAATATCCTTCGAATTCATAATATAATCCATAGCAACCTCACCTGGACCTCTATGAGTATTTCCCCTATCATCAACCATTACAACAACTGGATCCTTCTTAGCTGATTTTACTAATTCCACAATTTCCTCTCCAGTTAGTTCTGTTGGATTTCCTCCAGATCTTGAAATGCATCTTCCACCAATATTCATTGCCGCAGTTTCAACTGCCTTCTGGGCACAATTATCTCCATCTGTTACTAGTATTACTTTTCTTTTCATGTTTTTTCTCCTAACTTTTTGTTTTTGGATTGAATACTACAGACATTATATATCCAAAAAAAATTGCAGAAGCAATCCCTGCTGCAGTGGCCTTTATTCCTCCAGAAAAAGCCCCTATTATACCATAACTGTCAACTTCCTTAATTACTCCTTTATATAACGAATATCCAAACCCAGGCAGTGGCACTGTTGCACCAGCTTTTCCATATTCAACGATTGGCCCATATATTCCCAATGCTCCTAATATTACACCACTCGTAACAAATATCACAAGTATTCTACCTGATGTAAGTTTTGTTTTATCCATTAAAATCTGTCCTATTACACAAATTATGCCTCCCACTATAAATGCTCTCAAGTAATCCACTTTATACACTCCTCTCTATTGCTACAGCATGTGCTACTGAGGGAATTGATTCTCCCTGCAGTGTACTTGTTGGACTTAACAATGCACCAGTTGATATAATTAATAACTTATTAAGGTTGCCTTTTTTCATTTCAGAATAAAGATATCCACATAGTGTAACAGCTGAGCATCCACAACCACTTCCACCAGCATGCACATCCTGTTTGTTTAAGTCAAATATTTCAACTCCACAATCAGTAAATCTTCCTTTTAAATCAAACCCGTTTTCCTCTGCAACTTGAATTGCAAGTTCCTTACCAACCTGACCTAAATCACCTGTAATTATTAAATCATAATCTATAGGTCTTCGCCCTGTATCCTTAAAATGTCTAATTATTGTATCTACAGCTGCAGGTGCCATAGCAGCACCCATATTATTTGCATCCTTTATTCCAAAATCAAGCACTCTTCCTGTTGTAACATAGGTAATATATGGTCCCTGGCCAGTACTTCCTAAAATAGCAGCTCCTGCACCTGTTACAGTCCACTGAGAAGTAGGAGGTCGTTGACTCCCTAATTCAAGTGGAAATCTATACTGCCTTTCTGCAGATGAGAAGTGGCTTGATGTCCCTGCTATTACATAATCAGCATATCCTCCATCTATTAGCATTGATGCCAAGCTTAGGGATTCTGTCATTGTTGAGCAAGCGCCGTATAATCCAAAAAATGGTATTTTTAATTCTCTTGCTGCAAAACTAGAGGATATTATTTGATTGAGTAAATCTCCTCCAAAATAATAATCAATTTTCTCAGGTGTTAGCTTAATTTTTTGAAGTGCCATTTTAATTGTTTCCTTTGTCATTTTGCTTTCAGCTTTTTCCCAGGTTTTTTCTTCATACAAATCATCAGTCAGTACTAAATCAAAATAGGAAGCTAATGGACCTTCTCCTTCCTTAGGGCCAACAATACTTGCTGTTGTTAATATGGATGGTGGATTATACAATTTTACTGTCTGAGTTCCCATTTTCTTAACTGACATTAAATCACCTCATTTGAAAATGTAGTATAATAATCCTACGATTATAGATGTAGAAATGCCAAATACAAGTACTGGTCCTGCAATGACAAACATCTTTGCTCCTACTCCAAATACATAACCTTCTTTTTTAAATTCTATTGCAGGTGATACTATTGAATTAGCAAATCCAGTTATAGGCACAATTGAACCAGCCCCTGCGAATTTTCCTAAATTATCATATATCCCAATTCCAGTAAAAAATGCTCCTAAAAAAACCATAATAGATGACACATAGGACCCTACTTCATCCTTCGGAACTCCTAAGCTTATAAATGTGTTCATCACAAATTGACCGACATCACATATTAATCCCCCAATTAAAAAAGCAAAAATACAATCCTTTAATAAATTTGATTGAGGATTGGTTTTGTTAACCATATCCTTATAATGTTGAGCGATATCCTTTTCCTTCGTATTTTCCATGCAATCACCTACTGTCCTTCATATTTCCTTCTCCGCCTATTATTCCAGATGTAAAATTAACACTCACCTTAGAATAGTCAAACCTTGAATACTTATCTTCCTTCTGTTTAACATTTGATACATTTTGAGATTTTATTCTATGATACAAAATTTCCACCTCATTTCATATTCATATTTTCTCTCACAATGTACTTTTTAATACAAAATGCTTTTAGATATTAAATCTAATTTTCTATATAAAAAAACGATTCTACCTGTGCGGAAAAAATCGTTTTAAATTCAATATATTTAATTCATTGCTTTTCTCAAATATTCCAATACCTTTTTTTCAATTCTTGATACTTGAACCTGAGATATACCTAAAATTTCAGATATTTGACTCTGGGTTAAATCTTTAAAATATCTTAATATTATTACCTGTCTTGCTTTAGGTTCAAGAGAATTCACCAAATCCTTAAGTGCAACCTTATCAATAACGTCATTTCCATAATCCTTATCCTCACCTATTTTATCTATTAAAAGTACAGGTGAACCATCATCCTGATGTATCACCTCATATAAATATTCAGGTGTATGCATACTTTCAAGACTCATTAATACATCTTCAGATGTGATACACATTTCCTGTGCAATTTCAGAAATTGTAACATCTCTCCCGAATTCCTTTGTAAGCTTTTCTTTAACCTGATTAACTTTCTTTGCTGTTTCTTTTAAATTTCTACTTACTTTTATTAGGCCGTCATCCCTTATAAATCTTTTAATTTCTCCCATTATCATAGGCACTGCATAGGTTGAGAATCTAACATTAAAATTGGTGTTAAAATTTTTTATTGCCTTAATAAGACCTATGCATCCAATCTGAAAAAGATCCTCATATTCATATCCTCTATTTAAAAACTTTTTAACAATAGTTGAAACCAATCCAATATTGTTCCTAACAAGTATGTCCTGAGCATTTTTGTCACCCTGTTGGCTTTTCTTTATTAATTTAATAATTTCTTCAAGGTTGTTATATGTGTATTCGGTGGATATATCATTGTTCATATATATTCCCCCAAAGCTATACAGATTTAAATTCTTTAATCATCTTAACGCTAGTGCCTTCTCCAGGTACTGATTCAACTTCAAGTGTGTCCATAAAGGTTTCCATAACAGTAAATCCCATTCCAGATCTTTCAAGCTCGGGCTTTGATGTATATAATGGTTGTCTTGCAAGTTCCACATCCTCAATACCCTTTCCTTTATCAATTATTTCAACAAAAAGCTTGTTGTCTTCAATTCTACATTTAATAATCACAATTCCTGGATTATTTTCATAGCCGTGAATTATAGCATTTGTTACTGCTTCAGATACGGAAGTCTTAACATCAGTCAATTCCGAAATTGTAGGGTCTAGCTGTGATGCAAATGCTGCCACAACCACCCTTGCAAAGGATTCATTTTGAGATTTACTTGGAATTTCTAATTTCATCTCGTTTTGAAACATTTTACATCCCCCTTTTAAAAGCTCTTTAATGCATCTTCTGCACTTTTATATTCTTTGATTATTCTAAAGAGTCCCCCCATTTCAAATATCCTTTTTATATCTGGTTTCAAATTGATTATACCAACCTTCCCTCCATACTCAGAAATCTTTTTATATCTTCCAATAACTACTCCTATACCAGAACTGTCCATAAAATTTACTCCTGAAAAATCAAATAATAAATTTACTTCACCTAACTCCTCAATTTTATTATCAAGTTTGACCCTTACACTTTCAGCCGAATGATGATCTAGTTCTCCAGACAAAACTGCTAATAATAGTTTACCTTTAATAATAAAGTTTAAAACCATCCATATCCCCCCGTTTACTTATTGTTTTATATATTCGCTATAAGGCAATATTTTCCTTTTTTATTTTACAACAAACATAAAGAATACATAAAACATTTTATATTATTCCCACATTAGGATTAAATTATACATTAAATAAAAAACCTTTAACACAATAGCAAAGTTGTTGTATTAAAGGTTTCTAATCCCAGTCCTATTCCTTTGGCAATAATACATGTATAATGGGTTCTTTAAATACCTTGTCTATTACCTGTAAGACATCCTCTACACTAATTTCTTTAATCATATCAAGAGCTTTTTTATATTCCTCAGGGTTACCATGATTCATCTCACCATCAAGCATATAATCTGCGATATATGAAGAGGACTCAAGTCTAATTGCAGTATTAGTGTAGAATATTTCTTTTAATAAATTAATTGATGTTTCATCTATTATAAATTCTCTATTCTTTAGATTGGCAATTATTGAATTAATCACTTCAATAGTATCCTTTAAATTTTCCTCTGATATACCTGCATAAATATAGAACATTTTTAAATTCTTAATAAAATCAATATCACTATATAGACTATATGCATATCCTCTTTTATCCCTTAGCTCCTTAAATAAAATTGAATTTGCCCCTGCCCCTATTTTTTCATTTAAAATAGTTAAAACTATTTCATCTTTATTTGTTAATTTTTGAATATCAAATCCATAAAGTAAATGTACCTGTCCTATTCCTTTTTTATGTCTTATAACCCGTCCAGGAATAAAATTGATACCTTCTTCAGCTAATTCCCCTACTGTTTTTTCCTGCCATGAAGAAAAAAACTGGTTAATCATTTTTAATATTTCATCATGGGTGAATGAACTTGCAATACTTATTACAGTATTGTTTGGAACATAATAGGCTTTGTAAAATTCCTTAAGCATATTTACCTTAAGACTCTTTACAGATTTAATAGTACCTGCAATGTGATATTTATACCATCTTTCAGGATAGATAGTTTTATATAAACTCAAATAAGACCAATCTTCAGGATCATCCTTTGTCATTTTTATCTCTTCGATTATTACCTTCTTTTCAAGTCTGAATTCCGACACAGGAAAGCTGGCATTTATAAGCATATCAGAAATTATCTCAATACTATCCTTTGCATGCTTTTTCATTGTATCTATTGTTAGCACTGTTTCATTATAACTAGTGTATATATCAAAATCCCCTGCTAATTTTTCTATATCATCACTTAGCTTGTCCAGATTTCTATTAGCAGTTCCTTTAAAAAGCATATGTTCAATCATATGAGATATGCCATTATTATTTTCGTTTTCGTATAGAGAGCCTATTTTAACACCTACACCCATAGAAAATAGTTCTCCCTCTCTCATTGATGTAATTACTTTTAAACCATTTGGAAGAATGGTTTTATTCATTTCAATCTGCTTCATTATTTTACCTCGTAATATATTTTTTTTGCTACAAGCTTATATTAACATTTTTTATGCTTAATATCATCCCCCAAATAGTTAGATTCAAAAAAAAGAAGGAATAGTCTTAAATAAAGACTATTCACCAATGTTTTAAGCATTTTTGTTCAAATAGGTTTTTTTCTATTCACTTATTTAACATTTCTATAAGTATTAAATTTAATAACCACATCAGGATTATCCTTAATGAAATTAACATATTCTTCAAAATCCTTTATAGTCTCATCACTTATTGTATGTTCAACTTTTTCAGTTTCTGCTAAAATTATTTTTTCTGAAACCCCTAATATCTTTAAAATTGACTCAATAGTGTTGTGGCGTTTGAGTAACGATTCTCCCATTTTCCTTCCGTTTTCTTCAAGCATTATAACACCATACTTCTCATATTTCAGAAGATTCAGTTCACCTAGTTTTTGTATCATCTTAGTAGTAGAAGGAGGCTGAACATTAAGAGCATCTGATAATTCATGAACTCTTGTAAATCCAGTATGCATAGATAATCTATAAATCATTTCAAGGTAATCCTCCATAGATGCTGTAAGTGAATTATCTTCTTTTTTCATATATTCACTAAATGTACGAAAATCATTGTTATCCATACTTTCTCACCCGCTTTATAGGTTTCATAGCCCCTAATCAATTATATGAGATAATTAACAATAAAATTACTTCAATGTAACCTTTTTAGGATGGGGTTCATAGTTTATATAAGGTAAAAGAACTTAGTTAAGACTAAAACTTTTAATCTCCAATAATTAAGCAAATAGTAAAAAGATACAGAAAGAGGTGAATTTTATATGAATAGTGAAAGATTAATAGTCAAGTCAAATAATTTTAATCTTGTAGAAACAGAGGCAAAAAAAACTTGGAGAGCGATTAAAAGGTTTAAACACCTATTGAAGTTTTTGGGACCTGCTTTTATAGTGAGTGTTGCTTATATTGACCCAGGAAACTTTGCTACTAATATTAGTGGAGGATCAATATTTAATTATAATCTTGTATGGGTAATTTTATGGAGTAACTTAATGGCTATATTTTTACAAGTTATGTCTGCTAAACTCGGAATAGCCACAGGAAAAAATCTAACCCAAATGTGTAAAGAAATATTTTCAAAAAGAATGAACTGGTTTTTCTATGTCGTAGCAGCAATTGCAGCCATGGCAACAACAATGGCAGAATTCTTGGGAGGAGTATTAGGTTTTTATCTATTGTTTGGCATTCCTTTAACATATTCCGTTATATTGACCGCAATAGTCACATTTACAATCATTTATTTACAGAAATATGGTCAGAGAATTGTGGAAATTGTCATTACTGTACTTGTATTTGTAATCTGTGGCGCATATACAATAGAATTATTTCTTGCAAAGCCAGACTGGTCTCAAGTAGCACTTCATACATTAATCCCTTCACTGCCAAACGGTCAGGCAGTATTAATTGCTGTAAGTATGTTGGGAGCAACTGTAATGCCCCATGTAATATATCTTCATTCTGAACTTGTTCAGTGCCGTAACGTGGGAATGACTTTAGAAGAGAAGAAGAAATATTTGCTTATGGAAAAGATAGATATTGGTATTGCAATGAATATTGCATTTATTGTAAATGCTGCGATGTTAGTAGTTTCTGCATCAGTATTTTATAGTAGAGGATTGGTAGTTGATTCGATAGAACTTGCACACAGATCCCTTGAGCCTCTTTTAGGAGCATTATCCAGTGGTACATTTGGAATTGCATTGTTTGCATCAGGGTTTTCATCATCCTCTGTTGGCGCTATGGCTGGAGAGACTGTTATGGATGGTTTTGTAGATTTTAAAATACCTATAAACTTAAGAAGAATAATAACAATGCTTCCTGGAGTTCTTGTTATTATCGCTGGTGTAAACCCTATGAAGGCATTAATATTAAGCCAGACTAGTTTAAGCTTCGCACTTCCTGTAGCAATAATTCCAATGCTCATAATTACAAGTAAGAATCAGCATATGGGTGAATTTGCAAACAAAGCAAGTTCAAAGGTAATTGGTTGGTTAATTACTTCTATAATTATTGCATTAAACGGAATACTTTTATACCTTACCTTTACTGGAAATGTGTAAACAAGGATTTTCATTCCTACCTGGGTTAATATTTCTTGGGTTTGCTATACTTAGCTATACTAGGCTGGTATAGTAATAACTATTGTATTGTAATATTATGCTTTTAATGGTAGAATACATTTTAGTTTATAAGGCTTCAATTTAAGCCTTTTATTTCATGCACATAGGAGGTAATTTTTATGGAAATGTGGTTAAAGGAAATACAGATAGAAGATGCTGCAATGACATACAAGATAAAGGAAACCCTCGTAAGAAAAAAAACTAAATATCAGGATCTAGCTATACTTGATACTGAAGCATTCGGCCGTATGCTTGTTCTTGATGGGATCATCCAAACTTCCATTAAGGACGAATTCGTATATCATGAGATGATAACTCATATTCCACTTTTTACTCATCCTAATCCTAAAACAGTATTAGTTGTAGGTGGTGGAGATGGTGGAGTAATAAGAGAAATACTAAAACATCCTGAAGTTGAAAAGGCAGTATTATGCGAGATTGATGGAGATGTAGTTGAAGAATGCAAAAAATACCTTCCAGAAATAAGTCATGCATTAGATGACCCTAGATGTGAAGTTTTTATTGGTGATGGAATCAAATATGTTATGGAACATAAAAATGCCTTTGATGTAATAATTGTAGATTCAACGGACCCATTTAATAATGCTGAAGGGCTATTTGGAGGAAATTTCTATAAGGACATATTTAATGCACTAACAGAGAATGGAATATTCATTGCCCAGACAGAAACTCCTTTTTTCCTTCCTGAAACAGTAAGACAGGTGTATCAGGATGCAAAATCCATATTCCCAGTAACAAAACTTTTCATGGCGGCCATTCCTACATATCCAGGAGGTTACTGGAGCTTTACAATAGGCTCAAAAAAATTTGACCCTACCCAGGTTGATATTACAAAAATCCCAGACATGAACACAAGGTATTACACCCCAGAACTACATAAAGCATGTTTTGTACTTCCTAAGTACGTTAAGGATGTTATAGGTGAAAAGTAATCCCTAATGGGGTTATTTTTTTGTGGGTGAGACAAATAAGTGTGGATATGCGTCGTAGTGGTGAACAGTGTTCACCACTACATTAAGAATAACGTGCACTGTAGTGGCCGATGCCCACATCGGCATGTTATTTTCGGCATATGGGATTCCCACAATTGATGTAGGTATCGCCTACCACGTTAATGACCTGTCGATGTGGGCATCGACCACTACTGCTCTATCATGTTTCACTTTAATTGTTACGCATTCTTCCTATTATGTTAATAAATCCAATAAAATCTATACTAATAAAAATCTATTTTCTACGCACCCTAATCTTGAGGTGATAAAATGCTTTTGATTAAATCTGGGACTGTTTATGAACCCTCATGTTTGGGCAAGAAAAATATATTAGTTGCTGCTGATAAGATAGCTTATATATCTCCTGAAATAAATATACCGGATAGAAATTTTCCTGAGGTTGAGATAATTGATGCTGAAGGATTATATGTCGTGCCAGGAATAATTGACCTGCATGTACATATAACAGGCGGTGGAGGTGAAGGTGGCTATGCTACCAGAACTCCCGAGCTTATGCTGACAAGCTTTACTTTAAATGGAGTTACTACATGTGTTGGTATATTAGGTACTGATGGTACTACAAGAAGTATTCAGGGATTAATAGCAAAGGCACGTGCACTTGAAATTGAGGGTATTACTACATATATCTGGACTGGTTCCTATGAATTTCCAACAAGAGTTTTAACAGACAATTCAAGAAACGATATAATACTTATTGACAAGGTTATTGGTATTGGAGAAATAGCTATATCCGATCACAGGTCTAGCCACCCATCAGATTATGATTTAGAAAGGCTTGCAAGTGAAGCCAGGGTCGGAGGAATGCTCTCTGGCAAATGTGGAGTTCTTCATTTTCATATTGGTGATGAGAAGAAAGGGCTTGATCCAGTTTTTAAGCTTGTACAAGAAAATGAAATACCCTGTGAAAATCTACTGCCTACCCATGTTAACAGAAATAGGCGCTTGTTTGAACAGTCTATAGAATATGCAAAAATCGGTGGTTACATAGATATAACCTCAGGCATTAAGCCAGAGGGTGATGACGCAGTTCATCCAGTTGAAGCATATAAGTATTTTCTTAAATTTGGCATTGACCCTGGCAATGTAACTATGAGCTCAGATGCTGGTGGAAGCCTTCCATTTTTCGATGATAAGGGTAGATTGATTAAGCTTGGTGTCGGAACACCAGCCACACAATTAGAAATGCTAAGAGGCTGCATAGAAAGCGGTATGCCTATTGAGAATGCCCTCGTACCCTTCACCTCCTCACCAGCAAGTCTTTTAAAACTCAAAGGAAAGGGTTATATACATGAGGGCTATGATGCAGACCTACTCCTTTTGGATAAAAAGCTTAAACCCCATACTGTAATATCAAAGGGGAAAATAATGGTAAAGGATTATAAACCGGTTGTTTTTGGAACCTTTGAGGGGTGAAGAGCTCCACTCCAGTAATATCAAGAGTATCATTGTCATCCTGAACGTAGTGAAGGATCTTTATACGCACTGCTAGCAAAGATTCGACCCTAGGTTTAGGATGACATGGTGCTATAATGGCCAAATCATAGATGGAATGTCTTCTCTCATTATTATGGTTGTCCCATCAGGTTTTTTCATATTAGAAGCCATTTTTGCAACTAATTTGCAATAGGATACACCTACACTTGCTGTAATATCAAGCTCTCCTTTTATCTTTTCTCTAATCTTTTGTCCTATTTCCTCTGGATTTCCAAAAAGACCTTGGCATCCTGTAACATCAAGCCAAGCTTCATCAATGCTATACTGCTCTACATCTGGAGTAAAGCTTTTCAGTATATTCATTACACTAATAGAATACAAATAATAAATATTATAATTAGGTTTAATAAATATAACTACAGGGCATAGGTTTTTCGCTTCTCCTATTGTCATTGCAGTTCTTACTCCAAGTGCTCTTGCCTCATAGGAGGAGGTCAAAATTATACCATTCCTCTTATCAATATCCCCAGCCACAGCTACAGGAAGACCCTTAAGCTCAGGATGGAGTGCCTGTTCCACAGATGCATAAAAAGCATTTAAATCAACATGAAGTATATTTTTCAAATTATCGCCTCCGAACGTATATTCGTATTTATATTATACTACTTTTCTTTTATTTTTAAAACAAAAAATAAAAAATTGTACATAAAAATGCACAACTTTTTAAAAAATGCTTCGTTTAAAATATTATTTTAACTTTAATTATGAGTTACTATACTAATTTTTTCACACTGTTCACCCCTACTCTCCTAGGAGTCTCTTTAACATAGATGCATTTTTAGCTCCCTGTGCTCTGAAATGATTGTTAAATGCCACAAAGGTTGTTTTTGAATGCTTATCTACATAGTTTATCCTTGAAATCCATTCTAAAAGCTCCTCCTCAGAGTATAGATAATCATATCTTTCATATGCTTCCTTATGGTCGTACCATTTTTCCTTATTTCTCCCGTGGAATCTTACATACCCTATTTCAGATGTTGCAGCAATTGCAGGTTTTATTAATCCCCTAATATCAGGCTCATCCACACATACCCATCCAATATTTCTATCCATTAGAAATCCAATGGTTTCCTGTCTCGCCCAAATAGAATTTCTAAATTCAAATACTATCTTTTCATCTTTAAACATAGCTCTTACTTTTTCAAGATAGCCTTGATTTTCCAATATATTATGAAAGGAAAAGGGATATTGAAATACAATACACCCAAGCTTTCCATTTTCACTTAATGGTTTTAATGCCTCCATAAACTTTACAGAATCTTCAGCTTCAGAATCTCTGCTGTGAGTAAAACCTCCAAATGCCTTAACAGAAAACATGAAATTTTCTGGAGTCTTTTCATGAAGGTTTTTAAATACAAAATAACTCGGCATCTTATAATAAGTAGAGTTTATTTCAGTAAAATTATATTTTTGTGAATAGAAGGGGAGCATGTCCCCATCCTTTATTTCATCAGGGTAAAAGTTTCCCTTCCAATCACTATAGCTATAACCAGAAGTCCCTACATATATCATAAACACCAACTCCTTATTACAGAATATTCATCAAGGTTCATATTAAAATGATCAAGCAATATCATATCAATATTATATCTAGTGCTGCTTCCCCGGTTTAAAACCTCCTGCTCAACCGACTTAATATTTTCAGGAATCCTAAGTGTCATTATTTTATTTGGATAATAATCATATAGGTCATCTCCCAGCTTTTTAGCAATAGTTTTAATGTAAAACTCATAAATGCTGCTGTTTAGTATTCCTGTTAAAAATTCATAGGAAATGGTGCTTATAAACATATCCTTAATCTTAATGGCATATACATCTGCGCTAAAATAATTACCCAAATCTAATGCAAATCTGTTTTCTGATGCTTTATATGGGTATATTATTTTACTTCCTTCAAATAGCTCAGGTTTTCTTCCCCATTGAAGCTCATACCACCTTCGCATTCCCTTAACACATTCTCTTCTTCCCTCAAGTCTTCCCCTGTACTTTTTAATATAATCTATTGCATTTTTATATGCTTTTTCATCCTTTATCATATCACTGTATATTAGAAGTTCATCTGAATGTGAAATACTATATTCTCTAACATTTTTATTCTTTATCCATGGCTTTAGAAGTTCTTTTTCAATATTTAATTTAGCTGCTTCATCCTCAGTAATTACAAAGGCTTCATCACATCCTGTAATTATCCCCTGAAAGCTTTCACAGAAGGTTGAAAGCTCATAACCATTTATTTTATTTATAATCGAGTTCTCAATATTATTCAAGAAACTCCAACCCTCATCTTTTAGGTTGTTTGTATTTACATTAATGTGTTTTACATACCTCTCCCTATTGTTGATAATATCATTAAATACTTCTTCTCCCATACCCTTTGCAATGCTTTTGACTCTAAAAAAGTCAGACTGCCCAATACCTTCACCTTTTTCAAACTTAATAATTATATTATCAACACCAACCCCTTTAATAATCCTAACCCCGTAAAAATCAACAATATTAATTAATCGTCCCCTTGAAATTATGTACCTTCTAATATCTGCAGCATTTAATGCCTCAAGTATGTATCTTGAAGTTAAAAAAACAAGTTTGCCTGAATTCTTTAGACTGTCTATTCCTCTCTTTATAAAACAATAGCTTAAGTCTCCTTTATCAGAAAAAACTGATTTATATTTCTCAGAAAGTTTTTTTCTGTACTCCCCTGCTACCATCTTGTGGCCCATATATGGCGGATTTCCAATTATGATGTCATATTCCTCCTGTTTTCCAATCAAAAAATCCCTGCATTCTATATTTGATGCAACATGTCCAGTTTTTTCGTATATTTCAATTTGAGTAATCATAATAGCATTTTCATCTATGTCAAACCCATATAAGTTTATATCGATTACATGTTTTGCTGGATTACCAATGCCTAATTTTTCAGCCATTATAACCAGCCTTTCATATAATTCTATTAAAAAATATCCTCCCCCACAGGATGGATCAAGTATCCTGATATTAGGGTTTTCATCATAATTTATATCCATAACAATATCATTAACCATGTACCTTACAACCTCTAATGGGGTGTAAAAGCTTCCTAATTCCTTTTTATGTTCCTTTTTGCACAGTCTTTGATATGCCTCACCAATGCCTTCATCGATTTCCCACTTTTCTTTAAAATACTCTAAATTTGGATTATTACCATCTACTACTTCACAATATATAAGCTTTAAATCATCAATAAATTCCTGCAGCATATCATATCACACTCCATTTCCATATACTATAAATCTAACCCATAATAGTACCACTGTAAAGTGGGTAAGTTTTTATATCGTAAGAAAATTATAAAGACATAGTTGTGTGGATATGCGTCGTAGTGGTGAACAGTGTTCACCACTACATTAAGAATAACGTGCACTGTAGTGGCCGATGCCCACATCGGCATGTTATTTTCGGCATATGGGATTCCCACAATTGATGTAGGTATCGCCTACCACGTTAATGAC
>JBEQBT010000021.1:0-22188 GCA_041639705.1 Clostridiaceae bacterium | reverse complement strand
TATGCTATACAAAGGTATGGCTAATGTACTTTCAATAAAGATTAAGAAGGTTAATGTAGGATTAGGACTAAAGGTACTAACATCTAACATCCAACTTCTTGCATCTAAATTATCTGGTGGCAATAGCCCCGGGGTCACACCCGTTCCCATTCCGAACACGATGGTTAAGCCCGGGCACGCCGATGGTACTATACTGGAGACGGTATGGAAGAGTAGGTCGCTGCCAGATAAAAAAGTTTCCTTTATGGAAGCTTTTTTATTTTGGTTAAGCCCGATAAAAGTCATTTAGACTTTTATCCACCAATGGTACTATATTGGAGACGATATGGAAGAATAGGTCGTTGCCAGATAAAAAACTCCCTTTATGGGAGCTTTTTTTATTTTTTGAATGTCTAATGTTATATATTAACATGGTACTACGTCAAAATATGCAAGGCATTTTATGGTTACAACTAATTTAAATAAATTAGTGAATAAACTAATACAAAAGTAAATCTGTAAATACTTTGTAACCCATTTTCCCCATTGGTAATATATGCTAGAATATAAGAATAACTTCTTAATAATGGAATTTTTAATTGGATATGTGGAAAATGTGGATAAGTAAGTCGGTTGGCTGTTGATAAAGGGGGATAATAACTTGTGAGGATAATTGAAGTTAAGAATGTTAGAAAGGTTTATAGAATGGGGGATGAAAAAGTCATAGCTTTGGATAGTGTTAATTTTTCCATAGAACAGGGGGAGTTTTGCTGTTTACTTGGAACCTCTGGTTCTGGAAAATCCACCTTACTAAACCTAATGGCTGGACTTG
Organism: Clostridiaceae bacterium; assembly: GCA_041639705.1. Lineage (GTDB taxonomy): Bacteria > Bacillota > Clostridia > Clostridiales > Caloramatoraceae > JARDZI01. The sequence continues at coordinate 21,377 of JBEQBT010000021.1, read as the reverse complement.
AGAAGCCTACAAAGGGAGAAATAAAAATTAAAGACATGCATGTAGAAAAAATGAGTGAAAAGCAGCTTGCTGTGTTTAGAAGAAACCATGTGGGGTTTGTGTTTCAATCCTATAATCTACTTCCAGCACTAACTGCCTTGGAAAATGTGAGTTTACCCTTGATATTTAAGGGGATATCAAAGTCGGTAAGAGATAAAAGAGCGATAGATATGCTAAAGGCAGTTGGATTAGAGAAAAGATTAAAGCATAAACCAAGTCAAATGAGCGGTGGACAGCAGCAAAGGGTGAGTATAGCAAGAGCATTCATAGGAAATCCGGAAATAGTATTTGCGGACGAGCCTACAGGAAACTTGGATACAAAAACCACAAGGGAAGTAATGGATTTGATGACAAGCATGGCAAGGAAAAATAAACAGACACTCATAATTGTTACCCATGATGTGGAGATTTCGGAATATGCGGACAAGATTATACATGTCAGGGACGGAAATATAGAAAAAATTGATATTGTAAAACAGGACAAGGGGGAATTGGGAATATGAAAAAGTTAGTGGGGAGTTTATTAATTGTTTTTTTACTATTTTTCAGTATGGGATCAAATATTACAAAAGCAGAAGCAGTTAGTCCGGGAATTATTGTTGTGAGTTATAGTGTAAGTAAATCTGCAGGTATAGTCAAAGGAGATACATTTACAATATCAAGTTTAACGTTAAAAAACATATCTGGAGCATCAATAAACAATCTCAATATGGTTATAGATGAGAATAGAAACTCATCTTTTATAATCAGAAGTTCAAATTCCAGTATCTCTTTAACAAACAAACTAGATGATGAAACACCTTTTCCAGTATATGTACAACTTCAATATAATGGAGGAGATGACACACGTCTTCCAATAACTTTTTATTATAATGATGGAGAATCAACAAGTACATATTTAAGAATTAACGCCATCCCAGACAGCAGTCTTCCAAAACCGGAAGACCTCGATCCAAAACAATTTATACCCAAGCTATCCATAACAGGAAGTTCAATTCCCTTGGGAAAAGCAGGGGACATGATTTCCATACCGATACAAATAAAAAATTCAAGCAGCTACGAGGCAAAAAATGTGGCAATAACTCCCCAGCTTGGTGGGGATATGCCCTTTGAAGCAGATTCACTTAACTTATCCCAGATGATTTATTCAATTTCCCCAGGGGGAACGGGTACCACAAGCTTTAATTTCAGAATATCAGATACTGCAGCCCCCAAGTCCTATCCTATTCAGCTTAAATTTGAATTTGAAAACATATATGGAAGCACCTTTACTTCCGAGAGTACAATCTACATAAAGGTAACTGGTCAGGAAGGCAGTGCAAAGCTGCTTGTAAAGTATATAAACTGGTCTAACCCAATCCTTCTTCCTGGAGATACAACAGCACTTAATATAAAGCTTATTAACTCTGGGTCTCTGCCATTAAAGGATATAAAGGCATCCTTGCTTGGACTTAAGGAGGACGGTTTTACACTATATGGAGGGTCAAGTAGCCAGTATTTAAACTATTTAAACAAGGGTGAGGAGACAACCCTGGTATTTAATCTTGCGGTATCTAAAAAAATGACTAAAGGTAACTATGCACTTTCAGTAAAGCTTGAATACAAGGATAGTACGGGAAAGGAAGGCTCAGATGAACAGCAGTTTTTCATTCCTGTTCAGGGGGATGACAACCAGGGAACAAAGACAGTTCCAAAAATAATATTAGATCAATACAGCAGCAGTCCTTCCATCGTTAAGGCAGGGCAGAACTTTCAATTAAGTATGTCATTTCTAAATACTAGTGAAGCAAAGTTAGTTAAGAATATAAAAATATATCTTACTGTAAATGAAACCAGTACAGAGGGCGCAAATATATTTACTCCTGTAAACAGCAGTAATACATTTTTTATAGACAGCATTGAACCTAAGGGAAAGGTTTCTAAATCACTTACCATGTACACCATCCCTGATGCAAAGCAAAAGACATATACAATCAGTGCAAATTTTGAATATGAGGATGGGGAAGGAAACGAATATAAGGCAACTGAGTTAATAGGAGTGCCTGTTACACAGATAACTAATGTTGACACAAGTGAAATTGCATTCCCTCCTGAAGCATATCCAGGGCAGCCTGTTCCAGTATCCTTTGATTTTTATAATACTGGAAAGACACTACTTAGAAATTTTATGATTAAGCTTGAGGGGGATTTTCAAAGTCAAAACGGCAGTTACTTTGTTGGTAACTTTGATGTAGGTGCAAGTGACCGTTATGAAGCATCCATAATTCCAAGTGCACCTGGGCAGCTTAAAGGAGCCATTATAATAAGCTTTGATGATCCTACAGGACAGAAGAGTGAGATAAAAAAAGACTTTACAATGAATGTTATTGAAATGCCAGCACAAGAGAATCCAGGAATGGACCCAGGAATGAAACCTGATATTCCAAAAGAAGGGGGAATAAAGGGTCTTCTTAAAAACAAATTTTTATTGATTGGACTTGGCATTATAGCTATAGCTATAGTGACAGGTGTAATTATCAGAAAGAAAATAATTAAAAAAAGGGAGGATATGACACTGGATGAGTAGTTTAGACCTCATTAGAATGGGGCTTAGGAATCTTTTTAGAAGAAAAGTTAGGACATTTTTAACAGTGCTTGGAGTAGTAATTGGTACTTCATCCATAGTTATAATGGTATCTCTGGGATATGGAATGAATGAAAGCTTTAAAAATGAAATAAAAAAATTGGGGAGCTTGAATGTTATAAACGTATCTCCATCCTATGGTGGTGGAATGGGAAAGGGGGGAGTTTCTGTAGGCTCCAGGTCAGGAGTCCTTGATGATAAGGCTATTGAAAATATGTCTAAAATACCAGGGGTATCTGCAGTAACTCCAATACTTGAAACAAGTATGAAAATAGTATCTGGAAGGTATGGAGCATATGTTCAAATACAAGGTATAATTCCAGAAACTATGGCAGAGTTTGAATTTAACATTAAGGAAGGACGTTCTCTAATAGAGGGGGATGAACTAAATCTCGTAATGGGAAGCAATGTACCTTTAACGTTTATGGATATGAAGGCAAGAAATAATTATTATTCCTACGATCCCAACCAAAAACCTAAGGTAGATGTTATGAATGATAAACTTCTCATGACCTTTGACATGAGCTATGGAGATAAGAAGCCTGCTAATACAGGTGCCGACATTCAAGGAGGACAGAAGCAAAAGGCTCAAAAGCTATACAAGGTTAAGGTTGTTGGGTTAATAAAAGAAGGAAGTATGGACAAGGATTATTTTGTATATATGAATATATACGAGCTTAAAAAGCTTATGCAAGAAAACGCTAAAAACCAAAGCAATCAGGAAAAACAATTGTATGGGAACAACCAACAAAATGGGTATCAAAGAGCAATGGTTAAGGTTAAGGATATAAACGAGGTACAAACAGTTCAGGCTAAGATAAAGGAAATGGGTTTCGAAGCATACAGCCTTACAGATTACCTTGAATCCATGAAAAAAACCGCTGCTACATTACAAATGATACTTGGAGGGATAGGTGCAGTATCATTACTTGTTGCTGCACTAGGCATAACAAATACTATGATTATGTCAATTTATGAGAGAACAAGAGAGATAGGGGTTATGAAGGTAATAGGTGCAGCACTAGGAGACATTAGGAGAATTTTCCTGTTCGAATCAGGAATGATAGGTCTTGTTGGAGGAATCATTGGTTTAGGCTTTAGTAAGCTTGTGTCAATAATACTTAATACCTTTGCTGGAGGGCTACTAAACTTTTTGGGGCCAACAGGTGAGGGAAGCAGGATATCAATAATACCAATTTGGCTTGCACTTTTTGTATTGGTTTTTGCAACTCTTGTAGGATTAATATCAGGCTTTTATCCAGCAAGAAGGGCTATGAAATTGAGTGCTTTAGAAGCTATTAGAACAGAATAAAATTAAATGTATAATAAAACATCTCTGTTGCAAAATAATGCAAAGGGATGTTTTGCATTACAGCGATGGATTTCAATGCAATTGATCGTAAAACATGAAGAGGTATGGGAAAGTCAATATGCAATATAATTTTCTCACACTATATTATGATAGTAGGAGGGCCATATGGAAAAGCTTGAAGTAACAGAGATTATTAAGGATGCTGCAGGTAAAATAATAGGGTATGAGCTCAGCTCTGGTTCTATAATCGATAATGAGCAGGCAGTTTATATGGTAGAGTTAGGAGAGCTTTCAAATGTTTCAGTTCTTTCAAGAAAGAAGGGGGAGGAAGCTATAACAGGAAAGGGATTTGACATAAATAGCCTACCAGAGTTAGAATAGGTGGATCCACCTACTTTAACTCTTTTTCCTTCCATAAATTAAGACATGCTATAGGAATTATGTTACAATGAAAATATATTTCAATACACATTTTGTAATATTGAGAATCAGTAGGAACATTATGAATCATTATAAACGAAGTATCCCCTGTCATTACTATGAAAGCCCATCCCTACCGCTTGTCATCCTGAGCATAGGGTCGGATCTTATTACAATAACTGAAGGAAAGATTCAGCACTGCGTTCAGATGACAGAACGGGGTTTCGTTTATCCTAGTAAAGGGAATCAAGAGCTTTCAGTCGTACAGACATCAGGATGAAGGTACTATCAGAATGGTAGGATAGGCTTTCACAGCAATGTATTTGGAGGTATGAGTATGTTATACAGGGTCAAGCAGTTTATTTGGGCAGCTACAGCAAGGCTAAATAGGGATGACATATTATTTATTAACAGCTATTTAAATGACTATGAAAAAAAGATATTTTCATCCCTTCCAACTTCAACACAAACCCACAGTGTAAAGGTTGCAAGGGAAGTTTTAGAAGAATGTTTGAAGTGGGACTTATATGATATACTACTTATTAAGGCATCACTCCTACATGATATTGGACAAGCAAACAGGGGATTAAATTGTGTTACCAAATCTATTATGGTTATTGCTGATAGATTACTTCCAAATACCTCAAGAAAATGTAACAAAATAGGGTTTGTTAAGGCATATTATGAGCATGCAGAAATAGCACTTGAAGTTTTATATATGGAACCGGAATATATTAAGTTTCTTATAAAGAACCATCATAACTATCATATTCAAAACGATGAAAAGCTTAAGATACTACAAGAGGCGGATTCTAGAAATTAAAGAATTAGTTTACTAAAGGTACCAGTGGGTACCTTTGATTATATAGTTTTTTAATTTACAAATAATTATTTATATAAACTGTTTGTTATATGTATAGGTCACACTTCTGAAATCAGGAAATCATGTTATAATATACTCAGTGAACTCGTTCAGCTAAAGCTGAACATCGAGACTTCAGGTGATGACTCTATCCCACCTGAAGCAAAAAGTGGAAACTCCACCTTATAGAAGGTGGAGTCTTAGAAATTGATAAATTATATGGCTTTAAATAGGTTATAAGATTTTTATTAAATAAAAATCTTTTCGAGGGAGGGATATTTGTGAATTACAGGGTTCTTGTTATTAATGAGGATGAAACGCTTACAAAACACATTAAGAGTAACCTTGAACAGGATAAGTATATAGTTAATATTTCATGTAATAGCCAGCAGGCTTTAAAGAACATAGAAGAAAATATATATAATTTAATTATAATAAACACTATCCTTTCAGGGTTGGATGGCTTAACTGTGCTTAAAAAAATTAGAGAAAAGTCCCATGTACCAGTTATACTAATGTCTGAGGATTGTAAAGATGAGGATAAGATTAGAGGATTTGAACTTGGAGCGGATGATTATGTGATAAAACCGATTAAAATACAAGAGCTTAGGGCTAGAATAAAAGCTTTGATTAGAAGAGCATATGAGTATGTTTCAAGTAAAAATGACATAATAAATGTTAGAGATGTTGCAATTGATATTACATCCAGAAAGGTAAATGTCGCAGGTCGACATGTGGAACTTACCTCAAAGGAATATGATATTTTATTTTTATTAGTAACAAATCCAGGGAAAATATATAATAGAGAAACTCTTCTTGAGATTATATGGGGTTATGATTATTATGGCGATTCCAGAACAGTTGATGTTCATGTTAGAAGGCTTAGAGAAAAAATTGAAAAGGATCCAGCTAATCCCCAATATATTATGACAAAGTGGGGAGTTGGATATTTCTATAAGAGGTAATAAACTGGGGGATAGAGGTAAAAAAATTGCAGGGAGTGTTTTAGCTGTGAAAAAAACCACGCCTATCCTATTAATAATAATTAGTATTTTATTCTCTAGCTGTAGATTAGGGTTTCTACAACGGGAAAATGAGGAGAAGAATTCTGGAGCTATTTCGAAGTCCACACAATATAAAGGTAAACTACCTATCCTATTATATTTTCCAGACTCCACCCAGTCCTATTTGATTCCAGAGGAAAGAATTGTTCAGTTTGATACATCACTTGAGAAAACAATAATTAAAGAGCTCTTAAGGGGACCTCTATCAGTATCTGGAGTTTCCCCAATTCCTCCAGGGACAAAGCTTTTATCAGCTTCAAGGAGTGGAGATACAGTAACGGTTAACCTATCAGGTGAGTTTAAGAAGAATCATCCTGGTGGTGTTACTGGGGAACTCATGAGTATATATACAATTGTAGACTCATTAACAGAAGTACCAGGAGTAAATAGAGTTTTATTTAAAATAGATAACAAGCTTGAAAGTACCCTAGCAGGACATATGACATTTAATAAGCCTATAGGTAGAAATAGAGCGTTATTTAAAAGAAATAAGACACTTAACCCAACAGAAGTATTAAACCTTCAGATGACACTGGAGAGCCAGGGGAAATGGCTTGATGCATATTTGTTATTATCCGATGATTCTAATAATACGGACAGAAAATATTTTGCTGACTATGTGGTTGAAATGGAAGAGGTTAAGCAACTTGGATTTACTAATCAGAAATTTACTGTTGAAGATTATACACCAGATAGCACAGGAGTAAAGGCAAGGGTTAAGGTGAATTTTTACACCTTGAATTCAGATGGAAGTAAAAAGATAATAAATACTGTATACTTTAACACTGTAAAAATAGAAGGAATATGGATGGCTGACTGGTCTACAGCCCAGTAGCAGGTATTGTGTATTAAAAGATATACAATACCTTTTTATTATATATTGTAGTATAATATATGAAAGAAATAGTCGAGGAGGATAAATATGAAAGGGGAGGAAAGAAGAAGTAAAATTCTATACTTGCTTAAGAATAACCAAAGACCCTTTAAGGGAGGGGAGTTATCAACTCAATTTGATGTCTCAAGACAGGTTATAGTTCAGGATATAGCTCTTTTAAGGGCAGAGGGTAGTGATATTATAGCAACTCCCCAGGGATATATGCTAATAAGCGCTAATTTGGAAAATGTGAAAAGGGTTATTGCAGTAAGGCACAACGAGCGGGACATGGAGGATGAATTAAAGACTATAGTTAACATGGGAGGCAGGGTGCTTGATGTAACAATTGAGCATAAAATATATGGTGAAATAACAGGAAGACTCCAGCTAAAGTCTTTGTTTGATGTTGAGCAATTTATGAAAAAAATTAACCAAGAAGGCTCAAAACCATTATCCCAGCTGACTCAAGGAGTACACATACACACAATTGAAGCAGAGGATAATGAGGTAATGAATAGAATAATACAAGCCCTTGAAGAAAAGGGATATTTAATAACTCAGGAGGGGTAATATAAAGTGAAAAAAACATTAATTAAAGTTTTGATCGGGGTTCTAGCGCTGATTGTACTTGTCGGAATATTTTCCAGTTTCTTCGTTGATTACCAATGGTTCAACGAAGTTGGATATATAGGTGTGTTTTTTACATCTTTAAAAGCCAAGGCCGTGATATTTGGGCCAGCATTTGTAGTGTTGTTTTTATTAATACTCATATATATTAGATATCTAAAAAAAGGTTATCTGAATATGAACAACCAGGTATATGACAAGAAGGAGACAGGGATGCACAATAAAATCATTTTTTTTGCATCACTTGTATTGTCATTCATAGTTTCACTCCTTTTTACAGATGTATTCTGGTACAGAATACTAGAATATTTTAACTCAACTGATTTTGGAATAAAGGACCCATTATTCGGGTATGATGCAGGATTTTATATATTCAAGCTGCCATTAATCAATGCAGTATTAGGAGTACTAATAACAGTTATAATACTACTAATAGCAGTTACATTATTATTTTACAGTATGCTTAAAATGAAGGATGGATTTTCTGGATTTATGGATTATATAAAGGGTGATAATAGTCCACAGACAAGGTTTGCTGTGAAACAGCTATCTGTTTTAGGTGCTATACTTTTAATCCTTCTTTCTGGAGTGTTCTATATAAAAGCATTAAACCTTGTATACTCTCCAAGGGGAATTGCATTTGGTGCAAGCTATACGGATGTTCATGTATCACTTCCTATGTTTAAAATAATTGCTATACTGTGCATTGTGTCAGCATTAGTTGTAGCTGTTGCTATTATTAGAAAAAGGATCAGATGGGTTGTTTACACTGCAATATTCATAGTAGTGCTAATAGTTTCAGAGACACTGGTTTCTGGAATAGTTGAAAGATTTGTGGTTTCACCTAATGCCAGGGACAAGGAAATTCCCTATCTTACATATAACATAGACATGACAAGGAAGGCATTTGGACTTGAAAACATAAAAGAAACTCCATTTACTGTTGATAACACACTTGTTCAAAAGGACATAAATGAAAACAATGATACAATAGATAACATAAGAATAAATGAGTTTTCCCAGTCATTACAGGTGTTTAATCAAATACAGGCAATAAGAAATTACTATAAGTTTAATGATGTGGACATAGACAGGTATGTAATAGATGGAAAGACAAGGCAGGTGTTTATTGCAGCTAGAGAGCTTGATAATACAAGTAGGGAAGCTAAGTTTCAAACCTGGCAGAATCTTCACCTTTACTATACACATGGTTATGGTGCTGTAATGTCATATACAAATACGGTTAATTCATCAGGGTTACCTGAATTTATAATAAAAGATATTCCAACATCAGGCAATGATATAAAAATTGATAGACCACAGCTGTATTTTGGAGAACTTGATTATGATTATGTAGTAGTAGGAAAGAAGGATCAGGAGATAGATTATCCTGCAGAAAATAGTGAAGCAAAAACAAAATATACTGGTGCAGCAGGTATAAAAATGACTGCATTTAATAAGCTGCTGTTTGCATTAAATGAAGGAAGTCTTAATTTCCTATTATCCAATGATGTAACTTCAGATAGTAAAATAATTCTAAATAGAAATATATTAGAAAGAGTCAAAAAAATAGCTCCATTTATAAACTATGACAATGACCCATATTTAGTTATATCCGACGGGAAGCTATACTGGGTAATTGATGCATATACTACCTCAAACAGATTTCCATATGCAGAGACATACAATGGAATAAATTATATAAGAAACTCAATAAAGGTAGTTATAGATGCATACGACGGAAAGGTTGACTTCTATCTAACAGATAATAGTGATGCAGTAGCCAAAACTATTGGGAAAATTTACAGTGGACTTTTTAAGGATATAAGCCAGATGCCTAAGGATATTAAGGATCATCTAAGGTATTCGGAGGATGTATTCATGACCCAGTCAAAGGTATATGAAAAGTATCATATGGATAATCCAGCAGTATTTTATAATAGTGAGGACCTATGGAGCATTGCAAAGAAAAAGTCAAGTGATACCAGTGAGGTGGATGTGGATGCGGTATATCAGGTGATGAGACTTCCAGGTGAAACAAAGGAAGAGCTTGTACTGACAATACCATTTACAGTGGCTAAAAAGGAGAATATGGTATCCTGGCTTGCAGTTAAGATGGATGCTGATAATTTAGCACAGATGACATTGGTTAAATTTCCTAAGGAAAAATCCATTTATGGTCCACAGCAGTTTAATTCAAGGCTAAATACTGATACTGAAATCTCAAGGCAATTAGCTCTTTGGGACCAGAAGGGATCACAGGTAATATTAGGGGAAACCAATATAATACCAATAAAAAATGCTCTAATCTATGTAAGGCCTCTTTATTTAAGGGCTGGTACCGGAAATAGCTTACCTGAACTTAAAAAGGTAATAGTAGGTTTGGGAGAAAAAATTGTAATGGAGGATAATATTTCCTTGGCCTTTGCAAAGCTTTTTAATGCAAAGGTAGAACAGCCAGGAACAATTACTCCAACACCAACAGAAACGACACCTGGTACACAAACTGATATAAACAGTCTAATCCTTAAGGCAGCAGATCTGTATGAAAAATCAAAACAGGCACAGCAGTCTGGAGATTGGGCTGGATATGGAGGATATATTAAAGAGCTTGAAGGCGTATTAAATCAGTTAAAGGATAGTGCGGGGCAATAAAAAGGTTAGCCTGGGATGAATTTTCCAGGCTAATTTTTTAACTATTTCTATTTGACAAAGCTGTAGGCATTGTCATTGCTATGTCTATATCCACCCATGTCATCCTGAACACAGTGAAGGATCTTATAGGAACCTAGCGGAAAGATTTTTCCTCGTACTATACTCAGGATTGCATGAAATACTAGTCATCATCTAGTGTAAATGCGATATTATCTAATTCCTTGGTTTTACAGACTAATTCCTTTCTTGTAATAATCCCCTTTTCAATTAAAAGCTCAACTAGGCTTGTTAATACAAGGGTATTTTTATAGTCGATTTCCTTTAAGTTTGAAATCTGGTATAAAATATCGACCTCACTCATTTTAACCCCTCCACTTTAATTGTAGACAAGCTATTGGGATTTTATACATAAATATAGAAATTTATTTTAAAATATAAATCTTGCAATATGGAAATAAAGTGCTATAATATTAATAATATAACAAACTGTTGATAGGAAGTAGTAGGTAAGCTCTGGTTTAAAGAGAGTCTGCGGATGGTGTGAGCAGATAGTTAGTCTTATTGAATCCACCCTTGAAGGTTTGCGAGGAGCAAAACGATTTGTGGACGTTATACCACAGCAAGAGGACCATATGGTCAATCTGGGTGGCACCGCGGAAGTATACCTTTCGTCCCTATTTTTTAGGGATGAAGGTTTTTTTTATTTGGCAAAAATGTGAGCGATGCCAATTCGAACCATCATTCATGACATTTTCACCATAGTACTCCTGTTATTTTGAATGTAGTACTCCCCGCCCTTGCTATAAAAGACTAGTCCTGTCATCCTGAACGTAGTGAAGGATCTTAAAACTCGATGGACCTACTTCCATCAGTATGATAGAAGGAAATCCAATTTAAACGTATAAAAAATCAGAAAAAAATACATACCAATATAGAGGAGGAGATTGAATGTTAGATATTAAAAGATTAAGAATCAATAAAGAGGAAGTAAAGGAAGCTATGAAAATCAGGGGGGAAGCCTTTGATCTAGAAATGATTGATAAGGTAGTTGACCTTGATGAGAGAAGAAGAGAAATAATAGCTGAGGTTGAGGCATTAAAAAACAAGAGAAACACAGCATCGCAGGAGATTCCAAAGCTTAAAAAGGCAGGTCAAAATGTTGATGATATAATGGCAGAAATGAAGTTATTAGCAGACGAGATAAAGACACATGATGAGGAACTTGGAAAGGTAGATGAGGAAATCGAATATCTTCTATTGAGAATTCCTAATATTCCACACCCTGATGTACCTCAAGGGAAAACCAATGAGGATAATGTGGAGCTTAGAAAATGGGGAGAACCTAAAAAGTTTGATTTCGATATAAAAGCCCATTGGGATATTGGGACAAACCTTGGAGTACTTGACTTTGAAGCAGCAGGAAAGATAACAGGGGCAAGATTTACAGTATATAAAGGACTCGGTGCAAGACTTGAGAGAGCTTGTATTAACTTCATGCTGGATTTACACACAGGTAAACATGGTTATACTGAAATATTACCTCCATTCATGGTAAATAGAAAAAGCATGACTGGAACAGGCCAGCTTCCAAAGTTTGAGGAGGATGCATTTAAGCTGGCAGATATGGATTACTTTCTGGTTCCAACTGCCGAGGTTCCAGTAACAAACCTTTTTAGAGATGACATAATAGACGGAGAAAGCCTTCCTATAAAGTATGCTGCATATACTGCATGCTTCCGTTCAGAGGCTGGCTCAGCAGGAAGAGATACAAGGGGACTAATAAGGCAGCACCAGTTTAACAAGGTTGAGCTAGTGAAGTTTACTGATCCGGATAAATCATATGAAGAGCTTGAGGCACTAACAAATGATGCAGAGGAAGTACTTAAGCTTCTTGGAATACCATACAGAGTAGTGCTAATCTGTTCAGGAGATTTAGGTTTCACTGCAGCAAAGAAGTACGATATAGAAATGTGGATGCCAAGCTATGGTAAATATGTTGAAATATCAAGCTGCTCGAACTTTGAGGATTATCAAGCAAGAAGGGCAAATATTAGATTTAAAGCAAATCAAAAGGATAAGCCAAGATATGTTCACACTATTAATGGTTCAGGACTTGCAGTTGGAAGAACAGTCGCAGCCATACTTGAGAACTTCCAACAGGCAGATGGAAGTGTAATAATTCCAGAGGTACTTAGACCATATATGGGTGGCGTAGATAGAATTACCAGATGATTTACAATTATGCTAGGGCATTTTATATTGACAGTTACTCAGGCAGCTGATATAATATAAAATGTCCGATACGGAGAGATGGCCGAGTTGGTTTAAGGCACCGGTCTTGAAAACCGGCGTAGGGGTAACCCTACCGTGGGTTCGAATCCCACTCTCTCCGCCATTTTAAATTTGTGGAGAAGTACTCAAGTGGCCGAAGAGGATGGTTTGCTAAACCATTAGTGGGGGTTACTCCAGCTGGGGTTCGAATCCCCACTTCTCCGCCATCAAATTAGGTGAATATAGATGCCATGCGACTTCGATCGCATGGCATTTGCCTTTTCGAGGGATTTAGTCCTCAATTTTTAGTCCCTCAGTTTCATAGATGACATCAGGCTTTTTTGTCATACTGGGGGGATTTGAACCCCTGTAAACAACTTCATACCGATTTTCCTTAAAAATGATGGGTGGGCGAAGGGATAGAACTGCGTCCCATTAAAACTCCGGACGGTGAACTCTACGTCAACTTCTGAAACAGTGATGGAGGGTATTTCATCAAGACGGAGCAGAAACTGAAACAGGCGGCTCACGACCTTGGTTACAGGGGTCAGGTGATAGGAGGAATGTAAATGGGTAAAGTATTTTCCCTCATCAGTCTCGAAACCAACACAGGTATCCGTGACATTAGTATCATTGGCGGCATCCCCAAGGTGGAGGATATCCAAAACTCTCAGATATATAAGGTTTATGGTAAATTTCTTAAATAATCGAAATAACTTGATTGTAACAAAAATCATGTCAGAGGAGAGTATAGAGCAAGCTGTTATTTATCCAAGAGAAAAACTAAAGCATGCCATCGTATGTGAGTGCAGTGCAATATTTTTGTGTATAATTATTGCAAATGAATATCTTGATATATGATCTAGGGCATGATAAATTTGAACAATATGGTGTTGACAGCCAATCAGTGACATGATATACTGTTAATGAGAATCAATATCAATACGATATATTTTTTTAAGCCTTAAATAAGAACTTATTATATGTAGGATAAGGTGGTAAAGCATAAATTTTAATTGATAATGATTACCAATATCAGAATTGAAAGGAGAATATAAATGCAGAGTCTTATTATAACATTAAGAGAAGGAATTGAAGCTGCATTAGTTGTAGGAATCATTCTTACATATCTGGGTAGAACAAAAAAGGATTATTTAAAAAGAAACGTTTATTTGGGTGTAGGGGTTTCGGTAGTTTTAAGCATTTTAACCGCTGTTGTATTCCAGCTAATTAATTTCAACCCGGAAAATGAGGTACTAGAGGGTACGATGTATTTGATCGCCGGTATCTTTGTGCTTTCATTGATAATTTGGATGAATAAAACGTCCAAAAATATCGGAAAGGAAATAAACGAGCGTTTGGATGCTATTACGGATAAAAGCAAGGGGCAGGCGTTAGGAATATTTCTTTTTACGGTATTCATGGTGTTCAGGGAGGGTGTCGAAACGGTAATATTCATATACACTCTTGCGGGAGGCTCTTCGACAGCTTCGAGCATAATAGGTGCGGTTTTTGGTATAATCATAGCAGTAGCTTTTGCATACATTTTTATGAAGGGGAGTTCAGGTATTGATATTTCAAAGCTCTTCAAGGTGATTAATATAATTCTTTATTTGCTTGTCATAAGGTTGTTTGCAGGGACTATCCATGAGTTCGGTGAGGTGCAGTTAATTCCATTGAGGCCTGCAATGGCATCAATAATTGGGTTTATCGTAAGAGACAATTCTCTTTTAATTATCTCGATAATATTAGTTACTATTCCATTACTGATGATGGTTTTCAGCAAGGAGAAGAAGGAGTTAGGCGAGCTTACAGGTGTGGATAAGAGACGCCGTCTGGCGGAATTGAATCGGCAGAAAAACTTTAAAATAGCAGCTATTGCACTTATTATTACGATTGATGTCTTGCTTGGATATGAATTTGTCGGGGCTGTTACTAAAAAGGTTATTGATCCGGTGCCATTAAAGGTTCAGGCTGTTGGAGAAGAGATAAAAGTGCCAGTAGGAAGCCTTGGTGATAATATATTGAATAAGTTTTCCTATGAAACCGAGGATAAAATGAATATAAGATTTATGCTGATAAAGCGTGGTGACGGTACTATAGGCAGCGGTTTTGACTCATGCCTGGTTTGCGGCAGCAAAAAAGGCGGATATTATCAGGAACAGGGAAACTCAGAAAATGTAATATGCAAGAATTGCAATGCTCCAATACCAATACCGACTATAGGTTTTCCCGGAGGTTGCAACCCGGTTGAACTGAAGTATCAGGTATCAGGTGATGAGGTCATAATAAAGACATCAGATTTATTAGAACTGAAAAAAGATTTTTAAGGGTGAAGCAAAATGATTATAAAAATGGTTAGAGAGTCCTTTAAGGTAAGACGGAAAAGAATGATTCTTGCGGTACTTTCGGTTACAATGGGTGCACTTCTAATTACATCCATGCTCAACGTTTACCGCAATATAGAAAAGGAAATGAGCAAGCAGCTGAAGGCATATGGTCCGAATATTATTGTTGTTCCCAAGGGCAGCGATTTGAGGCTGGAGGTAGGGGGAGTACCCTTGAAGGCTCCGGCAGTTTCCAGCTATCTTGAAGAAGGCGACTTGTATAAGATCAAAAAAGTCTTCTGGAAATACAATATCGCGGATTTTGCACCTGTACTGAATATATTTACAGATATTAAGGGTGAGACGGTTCCTGTTATAGGAACATATTTTAATAAGACCATTGATGTACCCGGAGAAACTTTCAAATCTGTGACAACAGGAATAAAAAACCTGTATCCATGGTTTGAGGTAGAAGGAAAGTGGGCATCAGACGATGATTTGAGTTCAGCTATGATAGGGAAGGAAATTGCAGGAAAATATAGTTTGAGTGTTGGAGACAGCATTACGGTTAATTACCAAAACAAGCCTTTTACTTTTGCTATCAGCGGTATCATCAAGGGTGGGCTTACGGAAGAAAATACAATATATATCCCCATTGGAAAAGCACAGCAGATTATCGGGAAACCGGGTGCGGTTTCCAAGATAGAGGTCAGCTCCTATATAGTACCTGATGATGCCCTTGCAAAAAAAGATAGAAGTGTGATGACACAGGACGAGTTTATTAAGTGGTACTGTACACCCTACATTGATGCAATTGCCTACCAGCTTGAAGAGGTTATAACAAACGGTGATGCGGTACCTATCGCCCAAATTGCTTCGGCTCAAGGTAATTTATTAAAAAAGATCACAATGATGATGTTGCTTTTGACCTCATTAACTTTGTTTATTTCCGCACTGGGTGTGGCAGCTACTATGACAGCCTCGGTCTTTGAACGGAGAAAGGAAATAGGAATAATGATGGGTGTAGGGGCTATTTCCAGACAAATTATAAGCATCTTTGCTATTGAAATGATGTTTGTAGCTTTAATAGGCGGAGCTATGGGATATGCTATAGGGTTGGGGTTGTCCTACACAATATCCAATGCAGTATTCAATGTAAGCTTTTCCTTTGATATAACCCTGCTGCCGATAACCTTGGCATCGGCTATGCTGATAACGTTTATCGGAAGCTTTATCCCTGTCAGGAGCGCTGTTAAAATAAATCCTGTAGTAATGTTGAGAGGCGAATAAATATGTATAGACGAATAGTTTTAAAATCAGTAATAATGAGAAAAAAAAAGTTCTTAATCGCATTGCTGGCAATTATATTAGGGACATCCATACTTGCAGCCCTTTTGAATATATATATGGATTTGAACACGAACATAGGCAAAAACCTTCGTTCCTTCGGGTCTAATATATTGGTTCTTCCGGACAGCGGACAGCCATTAATCGCAGACGGAAGCAATACAAGTGGCGCAGGTGGGGACAAATTTATTAATTATAAGTCTGTCTCACTGGACGGCGGTAGCATAAAGGAATATATATATGCCTATTCGCCTTATATCTATGGTGTGAGCAAGGTCAAAACAGTGGATATGGTAATAACAGGTGTTGATTTTGACAGCATAGTCAAAACCAATCCATGGTGGAAGATAAACGGCAGTTTGCCCGACAGTAATGATTTAAAGGCAAGTGTCATAGGTATAAATGTCGCTCAGAGACTTAATCTTAAAGAGGGCGATGAATTTGAAATAGAAATGCCCGGGGTGAATAAGGAAGATAAGGCTGATACTGTTTCCAGCGCATCCGTTGCAGGGGAATATGAAGTCGGTAACGGTCACAAGTTCATTGTGAAAGGCATAGTCAAAACCAATTCATCAGAGGATGACCAGGTCTTTATAAACCTGGGGGCTGCACAGGGAATATTCGGACTTAAGGATAAGGTTAGCCTTATACAGGTCAGTGCCATGACCACTGAAAAGAGTGTAGAAGATATCATGGACCTCGTTGCAAAGGAGAATAAAGGCATCAAGGTCAAAGCGGTTTCTAGAATTTCAAAGGCTGAGAATGTTATTCAGAACAAGGTGCAGTGGCTTATACTTCTGGTTGTGATAGTAGCTTTGGCAGGGACCATATTGTGCATAATGAGCACTATGATAAATTCTGTTTTGGAAAGGACAAAGGAAATAGGAATAATGAAAGCACTAGGGTCCAGCGGGCAGAGGATCGGGGCTTTGTTTTACGGGGAGGGAATGCTGATGGGTCTGGTTGGCGGAGTGATTGGCGGAATTATCGGTCTGCTGCTGTCTCAGATAATAAGCATAAATGTATATGGTTCCCAGGTAAGCATCAGGTACTGGCTGATACCGGCATCTGCGGCGATAGGAGTCCTGATTACCTTCATATCCAGCTATTGGCCGGTAAGAAGGGCACTTGCCATTGATCCTGTTATAACATTGAGAGGTGATGAATAATGGAAGGAATTATTAAAATAAAGGATTTGAAAAAAAGCTATGATAATAATACCCACGTCCTTAAGGATGTCAAGTTAGAAATAAACAAGGGAGAATGGGTAAATATTATGGGACCTTCAGGGTCTGGAAAAACAACGCTTCTTAATATTTTAAGCTGTCTTGACAGGCCTACATCAGGAAGTCTAGAAATATGCAGTGAAGAGGTTTCAAAATATAGTCAGAATAAATTGGCTAAATTCCGGAGAGAAAAAATAGGTCTGATATTTCAGCAATATCATCTTATACCATATCTGAATGCACTGGAAAATGTAATGCTGGCCCAGTACTTTCATAGTGCATCGGATGAGGAAGATGCAAAGGAGATGCTGGAGGCTGTAGGCTTAGGGCACAGACTTGCCAATATTCCGGGTCGTTTGTCGGGAGGGGAGCAGCAAAGAGTAAGCATAGCACGTGCTTTGATAAACAGGCCGGAAATACTTATGGCTGATGAGCCTACAGGCAACCTTGACCGACAGAACGGTTCAACAGTCATGGAAATATTTAATAAGATACACCAGAGCGGAACTACTATTATTCTTGTTACTCATGATCCCGAAATTGGGAAGATGGGGGACAGAATGATAAGAATAACGGATGGGAAGATTGTGTCGTAAAAAACACCAACAGTATTAAATACAAGGACATTTCATTCCTATATATCATATAGAAGCTCAGAGAGGAATGAAATGCCCTCATTATCAATATCTTCACCTATAGATGAACATGAAAGAAAGAATGTTTAACAAGATCGTCTACCATTAAACGGTCTTGTTTCATTTGTGGCGACCATGCCCGCCTGAGCAACACTTTAACCCTTGCAACTACTTCACGGATACTAAAAGGTTTTGTAAGATAATCATCTGCTCCAGTTTCTAAGCCTGTTAATTTATCCTCCTCCTCATCCCTGGCAGTTACCATAATAATCGGCACATTTGAACGGGAACGGAAGTTTCTGCAGATTTTTATTCCATCTTCCCCGGGTAAACTTAGATCAAGCAGGACTAAAATAGATTTAATTTCATCAAATATTTTAATTGCATCATTTCCATTGCCGATAATTTAAACGTTGAATACTTCCTTTACAAGGCACATTTTTAATGTTTCCGCAATAATTTGTTCATCTTCTACAATAAGAACAGTATTTTCTTTCATCATCCTAAACTCACTCCAATTATAGTCCAGAAAAATTTAACTAGACTTTGTTAAGATTGTCATTAATTCGGGTAAACCTTTGCTTTTTATTTAATTATACTATTTTGATGTGGATTAATTATGAATGTTTATCCCAATTGTTCTTTAACATTTATTTTGAAAAAAAACTTAGATACAAAATAATTTCATATGAACAAATATTCATATGAAATTGTTGACAACTAATATTTCTAGGAATATAATAAAAATATAACATATGAACGATTGCTCAAGTATTCAAAATATAGGAGGTGAACAAATTATGAATGAAAATAAGGTTGACTTTGAAAGATGCGATTGTACTGTTATTCATGAAGCTGTTGTAAACTCAGTAAGGGAGAGTATGCCACATGAAGAAAGCCTATATGACTTAGCAGAGATATTTAAGGTTTTTGGTGATACTACAAGAATAAAAATACTTTATGCTTTATTTGCTTCAGAGATGTGTGTATGTGATATTGCCGTATTACTTAATATGACTCAGTCTGCAATATCACATCAACTGCGTGTATTAAAACAAGCAAGATTAGTGAAATATAGAAAAGAGGGCAAGGTAGTATATTATTCCTTGGATGATGAACATGTTAAACAAATATTTGATCAAGGTTTAATTCATATTACAGAAAAAAATAAAATATAGGAGGGATACCATGTCATCAAGTAATAAAAAGGAACTAATATTGGAAGGCTTAGACTGTGCTAATTGTTCAGCCAAAATTGAATTTGAAGCTAACCAAATACCTGGAGTAAAAGCTTCGATGAACTTTATAACAAAGACACTTACAATTGAAGCTGAAAATGGACAGGAGCTAGATAGCATATTATCACAAATCCACTCCATCGTTAACAAACATGAACCGGATGTTATAGTAAGGGAAAAGACAATAAACAAAGGGTCAAAGAAATCATTAATACTTGTTGGTTTAGGTTGTGCAAACTGTGCTACAAAGATTGAAACCCAGATTAAAAATCTTGCAGGCGTAAAGAATGCAACCGTTGATTTTGTGACTAAGAAATTGATCATTGAAGCAAATAGTAAGCAGGATCTAAATAGAATCATTGAAGAAGCTAAAGCTATAGTAAAGAAGATTGAACCGGACGTAAAGGTAGTTGATGAAGAACAAAAGAAAAAAAGCGGTAATAAAAAAGTATTTATACTCGAAGGACTTGGATGTGCTGATTGTGCTTCAAAAATAGAATCAGGAGTCAAAAATTTAGAAGGAGTTAAGATTGCGTCAGTAGATTTTGTTTCGAGAAAACTTACCCTGGAAACTGATGATAATATTAATTCTGAAAGGTTAAATGCAGATATAATCAGTATTGTAAAAAGAATTGAACCGGATGTTAAGGTTATAAGTGCTGAAGAGATTATTAAAGAAAAAGTAAAGGAGGACGACGGCAAAGAGGAAGATGATAACAAGAAAGAAATAATAAGGTTTGGAATAAGCGGAGCTTTTTTTGTACTTGGCTTAGCATTTAATTTACCAGGCTGGATGGAGTTTACCGTATTTTTAATAAGCTATATTATATCCGGAGGAAGAATTGTATTAAGGGCTTTGAAGAATATCACCAGAGGTCAAGTGTTTGACGAAAATTTCCTTATGAGTATTGCTACAATCGGTGCATTTTTTATTGGAGAGTATCCGGAAGGTGTAGCTGTTATGCTGTTTTTCCAGGTAGGAGAGTTCTTCCAGGAGTTAGCTGTAAATCGTTCCAGGAAGTCAATAACTGCACTTATGGATATAAGACCGGACTTTGCTAATCTTAAAGTTGGAGATGACCTTAAAAGGGTATCCCCTGAAGACGTGAACATCGGTGATATTATTGTCGTAAAGCCGGGAGAAAAGGTTCCTCTAGATGGTAAGGTTATAGAAGGAAGCTCAATGGTTGATACATCTGCCCTAACAGGTGAATCTGTGCCAAGAGAAGTGGAGGCAGGCAATGATGTATTAAGCGGCTTCATAAATAAGAATGGTCTTTTAACCATAGAAGTTACCAAAGAATTTGGAGAATCAACTGTAGCCAAGATTTTAGAGTTGGTTCAGAATGCCAGCAGCAGAAAAGCTCCGACTGAAAACTTCATAACAAAATTTGCCAGGTATTATACTCCTGTTGTTGTAATTGTTGCAGCACTTCTTGCAATCGTACCACCCCTTATTATTCCAGGAGCAACATTCTCACAATGGATCTATAGAGCATTAGTATTCCTGGTAATTTCGTGCCCTTGTGCACTGGTAGTATCTATTCCACTAGGCTTCTTTGGAGGAATCGGTGGAGCATCCAGAAGTGGTATATTAGTAAAGGGAAGCAACTATTTAGAAGCATTAAATAATGTGGAAATAGTTATTTTTGATAAGACAGGTACTTTAACAAAGGGCGTTTTTAATGTAACTGAAATAAATCCTCAAAATAATTATACTAAAGAAGAGCTGTTGCAATATGCCGCATATGCAGAGAGCTATTCTAATCACCCAATTGCAGCTTCGATTTTAAAAGCCTATGCAAAAGAAGTTGATAAAAATAAAATTGAAAGCTATGACGAAATATCAGGACATGG
>JBEQBT010000020.1:0-22320 GCA_041639705.1 Clostridiaceae bacterium | reverse complement strand
CCTCCTTTGTATTTAATGCGGTTGGCGAACCTGCATTTATTTTATCAAAGGAGGTTATTTTTTTCCACTCATAGCTAAAAGCCTTTTGGAACCACGGGCATAGCCCGTGGTATTCGTTACACAAAAAAACTGCACACTCTCACCTTCAATGAGAATGTACAGCATTAACATCCTAATATTTATTTTATATTTTTATACTACATCCTCAAATATAGCATTTCCTTTTTTTATTCTTTTATCAAACTTTTTTATAAAGCTATATCAGGTGTTGTTTTGGAAAAAAGTTTGATCAAAATGTACTCTATAAAACTTATCTTTTGGTGAATAAAAAGAACTGATTTTTGAAAAAAATTTGATTAAAATTTAGTCCTTTAGTATTTAAGGTTATTTTATTTTTGTAAAAAAGTTTGATCATTTTGAAGTGTCTAAACACTACATCTATCATTCTTGCTCTAAGTTGCACCATCTTTTATCCCAATTATCATCTAAAGAATCATTAACAGAAAAAAGTAATTAAATCAGATATTATTTCTCAGTTTGCAAGTTTTATATCATAAATTTGTATTTATCATTCTTTCAAATTGATATTAGACCATATCTTATATTTTTTATGAACTAAGTTCTTCATTGCCATAAATAGTTTGGTAACTTTCATTGAATGATTCTACTATTTTATATAAATATTCAATAAGTTTATAGGCTTCTTTATTTGATGGTTCTTTACCACCCGCAAAATCATCATAACTTTCAGGACTAATTGAAATTTTACAATCCAACTCACTTATGGATTTAATAAAATCGGTAAGCTTTACCTCATTATTTAAATCAAATAAAATATTTAATTTTGAATCATTAAATACTACTTCCACACAATTGTTACTAGTATCAAACTTTATTTCCATATACAGCATCCCCCTTAATTTTTTAACTTCTCAATATTATATTTGTCCATCCTGTTTTTAAAAGCTATATCTCCACCATCTAGTATCTTACAGGCTTCTTTCCTTATTTCTGCATTTTCTAATCCACCCTGCTTGTAGGTTATTATATTATCATTGTTTTCAGCAATTATAATGTTTTCAGCGTCACCATAAATTGCTATACTCGGATTATGAGTAACCAATATAATTTGCATTTTCTTCTTAAGCTTTCTTATCAAATTTACTAGATTTTCACTAATATATTTATTGTCAATATTATCCTCAATTTGATCAATCATCAAAACATGTTTTGCATTTTTATCCAAAAAACTATTTAGTTTTATATCTAGAAAAATAGAAGCTTTTCGTCCTTGTGAAGTTGTTGCGGTACTTACAGGGGTATCACCAGGACTGTTACCTTTTTCGAGAATCTCATACTTTTTTCTACTCTTACAACTATCTACAAATTCATAGACCTTCTTTTTGAAGCTTTCCATTTTTTTACCTTCTAATCCCGTCTTGTTCTTCATTCTTACCTCACAAAAAGGATCTGCCATGTTCACCATATTCTGGTAAATACTTTTATTTCTATCGTAGTTTAGAACAGAGCTTTCAAATAAATTTTCTATAATTTTATTCTTATTTATTTTAAAATTAAGCTTGGTAACAAAAATATATCTCTCTTTTTCTACTCTTTTATCCTCAACCTTTTTGTCCAATTTTTCAATTAAATTACAGGCTTTTTTAAGCTGCAATTTTGAAATCATAAATTTCTTATAATCTTCTAAATCATTATTTAAAGTCATTTTAGATATCTCGATACTTTGCTTTTCGGTATCCAAATCTTTTTTTAAATAATCTTCATAAATATCTTTTACTTTATCAAAAAATAAAGTTCTATTTTTTGTCTTATTCTTATTAAATTCAATTATATTACACTTTTGCTCTAATAAATCAGTTGCGTTTTTCAAAACACATAAGTCATCTTTATTAAATAATTTCTCATTCATGAATTCAATTTCATTAATCTCCTTCAATTCTTCTTTAATAGTGTTGATTTTATTGAATATCTCTGAGAAATATTTAATTTCATACTTAGTTTTAAGTTCTGATTCGTTAATTTCAAAGCATTTATTTGAAGTTTTAATACTATTTTTAATAAGTTGAAGCCTACACCCCTTTTCAATTTTGCTTCTTTTTTCATAATAACTACCGTAATTTTTTACCATACCTTTAAATAAATCTTCAATTTGTTTTTCTTCATTTTGGACTTCAATTTCATTAAAGTCTTCAAAAAACTCACTTAGTTTGTCTTTCAAATCACTATCCTGCTTAAATAAGTCAATTATCTTTTCTTGATAATATGCTTCTCCTTTTATGCTTGTGAAACTCTCATAACCACCTATATTTAATTTTATCTTAGTTTCTCCTTTATCTACCATTTTTTCATAATACTCTTCAAAAATTTTTTTATCTTCTGACATAAAATCTTGATTCAAATCAATTAATGAGTTAAAAAGAAGACTCTTTCCAGAGGCTCTTCCGCCAATGATTACATTTAGGTATGGTGATAAGTTTATTTCTTCAGAATCACCATTTTTTAGTTTAAGAAATATTTTGTCAACAAAATATGGGGAATGTGTTGGTTCTACTTCATCTGTATGAATTCTACTTTCAGGGTCTGAAAAAGCTATTCTCAAAGTTTCATAATCTAGTGCCCCTTTAACCCACGTACAATACCTATGACATTTGTATTCATAACAGTTATGATTGTCAGAGAAAACTACATAAGAAGTTGGCTGCTCTGCTTCAAAGTCTGAAGATACCAGCTTTCTAAATTCTTCATTATAAATATTGATAGCATGAGCCATTTTATTTTTACTCTTCATTTCAACAGCAGATATTTCACCCATTAATATCTCGGATTGAGCTTCTGATAATTTGCCAGAATTTTTATATGGATTAATAATACTTTTGTCTTTATCTCCATGAGCAATTAAAAAGTAATCTTCATTTTTAAAGGCTTCAACAATATATTTAAAAGTAGTTACCCTTAATTTTTTCTTTGAAACTAAATCAAGCTTAGACTCGAAAATATCTGTGCTAATCTTTCCATACATAGCTTCCAAATCATTTGAAAGCTTTTTAAATTCCTGAGATTTAAATATTAGTAATAGATGAAAAGGTTTGATGTCAATTTTTAAGCCATTATTAACACCATTAAGTTTATTTATGTATTTTTCTAAATCTTCTTCTGATATTGCAACATCCAGTTCAACGCCAACCAAAACTGCAATATCCTTTTTGTTGATTCCATTATAGGCATCAATATTGATAATGTTATGGTCAGTAAAAGAAATCATGTCAATATTATTTTCCAATAGTTTTTGGTATAGGACATCTATATCAAAAATCCCTTGATAGTCATTTTCTTTGGTTTCTTTCGACATGTCAGTATGAATATGCAAATCAATTTTTCTCCATCTTGAATACATTTATTTACACCCTCTTTTCATAAGTAATTTATTTATTTAAACAATTATTTAATCATAGAAAGTATACTTACCTACTGTAGACGTATCATATTGTTCATATATCTTTAATTATCTAAATAATGCTCATTGTATATTAGCTTTTTATTTAAACATAGAGTTTGTAATTTATAAAATTTATTTTTTAATTAGAATCAAACATATTAATATCACCATTATAATTAAATAATTATCAATTAATTCAAACTTATATCTTCCTATAATGACATTGATTACAATAACCACCTCTAAATTAAGCAATTGTGATCTCAGCATTATCTGAGTAATCATAATAATTTTGGTTTTATAAATTAATTCTACATATCATGTCTATTTCCTTCATAATTTTCCAGAATATTATTTTTATGTTATAAATTTAGAATCCATAAAGAGTAAACTTGTTTCATTCCCCATCTCAAACCTTAAAAAACATCATCCTATTTCCTTCGAGATAAAAAAGCAATCAAAAATAAACTTTATTTACCTAATGAATAAGTAATTCTAAAAATAAAGTAGGTCCGTGTTTAGGATGTAAATATCCCAAAAAAGGAGAAGAGGTTAGCAGATCTTGTTTTAAAAGTCCTCTCAATCATTTTTATGAACGTTTATGCCAATTTTCTTATCTCTTTTCTTATTCTATAAAATTTTACTTTTATACCTTTGAAACCTATTAATAATGTGTTTTTGAACTAATTATCTTGAAGTTATTTTATTGAAATCTACAACTGACTCAATACATTAACGAAGAAAATCTTTCATACAACTTAGATATATTAACCCCCCCTATGTGAAAAGAGGGTTTACCCCTATGTCAAATTTTTAATAAAGTCTGTCCAGAGCCTTGCGTTTATTCGAGAATTCTTCAGAATTAAATAAATGAGTAGGCAAAAGGATTAAGTATTCTGCCATTCTGCCATTCTACCTAGCTTACATTTTAGAAAACTCTTATTTTTGCCTAATTATTCTCTTAATTTTCCCAACAATAAACTTAAATAAAAAACTAAGGAATACAGAGAAAAATTCCTGTATTTCCTTCATTTCCAGGCAAGGTTTATTTTGCTTGGGCAGAGATTTTTAATGTTATACATCTGCGTTCATTGAATGGACATTTACTAATTTTGTTGTTAAAAGTCTTTAACGGCATTGTTATATTTTTAATGACTTTACTATCTCGAACCAACAATATTAATTATAATCCATAAGCAAAAGAGTCATAGCTAATCGAAGATTTTACCTTAATTAGCCATGACCTTATTAATTATTTAATCACCTAATAGTTTATTATATTATTTTTAGTCTATAACTTTACTTTCGGTTTACAACTTTTGTACATATTCATTAACTTGTCTATGACACACCAATTTAGAACTTATGACATACATATTATATTATATGACAATAACAACTGTAGGTTTATAAAAAAGTTTGATAAAATTATTTCTCAAATAATTGATATTCTGTAAAGTAAAAGAGCTAATTTTTGAAAATAGTTTGATCCAAATTTAGCTCCTAGCATTTTTTATAAAAATTTTAATTATCTCTTAGGACATTTCATAAAATATTCAATGTGCCTTCATAGAATACTAGGTTATAATTTTGAGAGTGCTCCAATCCAGGTTAACTATACCTTCTCTCCTTTTTCAAAAGCCATTTTCTCATTATAACTGCTTCCTTACTCATATATCCTCCTGTTATTTTGTGAATCAATATATTCCAATACCATAGCTTTTATCTTTTCAAAAGCTTCACTTCTAATTCCAGCTATCCTTTGTATTTGCCACATCTTTAATGGTTCACCTTTTTCTATTTTATTGTTAATTATTTTTTTACATCTTCTGATTTGAAACTCCTCTACTGCCTCAATTATTTCATTTAGATATTTCTCAGTATTAGGTAATTTATCTATGTTCTTTTCTAATGCAGCGATTATTCCTATCTCCCTGCCAATACTGGATTTTGTTATTCTTATAGGTTCAGCATTATTCATTAATTCCTCATACTTATTTCTTACAATAAGTAAAAGCTCATTATCTCTCTTTTTCCAATCCACTAGAGGTTTATAATTAATTCTTTTGGTTTCTATTGGAAGCTTGTCATAAAGCCATTTTTTATCTTTTCGATAGATAAAAATATATTCTTTTTTACACATACTTCTGATTTGAGTTCTTATTGCTGCAGGATTATTTATCATATTATCTAAAATACAATTTTTATAATCAGTTAATTTATCAGTTTCTTCAACAGATACCTTATCCTTTATGTATCTACTGTTATTTTGAAACATATTTGTTCCTAATATATAATCAAACTTTAATATAGTCTTAGGATCACACTTCATAAGCCTAGCTAACTCTCTAAGCCCATATTTATTTTCTTTTAAATATTCTTTAATTTTATCCTCCCATACCCCACCAAAATTCTTTATTCTTCCTATTCTATATCTATCACTACTTTCTTTATCAGGGCCTTTTCTCGAGTATACAAAGCCGCAATCACAGCTGAAAGTACCTACAGGTAACCTTGTCTTATAATCATCTGTTATAGTTAATTCCTTCACTACATCCATTCGGTAATGCTTCGCTATCTTATTTAAACACGGCCAAGGCCCATTACCGAAGGGGTTATAGTTATTCTTTGCATTATTAAAAAATTCAGCAATATTATCCGATAAAAAGTTTATAAATAATAAATGCCTCACTGGATGAACAGTCCTTTTTAAATCTCTAGTCACTACTCGAAGCCAATTGTATTCATCATTATTATCTATGCTAGAATCCATAACCTTCAAAAACTCTTCACCATAGAAATGTATAAATTCTTCATAAAGCTCCCTTTGCTTTATTCTATTACCTGAAGTAGTTAATCCCTTTTCACCAAGAAGATTTTTATATTTTTTAAGAATAGTTTTTTTATCCATAGCCATAAGATCGTTTTGTAGTAAATAGTAAGCATCCATGGCAAGTGCTAGCATTTTTTCATAATTATCAACTTTTTTAATTTCCGGCTTTAGGTCAAGTAAATCCTTTTCAAATCTAATAAACTGAATCCTACTTACTGCGTTTTTATTTATTTTATACTTTCTTAATAATTCTCCATGGTGAACACATAAAAAAATGCCCTGAAGTTGATGCTCTCTATGGATATAAGCTTCTCCCTTAGTTTCTAAGTCATTTTGTGCGCAAATAGGACAATAATATATTCCTTCTGCTTTGCATATGCTGCCTGCAGTAATACCAATTTTGTTATAAATTCCACTACAGTCCTTATACTTAATCTCTTCAATGATTTCTTCCCGCCTTTGAATTGGAAGAAACGGAATATAATAAGGTAAAATGGTATGTTTTTTTATTAGATAATCTGCTGTGTACTTTCTACCTATATTCTTTGCTAAATCCTCTATGGGACTGCCTATCTCAAGTGATGGCACAATTGTTCTTTTCCCAAAGCATTCTTCAATAGTGTCCTTAAAATCTATATTTCCAATATAAAAGTGATATCTTGAAACAGCAGAATAAATAAGTTCATCTTTATATGGATCAGCAAAAAAATGTAACGTAAATACTCATCCTTTCCTTAACATTTTTAACCTCCCACCCCCTGATTTAAGCAAACTTATTAAGCTTTTAAAAATTCATTTATTGGATTTTTAATATATCCATTATTTTTTAGTACATCATAAGGATGTACTTTATCTTTTTTTGCTTTCTCATATAAAGCTATTAACTCCTGATTTTTTGTTTCTGTTTTTTTAACTTTCTCATTATTGTGCTTTTCCTTTTCTTCTTGATCTAAAGCCTTTTGTAAAACCACTTTCTTTAAACTACTATATTCCTCATTAACACTAGCTTCATTAACGGTTCTCTCACATATTTTTTTAATTTCTACTTCATCTAGATTTTTAAATAAATCCATTGATTTTAAATCAAAGATAAGATTTTCCACAGTACTTCTTCTTATTAATTCTATGGATTTTTTTCTTTCATTAAATGCTTCACGAACTCTTCCGTTAAGTTCCATATCACTTTTATAATTGATTGCTATATCATCTAGATTTATAGATATATCCTCATATTGCATTATTTCAAAAATATTATTATTTCTAAGTGCCTTGATCATTGGTTGAATCATATATAGATCCACTTTTGCTGTATCCCTTATAATGCCAACTGTAATTTTTTCTTTCCCCTGTGATAATGCTCTTTCTTGAGCAAGTATGTATAAATTAACTGCAACTGCGGTAATACCTTGACATTCATCATAAAACGCTTCTTTAATTTCCTTTGATAGTTTGGTTTCTTCCTGTAAACACTGAAAATCCCACAATGTCTCTAAAAAGAAATTCCATTCTTCACTTTCCTTTGACATCCTATCCCACATTATAGCTCCTTCACTTGCTGCTCTCCTGGCTTGCCTAAAGTTCCCACTAAACAGTTGCTGAGCCTTACTTGTACCTATTAGAACCGTAGGAATGCCTACTGTATTGCTTAAAGTAACAAAAAAGTTAAGCATATCCTCCATATCATTTTTAGCATTTAATAAATGTTGTATTTCATCAATTACCAGCACACCTATGCCATACATACTTGCTAAAGTTGTCATGTGAAGCATCATTGTTGAAGTTATTCTATTTGCATAACCAAACTTTTCTAAATATCTAGTACCCAATAAATCATCTATTACTTTAAAAAAGCTCTTACATAGAGTTGATAAACTGCCATCATAAGGGCAATCTATTTTCAACCATACTATTTGAGTTCTACTAAAATATTGTCCTTCATATTCCTCATGTTTTATTATTTGAGGATACATCAATAGAAGTCTTTCAATAGCTGTAGTTTTTCCGATACCTGAGATCCCTATAACTGAGAAACTATCTGCTGTTGACCTAATATGACTCATTCTTTCATTAATAACTTTATCATTTGTAACTTCATCTTTTAGCTCATTCAATATTTTTAACCGTTCAAAAAAAACTTTATCTATTGGATTTCTAGCTAAATATCCCCTTCTTATTAATGCTGATAATCTTCTTTCTAAAATAATATGAATTGGCAGAGGCTGAACAAAATTTTTAGCTCTTTTTATAATATGGTACCTTATATTTGATGGCTTAATTCTATCTTCATTGTTTATTTGTGGAAATAGGGTGAATTTATCCACAACATCTTCCTCATTAAAAATATTAGGCAATGCTTCAATAAAGGGATTATTTTTATACTCAGCTAACTCTTGTGGTTTATAAATAGCTTTCTCATATTCACCTTTTAAAGTAATTATTACTTCATTATTTTTCACGTCTTTCATCTCTTTTCTTTTTTAGCAATTCCATTATTTTATCATTACCTTGGGATTGCTTTTCATAAGCCTCAGTTTTTCTAATTGGTAATTCTATTAATTCAGTAGCACCATTTTCATTACTTTTTTCTTCACCAATTATAAAAGCTTCTGTTTCTCTATTCATTTCTTTTTCCACAAATCTGTTATTACTTATGCCTTTAAGCTGTCTATTTTTACTTTCATTAAAATCTAATTCCCTTGTTTTTGCTGTCTTAGCCTCTTTAACTATTTTTTCTATTTCCTCTTCTAAATCAATATCACTTTGATTTTGCTCTCTTAAATGTTTCTCTTTTAATTCAGTTAATAATTCCTGATTAAAAATTATTTCTTCTAATAGGCAATTTTTATATTGATTACAGGTCTCCAGTAAATAACATTCTTCATAACCTAAGCCATTCTCATGTGGAATATATATTTTATTAATGTTCCTTGGATCATGTACAATTTCAATACTGCTAGTTGTGGGTTTTATAAACCATTGTTGACTAATAGCTTTATCTGAACTATACAATAATCCTTTAAATTTAATTCCCGCCCTCGAAACACTTGCTTTTCCCCTTGGAAGAATGTTTAATCTTAATAGCTCTCTATCTACTGTCTTTAATCTACCTTTTTTATTTTCAATTCCCCAGCTCCAAAGTTGAATCGGTATAGGAAGTATCTGATCTTCTAGCATTTCTTTTTCAATAGGATACTTTTCTATAAGACTTCTATTATGATGCAATACAATATTTATGTATAACCTTGTGAACTCTTCAATTGTTAAAGTTGAGTCTAATCTATAGTCTTTATCTCCTCTTTTTCTGAATTCCTTTTGAATCGCACCAGGAGTTTTGTGCTTTACTTTAGTATTTAAGGTCCTAAAGTTTCTTTCAACTATACCTTTTAAATCACCCCGATAAGGGGAAGTATTTTCTATTTTGACATTCAAATTATTAATTATATTTTCAGGTGAATAACCTTCAAATTCTCCTCTGTCAGCTATTATAATATCAGGCAAATGTTTTGAAGGCCATTGGTCCTCAGTTATTTCTATTCCATACCCTTTACAAAATTCAACCTTATCAGTAATCATATTATCTAATGCCATCATAGCTCCAAGCCAAGATGGTCCTTCTAATCCAACATAAATCCCTGTAATTAATCTAGAATATACATCAATTATTGCGTATACAATTGGTCTCCCTATAATTCTTTTTCTATTTAAAGAACTTACTAAATAAACATCACCTATGGTTGCATCAATTTGAAATCTTGTTCCTGGACCATCTGTTTCAATTGTAGAATTACTTAGCAATGGTCTATGGTTTAAATTAAATTCTTTGTCACTATCTCTTAGCACAATATCCTTTTTAACGTCTTCAAACTTCTTAAACCAATAATAAAATTGATTATATTTAGGTATTCTTTCATTATCCCAAACGATATGTTTGACCTCATTATTTTCTCTATATACATCCGAATAGAAATCTCTAAGCAATAGAGTGTATGTTTCTTTTAAAGATATCTTTTTATTATTTCTGTAATATTTATTTATGACAAACTGAAAATGTTTTTTCACATCATCAGTTATGTTAATTCCTTCTATAGAATCTCCTAAATATTCTACATTTGCTGGCCTTCCTACTTTTAATTCAGATAATTTTTTTTCTTTTCCTTTACCTCCAGAGTTTATATAATCAGGTAGTAAAGCATTTTTATTCATGCCTCTTTGCCAATACCTACTAAATATCCTTTTTACTTTTGTCAAACTTAGTCCTGAAGTATTAGCTATTTCTATAAGTTTATTTTCTCTATGATTTTTTTCTAAAAGTTCATATTTGTTTGTTTCCCAAAACTTTTCAATAAACTCCCAAGCTGCATCTCTTTTACTAATTTGAAGTTCTGAGAGTTCTTTTTCGTTAATTATTCTTGAAAATGGATCTTTTATAGCTATTAATTTTTCTCCGCCAATTTCTTCATCAATAGTATTTAATAATTCTTTTCTAGGCATTGATGTTACTGCATCAATATTTACTAGGTACACATAAAATTCAATAATGTTAATAATCCTTATTCTTTCTCCATTTTCATTATCCACATATTTAAAAACTGAATTAATGGATATCATATTGCTTCCACCCTCTTAATTGATTTTTCTACTACACTTATACTTGGTATAGTTTTATTAACACTAATTTTTTCTGTTATATCTATTTCAATAATTTTGTTTATTACCAGATATTTAAATATGCAAAGACTACTTCCTTTTTCTAAACACATTTCATTATCAAACTCATTACATATAGTTCTCATAGCTTTAGGATTATCAATTATCTTTCTTATAAATTCGTATATTAAATCCTTCAATTCACTGGCTTCAATATCACTAAAGCTATCTATTGTTCCTATCTCTTTATACCCGTGAACTAAACTTATATTGTTTGCTATAACCTTATCTATTTCTCCTTCAGTAACTATCCCCCAATTAATGCCTTTCTTTTCCCAATACCATTTCTCAATCTCAGACTTTTCTAGTATTCTTTTATTCATAAGATCATCTTTAGATTTTATTGTTCTAGCTACTTCATAAAATTTATTGTTATCATTTATAGATACTAAGAAATCCGTAGTCATAACAATAAATTCTCCTGTTTCAGGGTTCTTAGGATGCTCTATACCCAGCTCATTAGCAATAAGTATTGTCTCTTCAATAGGAAGCAGTGGAAACTGTTCTCTTATATCTTCAACCTTGTCTGAGTACTCTAAAAAAAAGAAATAATTTCTTTCCATATCTGATAAAAACTCATGTTGTCTTCCTGTTTTTATTCCTCTTAACCTACTTGATCTACCTAAAGAAGACACATCCTGAATTTTAATCCAGGGTTTATATTTGTTTCCTTTTCCTGTACCTCTTCCTTCCTTAATTATTTTTGCTGCATCCAAGTTTCTTTTTCTTTTAGCCATTCACTTTACCTCCATTTATAAAGAGAAAAACTGCGCATTCTCACCTTAGATGAGAATGCGCAGTTTTTTTACATTCTTATATTTGTTTATAATTTTTTATATACTACATTCTCTAAAATATAGCATATCCATAATAAATACTTCCGATTCAACTTTTTTATAAATAGTTGAACTTTTTTCAAAACGGTTAAATTATTTTATAAACGGTTGAACTTTTTTATAAAGTTACATCAGGACAAGCCATCATTTATACCCTATTCCACCGTTACGCTTTTTGCTAAATTCCTCGGCTTATCAACGTCACAGCCCTTTTCTACAGCTGCATAGTATGCTAGTAGCTGGAGTGGTATTACTGATAATACTGGTGCAAATATAGGCATTGTTTTTGGAATATATACTGCATGATCTGTGGATTGCTCTATTTCTGTGAACCCATCGAATGCTATTCCAACAACCTTAGCTCCCCTTGCTACAACTTCTTTTATATTACTAAGTGACTTTTCAAACAGGTCAACCTGAGTCGCAAGCATTATTACAGGCACTCCCTTTTCTATTAATGCTATTGGGCCATGCTTTAATTCTCCTGCTGCATAGGCTTCTGCATGTATATATGATATTTCTTTAAGCTTTAATGCTCCCTCAAGTGCTACTGCATAATCTAAGCCGCGTCCTAGATAGAACATATCCCTTTGTAGGTAAGTTCTTGATGCGAACTTCTGAAGCTCTTCCTTTCTTCTCAACACTTCTTCTGCCTTTTCAGGAAGTTCCAGCATTTCATCTCTCATTAACCTGTATTCTTCTACTGACATTCTATCTGTCAGTCTTGCAAGGTACAATGCAATAATATACATGGATATAAGCTGTGTTGTATATGCTTTCGTTGAAGCAACTGCAATTTCAGGTCCAGCCCATGTGTATAATACATCGTCAGCTTCCCTTGAAATTGAACTTCCAACTACATTAGTTATTGCTATTATTCTTGCGCCCTTTGATTTTGCATCCTTAAGTGCTGCTAGAGTATCTAGTGTTTCCCCAGACTGGCTTATTATTATAACAAGTGTTTTATCTGTTACAATTGGATTTCTGTATCTAAATTCAGATGCAATATCTACTTCTACAGGAATTCTTGCAAGCTTTTCAATAGCATACTTTCCAACTATACTTGCATGATATGCTGTACCGCATGCAACTATAAATATTCTATCAATATTCTTAAGTTCCTCAGCTGTAAGCTTTATATTGTCAAGCTTTATATCATCAGTATCATGCATTATTCTTGAGGTCATAGTATCTCTAATTGCCTTTGGCTGTTCATGGATTTCTTTAAGCATAAAGTGTTCATATCCACCCTTTTCTGCAGCCTGGGCATCCCAGGTTACATGGAATACTTCCTTTTTAACTGGAAGTCCTTCCTTTGTTAAAACCTCAACCTTATCCCTTGTGAGCACAACTATCTCTTCATCATTTAGGAAATATACGTCTCTTGTATGTGCTAGTATTGCAGGAACATCAGAGGCAATAAAGTTTTCTCCATCACCTAATCCTACAATTAGTGGATTATCCTTCTTAACTGCTATTATTTTGTCTGGTTCTTTACTTGATACAACTCCAAATGCATAGGTTCCTTCTATTTTATCAAGTGCCTTCATTACTGCTTTTAGAAGGTCTCCTTCATAGAAGAAATCAATAAGATTAGGAATAACTTCTGTATCTGTTTCAGTAAAGAACTCATAACCAACAGATATTAGCCACTCTTTTATTTTCATATAGTTTTCAATTATACCATTGTGAACAACACTAATTGTCATATCCTTATTTGCATGGGGATGGGAGTTAACATCCGATGGTTCTCCGTGGGTTGCCCATCTTGTATGTCCAATTCCTACAGTCCCTTCAAGTGGATTTTCCTTTAATTTATTTTCAAGATTAATAAGTCTACCCTTGCACTTTTCTATAGTTATTATTCCATTATTAACTATAGCAGCACCTGCTGAATCATATCCTCTATATTCAAGCTTTGTTAATCCCTCTATTAATATAGGCGCTGCCTGTTTTTTGCCTATATATCCAACTATTCCACACATATAATTAATCTCCTCTCAAATGGAGGTTATGTGCTGGATCTTAAATGTTAGAAGCATACTATAAATATTATGCCTTTATCTATTCTCCAGCTTCTAACCTCATAAAAAATATTCTTTTTTTAATTACCCAGCCCTTTTGTCCCTGAAATCACTTTCAGGTTTTGTAAGGCCTATTTCGTTGGTAATCCGCAGGGCACCCGCCGATAATTCGATTAACCCTGTCCTCGTCAACTTATATTATTTGAGCTATCTCTCAACATTACAAGTTCCGGCGCTTTATTTATTTTTATATGCAAAATTTAACTTTACCATATACCACCTCCTGCAGCTAGGTTTGTGCTAATCTCAGAATTCTTCTTCACCACAAATGCTTTATCCATGTGGGAACATGGAATACTACAATTATTATGATAATTACAATCATAATAATGAGATTTTGTTAAGCTGAGCTAGCACATTCTTATATATTATATTATATAAATATAATAAATTGAAGCTTTTTTATTAACTTACCAAATTTTTATTGATTAATTATAAATCAGCCTATGCAGCTTTGAACTGAAAGCTAAAAAATAAACTGGCAGGGATGCCAGCTATTTCAAAATATCAATTATCTATTTGCTTCTTTCTTCAATTAATGCCCCAAGCTCATGGGCCATTTTATCAATTTCCTCCTGATTTTCTCCTTCAAGCATTACACGAACCAATGGTTCTGTACCAGATGGTCTTATTAAAACCCTTCCCTTACCTTCTAGGGATTTTTCAATTTTATTTATCTCAGATAAAATCATTTCATCTGTGGTGTAATAATTTTTCTTTGCATTTGAAACCTTTGCATTAACTAAAACCTGTGGGAATTCCTTCATCATACCTGCAAGCTCTGATGCAGTTTTACCTTTCTTTCTAATAACGGATGCTAATTTTATTGCTGTAATCAATCCATCACCTGTAGTATTGTGATGAAGAAAAATAATATGTCCAGATTGTTCTCCACCTATTTTATATCCCGATCTTAGCATTTCCTCAAGTACATAGCGATCTCCAACCTTTGTTTTAACAGT
Organism: Clostridiaceae bacterium; assembly: GCA_041639705.1. GTDB lineage: Bacteria > Bacillota > Clostridia > Clostridiales > Caloramatoraceae > JARDZI01. The sequence goes on along the minus strand of JBEQBT010000020.1, from coordinate 7,441 downwards.
TTTGATTCCCTCTTTCTTACATGCAACATCAAGTCCAATATTGCTCATTACAGTTATTACAAGTGTATCATAATCAAGCTTTTCAATTTCTTTCATATCCTTTGCTAATATTGCTAATATAAAGTCTCCATTGATTAATTCACCATTTTCATCAACTGCAAGACATCTGTCTGCATCTCCATCAAATGCAAACCCAATTTGGCAGCCCATTTCAACAGTATACTTCCTTAGTTCTTTCATATGAGTGGATCCACAATTTTTGTTTATATTTTTTCCGTTTGGGTTGTTATGAATTACATGAACCTCTGCACCAAGCCTTCTAAACACCTCTGGAGCAGCAAAATAGGAGGCACCCTCGGCACAATCCAACGCAACCTTTACTCCATTTAAATCCACCTCAGCAATTCCTTTTAGAAAGTCTATATAATCAAATATAGCATCCTTTCTTATATCCCTTATTCCAAGGTTTTCTCCAACAGGAGAAGAAACTTCCTTAAGTCCATTTTTAATAATTTCTTCTATTCTGTCTTCAACTCCATCTGGAAGCTTATATCCATCCTTATTAAAAAACTTAATTCCATTATATTCAACAGGGTTATGGGATGCTGAAATTACAATTCCTGCATCAGCATTGTATAATCTTGTGAGATAGGCTACTGCAGGGGTTGGTACAACTCCAACACAAATGGCATGGGCACCAACTGAGCATATTCCAGCAACCATAGCTGATTCCAACATATCTCCTGATATTCTAGTATCCATCCCTACAACTATATTGGGTTTATGTGTTCCTTCCGTCAGTACAAATGAACCTGCTCGTCCAAGATTATAGGCAAGCTCTGCAGTTAATTCTTTATTTGCAATTCCTCTTACTCCATCAGTTCCAAACATTCTATGCATAACAAAACTCTCCTTAACTCAATTTAATTTACTGTAATATTAAATCAATAATTGCCGCAAAACAAATGTTAATAATAGTATTATATTTAATATATTAAATGTATAAACATAGTGTTATTGACTTAATACTTTATTTTTCAATTCTCCATTTTTCTTATACATTATAGCATAATAATATGGTAAAAGTCCTCCTTTTGGAAGACTTTTATCATATTATTATGCTTTTAGTGTGTTCCAAGTATTCCAAGCTTTCTGCAATGCTTTTCAACCTTCATAAATATCCAACTTCCAAGTATGAATAGTACTACCATTGACACCAATAGTATTATAAATTCATTTCCCAGAGACATTAGTGGAGTTTGTCCTACAAGTATTGCTCTACTGCTGTCATAAAGATATGTCAGCGGAAGCATCAAGGAAATAAATATAAAGAATTTAGGCATAACCTTTACTGGAAAGTAGCTCCCAGATAGAGCAGAAAATACAGAGTTCGATAAATCTATTATTGGATTAGCATCCTTTGCCATAAGCACAAGTGATGCAATCCCTAGACCTATTCCAAGCATTCCTATTATCCCTGGTATCAAAAATAATATTGCCTTCAGTATATCTGGAGTCATTCTAAATCCAAAAGCAAAGTAGCTTACAATGCCAGTAAGGATTATTTCAAAGGTTGCTGCACAAAATTGAAATATGCATTTACTAATTAGTAGGGTTATTCTATTTACTGGAGCACTCCAGTTTGATTCTAAAACTCCTTGCCTCATTTCTTCTTTTAATGAAAATCCCAATGACCAAAATACAGTACCAACATAAGTGGATACCATAAATCCTACTACTAGAAAACCTATGAAGTCTGAGTTTCCGGTATAAGCTTCGAACCCTGTAACCCTGCCATTATCGCTGAAGCTCATTCCCATAAAATAAAAAGGTGCAAGCCACATGAGTGGTTCAAAAAGAGTCATTATAACATTTACAGGGTATCTAAAGTATATTTTCATGCTGATTATAAACCTTGCTCTAAATACAATCCAAGTTCTTCTCATAGTCCACCCCCTAAAAGCGTTCAAGGGATCCTGATACTTTAACCCTTGACTCAACATAGTTGAATAATAGTTTTCCAATAATAATCAGTACTGCCCCCAGCCCAAGGGTAATTAGAATATTATACCTTGCATCAAACAGTGACTCTCCATTAATCATAATCTGTCTTGTGGCTTTTATTCCATAAGTAAATGGAATAAAATTTGCAATTGTCTGCATCCAGCCAGGCATTACTGTAATTGGAAAGGTTATGCCACTAAATATCATCATGGTTCCTCTTGCAACATTTACTGCAGCATTTACTTCTTTTGCCCAGAGTACAAGGCTTGCAAATACCATTCCAAGGCCATATACTGCAGGATACATTATTACAAACATTAAAAGCCATAAGAAAACATTTCCAGTGAAATGAATACCATATATAAACCTATATTCTATTACTGATACCACTGTAAACATAAATGCTAAAACGATAGAATTTACACCACCACCTATTAAAAAGTCAAATTTATTAATAGGACACAACCAGTTTGCTTCAAGTGTTCCCCTGGTTTGCTCCTCTCTTAAGTACCCACCAAAGTTCCACATTGTAAGATTCACAGCCATCCAGGCCATAGTTCCTATAACGATAAAGCCTACATAGTTATCTGTGCCCGCAGCAGCCTGGAATGCTGAAATTCCAGTTCTCTCAGGTCCTGAGAATCCCAAGGCACTTAATATATACAATAGTGGAAATATAAGTGGCCATATTATAGTCTGTATAATCCAGGTGGGATATCTAAGCAACTGTATAAGATCCTTTTTAGTTACAGCTATGATTGTTCTTAACCTATACATAACTCCACCTACTCCCTTAAACTCTTTCCTGTAAGGTTTATAAATACATCCTCCAGTGATGGTTCTATAACATTTACATTTATCACCTTACTTTTATCCTCAGAAATACAATCAAGTATCCTTTGAACAAGACTGCTTCCATTTGTATGATGAATATTTATTTCGTAGCTGCTCTTATCAGGGTTATAATTGCTTTTAACATTCTTTACACCTTTTAGAAGTTCAATTTCACTAATCAATTTATCTGTAACACTGGTAAGCTCAATCTTAATAGATTTTATTTCATTTAAACTGCTTTTTAAGTTTTCAGGAGTATCCAGGGCAATTATTTTTCCTCCATCTATTATGGCAATTCTGTCACACAAGAAATCTGCTTCCTCCATATAGTGGGTGGTTAGTAACACTGTTCTTCCCTCATTTTTTATTTCAAGAATCAATTCCCTAAGATTTAATGCTGATTGTGGGTCTAACCCTAGAGTTGGTTCATCAAGCAGCACAACTGGTGCATTTGGAATTAATGCCTTTCCTAATGCTACCTTTTGCTTCATACCTGTTGAATATTTTTCAACCAACTCATCTGCCTTATCCTCAAGTCCAAGTTTCTTTAATATTTCATTTGTCCTCTTTTTAGCTTCCTTTTTATCACAGCCATATAGTGCTGCGAAATACTCTAGATTTTCCCTTGCAGTAAGCTTCCAATATATACTCCTATCTCCCGCAAGTACTGTCCCCAGGTTTTTCAACGCTTCAAGGGGTTTCTTATCAACATCCAGACCATTTACACACACGCTTCCAGCTGTTGGGCTTAATAGTCCTGTTATCATTTTAATTGTTGTAGTTTTTCCAGCTCCATTTGGCCCAAGAAGACCAAATATTTCTCCCCTTCTTATCTCAAATGTAACTCCATCTACAGCCTTAAATTCATTCTTCACTGTTTTCTTAAACAGCTTCTTTTTTTTACTTGTAAAATATTTTTTTAAATCTCGAACCTCTACAGCATTTTCCATTATGAACCCTCCTCATTATACAAGCCCCCAGGTGAACCTTCTGAGCCTGAATAATTTAAATTTTGCCTTGTCTCCATAATAACCCTCCACTACCCTAGTATTTTTGATTTTAGCTCTTCTATAATATTCGAAACATTTATCTTAGCCACTAGCTTTGATGTTTTCTCAACATGAATTTCATTTGGCACTGATACCAGGAAGCAGGTAGCAATCCCAAACTTCCTTATAAATACCACATCACAATTCTTGCCATTATAGTTCTTGTAATCGTCCTCCAAGTTCTGAAGAATTATTTTACCCTCTTCCATTCCAACAGAGCCTGTTTGTAAAAATTTTTCTAGTATTGCAATATTAAGTATTCTATCAAATGAAAAGGTCTCAATTCCTTGATGGCGATTTGTATATGCTTCTAATGTCATTTGAGATACAATTTCTTTAGCAATTAGCTCTTTTTTATTTAATAATACCTCTGCAAGAAGTGGAGAAAATACCTCTGCCATATCATCAAGGGAAAAATCATCCTCCTTCATATTTTTAATTTTATCAATTCTAGCCAGTATTTTATCCTTTTCAAAAAAAGTTTCCTGACCAGTAAAGGTTGATTTCTTTATAAACCAATCCTCAGGTATAAGGTTCTTTCTCTTCCATCTATATAATTGGCCATATGAAATGCCAGTTAATTCTAACAAATCCTTTTTGGATATAAGTTCATAATCCATATTAACACCTCCTATTTTAGTAATTCAGCTTCACTATATTTTTTTCTGTTCCTTTATTCTTGCACCATTTTGAAGCTTTATTTCTCCCTTATACTCAACTAAATCTATATCACAGTCAGGACCGATTGTAACATTATTCCCTCTTACAACTTTTGCAACTGTTGATTCAATATATATTTCATCCCCCTCAATCAGCTCTGTAATTAAATATTCATGAACATTAAAAACTTCCTTAATTGCCCTTAATATTCCAAATCCCACACCATTTGACACCTTTACACTTATCTTTTCTCCACCCATTTCCTTTACATTGCATTTTCCTCCAATGTTTATATCAATATTGTCTGCATTAAGAAGTCCTCCTATCTTAAATCCACCGCTAGCCTTGAAGGTTTCAGCCTCACAATCCTTTTTAATTTCAATTGCTCCAGATATATCCACATCTTCTGCATGCAAACCGCCTCTAATGTCTGAAGCTCCAGATATTTTAATCTTTTTTGTTTCTACATCACCTCTTATATCTGACGCACCACTTATATATATCTGCTCTGCAGTTACGTTTCCCTTTATGTCAGAAGCACCACTTATTTCTACAATTTTAGCTTTTAGGTTTCCCTTTATATCAGAAGCACCACTTGATTTAAACAAATTACATTCAACATCTCCATTTACATCACCAGCACCACTTATTTTCACCTCATTAAACTTGCCACCGTTTGAACTTCCTGCACCTGATATTTTTATGTTACCTAAAACTTGATTTTCCATTTATATAGCCTCCTTTATTAATAGCATTGTTTTATTAATACTAATGTAACATAACATTGTTCTATTGTAAATATTCTTTAGAAATAAATTTTTTTAAAAATATGTTGACAACAAAGAATAAAGTAAGTATAATTTTATTAATTTAGTAATTTAACTCTTATCAAGAGAGGTGGAGGGACTGGCCCGATGAAACCCAGCAACCTGCATTTTCATTTAATGCAAAGGTGCTAATTCCTGCAGCCCATATGGGTTGTAAGATGAGAGAGGTGATTTTTAACCTCTTTCGTTGAAAGAGGTTTTTTATTTTATGTAAACCAATTTAATAAATTACTGTTTTAGGGCTATTTTTTATATACTTTTTGATTTATCAAATTACCGCAGTAAAGGAGTGAAGCAATTGATAAGTATTAAGAATCTAAGTAAAACCTTTTATACAAATGGAGAAGCAAAGGAAGTACTTAAAAATATAAGTGTTGAAATAGAAGATGGAGAAATATTTGGTTTAATTGGTTTGAGCGGAGCAGGAAAGTCCTCCCTTTTAAGGTGCATAAATCTTTTAGAAAAACCTACAAGTGGTGAAGTAATAGTTAACGGTACTAATGTTGAGAGTCTAAAGGATGTAGAATTAAGAGGCTTAAGGCGCCAGATTGGAATGATTTTTCAGCAATTTAATCTTTTAGACAGTTCTACTGTTTTTGATAACATTGCATTTCCTCTCCACATTGCCAATATACCAAAATCCCAGATTAACAAAAGAGTCATGGAGCTTCTCCAAATGGTTGAGCTTACTGATAAGAGGGATGCTTATCCCTCTAAACTATCAGGAGGACAAAAACAGAGGGTTGGCATTGCCAGAGCACTTGCAAACAGCCCATCTATTTTACTTTTAGATGAAGCTACCTCTGCACTTGACCCTTCTACAACAAGCTCCATACTTGATTTGCTAAAGTCTATTAACTCAAAGCTGAAGATTACAATGCTTGTTGTTACCCATGAAATGTCAGTTATTAAAAAGTTATGCAGTAGGGTAGCAGTTATTGAGGATGGTTCTATTGTTGAAGAAGGAAAGGTAGTAGATATTTTTTCCAATCCATCTTCTAAAACTGTTCAAAAGTTCCTAAATGATGTCATTCCTGAACTTCCTAAGGTAAAATTTTCAGTAGAAGATGGTAATGAGTTAAAAACAATTATGATAAATTTTTTAGGAGAGGACGCAGAAAAACCTTTTATATCAAATATAGTAAGAAATTTTGATATAAGTGCCAACATAATTTCAGGAAATATAGAAATTGTTCAGAATATGCAAATAGGAAGACTTATTATAAATATTTCAGGTAGTCAGGATAATGTAGCCAATGCACTTCATTATCTTCTAGAAAATAATTTACGAATTGAGGTGTTGGAAAATGGCTCCTTTGAACCTTACCAACTATTTGAATGAGACCTGGATACTATTAGGTCCTGAACTACTTGAAACTTTATATATGGTTTTCTTCTCAACAGTTTTTTCATTAATTCTTGGAGCACCCCTAGGGGTTATACTTGTAATCACTGAAAAGGGTCATATATGGGAAAAGCCAGAACTTAACAAGGTATTAAGTTTTATAGTTAATATAACTCGTTCACTTCCATTTATAATTTTGATAATAGTACTTTTCCCACTTTCAAGGTTAATTGTGGGAACATCAATTGGCTCTACTGCAGCAATTGTGCCATTATCAATAGCCGCTGCACCATTTGCTGCAAGGATTATTGAATCATCTCTAAGGGAAGTAAGCTGGGGAGTAATTGAAGCATCACTATCACTTGGTGCATCGGTTCCTCAAATAATATTTAAGGTATTACTAAAGGAAGCTATGCCTTCCCTAATGCTTGGAGTAACAAATATTACTATAAACATATTAGGGTATTCAGCTATGGCTGGTGCCATTGGAGGAGGTGGTTTAGGAGACGTTGCAATTAGGTATGGTTATCAGAGGTTCCAGACAGATATACTGATAATAACCATCATAGTTCTTATAATATTGGTGGAGATCATACAAAACATAGGTAATTTCATAGTAAATAAAATAAGTAGAAAATAAGGAGGAATATTAATGAAAAAAATATCAAAGGTTTTAGCAATTTTATTAACATTTACATTACTTTTTACAGCATGCCAATCAA
>JBEQBT010000019.1:0-22509 GCA_041639705.1 Clostridiaceae bacterium | reverse complement strand
CATCAACATCAGTGTATATTTCGCAGGTTCCCCCAAGTTTTACAGCTAGAGCCACAGCTGAAGTATCTGAGCCTCCTCTTCCAAGTGTAGTTATATCTCCCTCATCATTTACACCCTGGAAGCCAGCAACTATTATTATTTTCCCTTCGTTAATAACTTCAATAAGCTTGGAATCATCAATATCCTCAATTAACGATTTGCCATGATTTCCTGAGGTTTTTATTCCAATTTGGAATGCTGTGTAGCTTACTGCTTCATATCCAATGGATTTTATTGTCATTGCAAGTAATGATGCAGAAATCATTTCACCTGTTGACATTAGAGCATCAAGCTCCCTTTTGTCAGGATTATCTGTTACCTGCTTTGCAAGTTCAATTAGATCATCTGTAGTATCTCCCATTGCAGAAACAACCACAACAATGCTTTCTCCATTTTTTTTACGTTCAGTTACTGTTTTTGCAATTTTTTTGATCTTATCAGTTGTAGCTACAGAACTTCCACCATATTTTTGCACTACTATACCCATATATTTCACTCCTCATAATTATCTTCAGTATTTTCACTAAGATGTCATTAGAATAAGTTATAAGATTGTTATGAAAACAAGTCCTGTCATTGCTATGGAAGACTACATTGTCATCCTGAACGTAGTGAAGGATCTTTTTCAAGGTACCCATATTAGGTTCTTCACTATGGTTAAAATGACATATTCCTATTACAGATGATCCTTCATAGTATTAACAGTTACGTAACTTTGTTAAATAAAAATGCCTTGAGCATAAACACCCAAGGCAGTAAAATACGTATAAATACACGCAATTTTCTTGAATGATAGCTCTCCACATTTACATGTGACAGTCCTACATATATTATATGCAGCACCAGCTGTACAGCATTAAAGCATTATCTGCACGCTTCGGCGATATTTCCTTTTCTGATGCATCACTGTGCTTTCCTCCACATCAGTACTATTAAATACCGCTCCTCTATCTTAGTATTAACTTATTAAAGAATTATAAGGCATGATTCATACAAAATCAATGTAAATATTATGCAATAGCCATTATTATATAGAATTTTGTAGAAAGATTCTTCACCACGTTCAGAATTTCCCCGAGCGCCCGCACCACGAAAAATGAAAGTCAGGCTATGTCATCCTGAGCGTAGTGAAGGATCTTCCCTATGGTATGTATAAGATCCTTCACTGCGTTCAGGATGACATTGACACTTGCAGTGACTTTCATATTAATGACAGATTTCTTACATTTATCCTTGTTCGTCAGATTGTTATAATTCTGAGAGCTGTGTAGAATCTTCTCCATAATCTCAAATAAATATAACCTAATCTATTCACTATCTCTTAAATTTATATTTTTTTCCATTAAAGCTTATTCCTACTGTAAAATAAGCAACTATTATTATTAATAGCAAAAGAATTAATATCAAACCAACAATGGACATGCTTGCTACTACAACTATTCCTGCAGAGGATAATATTAGGATTATGATTATAGGTAAAAGGAATAATACAAGCCATTTTAAGAAAATGTTATCCCTTTCATTTCCACCTATACTTATTCTTACAAAATTTGGTGCAATAAAAAGTGCTAATACAGCCCAAACTATTATTGCTAAAACAGCTAACATAAAAATCCCTCCTTTTTTACTATTTTTACAAAATATCTTATATCAATTATTCCATAACTCTATGATACTAGATACTTTGTAAACAGTAAACATTTATAAGGAAATTTATAGCTGTTCTTATAATTGATTAATCAAATTTACCATTTCAATAGCAGTGACTGCTGCATCATAACCCTTATTGCCAGCCTTTGTCCCTGCTCTTTCTATTGCTTGCTCAATAGTATCGGTGGTTAACACTCCAAATATTACAGGAGTTTCAGTTTCCAAGGATACATTTGCAATACCCTTTGAAACTTCACTGGATACATAATCAAAGTGAGGTGTAGCACCTTTTATTACTGCACCAAGACAGATGACAGCATTATATTTCTTAGATTCCGCCATTTTCTTTGCAACAAGTGGAATTTCAAAGGCTCCTGGAACCCATGCTATCTCAATTTCATCTTCCTCTACTCCATGTCGCTTTAACCCATCTATTGCTCCTCCTAACAGCTTACCTCCAATAAACTCATTAAACCTCCCTACAATAATTCCAAACTTTAAACCCTCAGCAACTAGTTTACCTTCATATATTTTCATATTATTTTCCTCCATTTACTTCATCAAAGTTTAACATATGTCCAAGCTTCTGCTTTTTTGTTCTTAAATAGTATTCATTACTTTCATTATGGTTCATCTGAATTGGAATTCTATCTACAATTTCTATACCATATCCTGTTAAGCCCCCAATTTTTCTAGGATTATTAGTCATAAGCTTTATCTTCTTTGCTCCAAGATCAACAAGGATTTGTGCACCTATTCCATAATCCCTCATATCTGCTGGAAATCCTAGTGCTAAATTTGCCTCTACAGTATCCATCCCCTGTTCTTGAAGTGAATAGGCTTTTATTTTGTTTATAAGACCTATCCCTCTACCCTCCTGCCTCATATAAAGAAGTATTCCTCTCCCTTCCTCCTCTATCCTTTCCAGTGCTGCTGCAAGCTGCTCACCACAGTCACATCTTAATGACCCAAATGCATCTCCAGTTAAACACTCTGAATGTACTCTTGTAAGCACTGGTTCTCCATCTGAAACATCACCCTTTACCAGGGCAACATGATGCTCTCCATTTAGTATATTTTCATAGCCTATCATTCTAAAATCACCATGCTTTGTAGGCAGCTTTGCTTCTGTAACCCTTTTTATATATACCTCCCTGTTCTTACGGTATAAAATTAAATCAGCTATGGTAATAATTTTTAAATTATGTTCTTTTACATATTCCATAAGCTGAGGTGTTCTAGCCATAGTTCCATCTTCATTCATTATTTCACATATAACTCCAGCAGGGTATAGACCAGCCAATTTAGCAAAATCTACTGCAGCTTCTGTGTGTCCAGCTCTTTTTAATACTCCACCTTCCCTAGCCTCCAAAGGGAAAACATGACCTGGTCTTTTAAAATCCCCTGGCATAGACTTTTGATTAACAACCTTTAGTATTGTGGCTGCTCTTTCATAGGCTGAAATTCCTGTGGTTGTTTCAGCAGCATCTATTGATACTGTAAATGCTGTTTGAAGTGATTCTGTATTCTTAGTTACCATAGGAACAATATCCAGTTCCCTTAACCTCTCTCCTATAACTGGCATACATATTAAGCCTCTAGCGTATTTAGCCATAAAGTTTATAGCTTCAGGGGTTACATTTTCTGCAGCCATTAACAAATCCCCTTCATTTTCCCTATCTTCATCATCTACTACAACAACCATTTTTCCTAATCTTATATCCTCAATTGCTTCTTCAATTGAATTAAATTTATACATTTTCCACCCTCCCATTTTTTATCAAATGTAATTACTATCAAGTATTTTCTATGCAAAACCATTCTGGCTTAGAAAATCAAAATCTATACCTTTTTTAACTGGTGCCTGTTCTTTAGCTCCTAAAAGTTTTTCAATATATTTTCCTATCACATCACACTCAATGTTTACTTCATCACCGGCTTTCTTTCTAAGAAGGGTTGTCATATCCTTAGTATGTGGAATTATTGAAACCTTAAATACATAATCATCTACATAAGCTATTGTTAAGCTCACTCCATCTATTCCTATAGAGCCTTTTTGCACCACATATTTTAATATTTCAGGAGAAGCAGTAATAGCAATCCATACTGCATTGTCCTCCTGCTCATAGCTTTCTATAGTACCCATTGCATCAATATGCCCACTTACTATATGGCCCCCTAATCTATCTCCCAGTCTCATTGCCCTTTCAAGATTTACCTCTATTCCAGAGGTCAGGTTTCTTAAATTACTTCTTCTCATTGTTTCTGCCATAACATCAACTGTAAATCTTCCTTTGTCAAAGGATGTTACTGTAAGACACACACCATTAACTGCTATACTATCTCCAAGCTTTACACCTTCCAGCACTTTACTGGCTTTAATCGCAATTCTTGCTGATTTTGCAGACTTTACAATGGCATCCACTCTTCCAATTTCTTCTACTAATCCTGTAAACATAAGGGTTATCCCTCCTTAACAATGTAGCCCTCTATCATTATGTCATTTTCAAAATGATATACCTCAATATTCTTTAAAGTAATAGCATCCTTCATCAATTGCCTTCCTTCTCCACCAACAGGTGTCTTTGCATTATCTCCTCCTATAATCTTAGGTGCAATAAATGCATTTACCTTATCTACTATACCTTCCTCAAGTGCAGCATAGTTTATTTTGCTTCCACCTTCTAAGAGTATACTATCTATCTTTTTCTCTCCAAGAACTCTAATAAGGAAGGATAAGTCTACTCCATTATTTTTGAGAGGAGCTATAATAACCTCTGCACCCATTTCTTCTATTGCCTTAATTTTTTCTTTATCAGCCTTTTCTGTAGTAACAATAATAGTTGAAGCCTTAGAATCAAGATTTAGAACCTTTGCCTTTAAGGGTATTCTAGCGCTGCTATCCAGAATTATCCTTATAGGATCACTCCCTCCTCCATTTTCTAATCTAGTATTTAGCATAGGATCATCTGCTAAAATTGTCCCAATCCCTGTCATAATGCTTGCAGTTCTGTGTCTAAGCCCATGAACATATTTCCTTGAAAGCTCTCCTGTAATCCATTTTGAGTCACCAGTTTGTGCTGCAATTTTTCCATCCAGGGTCATAGCAGTTTTCATAATGCAAAAGGGAAGTCCAGTTGTTATGTATTTTAAAAATATTTCATTTAATTTCTTTCCCTTCTCCTCTAGTACACCCAGTACTACCTCAATGCCATTTTTCTTAAGAATTTCAATTCCCCTTCCTGCAACTAAAGGATTTGGATCCTGTATACCAATCACTACTTTCTTGATTCCTTTTTCCACTATTGCTTTTGCACAGGGTGGAGTTTTACCATAATGAGAACATGGCTCCAAAGTAACATACATTGTGGCTCCCATAACATCTTCCACAGCATTCTTAAATGCATTTACCTCAGCATGATTAGCTCCATAAAACTCATGATATCCTTCTCCGATAATTCTTCCTAACTTTACAATGACAGCTCCAACTAATGGATTTGGATTGGTATACCCCCTGCCCTTCTCTGCCAATTCCAATGCTCTTTCCATAAATCTAATATCCATAAAATCACCTCGATTCTTTTATATATAAAAAATTTAAGCCCTGAGAGTTTATCCTCAGGGCTTAAATATGCAAAAATTCAATCTAATACTATTGCCAAATGCATGACATTACAAATTAAATGCATACTAATTTATCTTCTTCCATCCAGACTTTACTGTCGGCTTCGGAGTCTCACCGAATCTGCCTTACGGCTCGCGGGCTATACCGCCGGTAGGGAATTACACCCTGCCCTGAAGATTTATTAAATTTTAATACACTCATAATATCACCCTTGAATATTTATGTCAACTGTATATTTAGTATTCGTTTATACAATAATATTATTCGTTTTATGAACCTTTATTCAAAAAAATATAACTTACTTTATATAAGCATCTTCTACCTTAGCAACATAATCGTCAAATCCTGATTTGGCCAAAATTACAATGGATTTCTCCATTCTTTCTGAAGTATTAGTACAGTATGCTTGAGCACCATCCCTATCTAAACTCTTATCTCTATTTATAATTACTTCATTTCTATTTGCAATTCCATAATCGTCAAGTATGTCTGCAACCCGATATTCCACTTCTCCTGTAGGACATTCAATGGTTTTTATTCTTTCAACTGCTGCTTCAAGTCTTGACATAACTTACTCCTCCTCTATCCTATTTATATTTTATTATTTCCTTTACCTAGGTTTTTATCCTTTATTATTCTTTTATAATTTAAAAAAATGGTTCTTTTTAAAATTAGTGTTGATATTTCATCCTTCTCTCTTTATTGGCGTACAGTCTTCGCAAGCAATTAAGCATTTTAGTCAAATAAGCAATCTCAAACATTAGTGCCAACGGGTGAAAACAGTTTGCCCCTACACTTTCATATTCAACATTTTCTTTATAGAGCCAAAAAATTAAAAGGTTTTGTACTAGGATAGATAAAACTTGAATTAAGCTTATCAAATTATTAGTGCCAGCTATATGAGATTATGGGTTCCGTAGAATCTCATATAGCTGGCACCTATGCTATGTTTTTTATCAATTTCTAAGACTTCACCTTCTATAAGGTGGAGTTTCCACTTTTTGCTTTAGGTGGGGTAGAGTCCCCACCTGAAGTCTCGATGTTCAGCTTTAGCTGAAGGAGTTCACTGCTCACCTTCAAGGTTTAATTTCTTAAACATACTAAATCCTTTTCCCATTATCTCAGGGCGTCTGCTTAAAAATATAATAAACCAGGTTGTTAATATAATCCCTTTTAAAATACTGCTTATACTTATACTCCACCATACACCAGTGACACCAAGGGTTACTGCTAAGAGCAATGCTCCTGGGATCCTCAGTGCATTCAACACAACACCTACAATTGATGGTGGAATTGTCTTTCCAAGACCATTAAAAGCTCCTGAAGTAGCTATCTCCATCACCATAAAAAGCTGTGATAACCCAAGTATTCTAAGATACTTTATACCCTCCTTAACAACTTCCTTTTCACGGATAAATACCGAGAAAATTGGTCCAGGTAGAAATATGAGAAGACTGGAGGTAATTACTCCAATAACAGCAGCAATACCCATAGCTGTATAATAGCCCTTATATATTCTATCCCATTTCTTTGCACCATAATTTTGCCCTACAAATGCACTAAGTGCTGTCTGAATGCCACCTGAAGTCATCCATGAAATTGACTCTATCTGAGAGCCAACACTTTGTACTGCAATAGGCATTGAACCCCATCTTGCAAGAATCTTTGCAATAACCATTGCGATAATGGTAAAGGCTCCACTTTGTAGTGCTGCAGGGATTCCTAGCTTTACGATTCTACCTAAATGACCCCAATCAGGTTTTTGCAAAAAATTTACACCATGAAAGAAATCAGTCTTTTTTCTTATAACATATATAAAAACTATGGTTACAACAAATTGTGCAAATATCGTTGCAATTGCTGCACCTGGTACTCCCAATTTAGGAAATGGACCTATCCCCAAAATTAAAAGTGGATCAAGTATTATATTGGTTACTAGTCCTATCATGTTTATCAAAAATGGTGTTTTACTATCTCCATGTCCATTAAAAATTCCTGTAAACACTGGTGGAAGAAAGAAACATACCATTCCTACTCCCAATATTGCAAGATAACTAATTGCATTACTTACTATGTCATCACCCTTTATATCGAAAAACCCTATAAGCTGCTTTCTGAATAATATCATAACAATTCCATACATAACTGCAAAAAACACATCCAATTGTATGGAATGTCTTATATAATTTTTTTCTTCATTTATGTCCCTTTTACCAACAGATTGAGCAACCCCCACCTCAGCACCTATCCTTGGTATTACTATAAATGCAGCAGCAAGCCATGTATAAAACCCTGCAGTTCCAATTGATGTGACGGCTCTTGAGCCTAGTACTCCAATCCATATCATATTCGTCATGCTATATGCCATTTGAATCATTGATGTACCCATAATTGGCAGTGCAAGAATTATTAACTTTTTTAAAATATTCCCCTCAGTAAGTTTACTCTTCAAAATATCAGCCTCTCTTTCAGTATGTCAATAGTAGCGTACTTAACCATTATATATAATAAACGAAGGTAAGTAAATGTATATTAGTGTAGTAATGCGTCGTAAGGTGGGCGGTATCATAGGTACACCTTTTGTACAATGGGTTCCTGTGTAGGGGCGAACACTGTTCGCCCCTACTACCTGTCATTCTGAACGTAGTGAAGAATTTTTCATGCAACTTGGATAAAGAAGATTCTTCGCTGCGCTCAGAATGACAAAGTTACTGCTGGGTGTTAGATATTCACTTGTTGCGACGCATTCTTCCAATTACATACAATAATAGCTTCATATCCAATTGGACATGAAGCTATTATGATATGCTTCTTAGCTTGCTTGTGCTGCTTCAAATTGGCTGTTGTAGAGGTTTGCATAGAAACCTCCCTTTGCAAGGAGTTCTTTGTGGTTGCCCTGTTCAACAATATCTCCATGATCCATTACAAGAATTAAATCTGCATCACGTATAGTTGATAGGCGGTGCGCAATTATAAAGCTAGTACGACCTTCCATAAGGTTATTCATGGCTTTTTGAATTCGAACCTCTGTACGAGTATCAACAGAGCTAGTTGCTTCATCTAGAATAAGAATTCTAGGATCTGCAAGTATTGCCCTTGCAATGGTCAATAACTGCTTCTGTCCCTGTGATACGTTTGATGCTTCTTCATTCAAAACCATGTTATAACCATCTGGCAGTGTTTTCACAAATCCATGAACATGTGCTGCTTTTGAAGCAGCCTTAACTTCCTCATCAGTTGCATCAAGTCTTCCATAACGGATGTTTTCCATTATGGTTCCGTTATATAGCCAGGTGTCCTGAAGCACCATACCAAACATTGAACGAAGATCACCACGTTCAAATTCCCTTATATCATGTCCGTCAATCAATATTGCTCCTTGATTTACATCATAAAAACGCATTAATAGCTTAACCATAGTTGTCTTTCCCGCACCTGTAGGTCCAACAATTGCAACCTTTTGACCAGGCTTAATAAGTGCTGAAAAGTCATTTATAATTATCTTATCTGGATTATAACCAAAGTGAACATTATTAAATTTGACGCTTCCATGTACAATGTCAAGCTTTACTGGATTTTTAGTTTCAGGAACTTCTTCCTCCTCAGCTAGAAATTCAAATACTCGCTCTGCTGAAGCTGCAGTTTGTTGAAGTATGTTTGAAATATTCGCAAGCTGTGCAATAGGCTGTGTAAATGAGCGCACATACTGAATAAACGCTTGAATATCCCCTACTTCAATACTTTTTTTAATAACAAGCCATCCTCCTAGAACACTTACAGCCACATACCCAATGTTGCCCACAAAGGTCATAACAGGCATCATCATTCCAGAAAGGAATTGGGACTTCCATGCTACCCCATAAAGCTTGTTATTCATTTCATCAAACTTTTCAATACTCTTATCCTCACCATTAAATGCTTTCATTACTAGGTGACCACCATACATTTCTTCAACATGGCCATTTACATGACCTAGATATTCCTGCTGCTGTTTGAAATATTTTTGTGACTTTTTAACAACAAATATTATAAGCAGCATGGATACTGGAATTATACCAAGTGCCACAAGTGTCATCTGCCAGCTTATACTGAACATCATAGCTATAACCCCAATAACTGTTGTTGCTGAAGTAATAATCTGAGACAAGCTCTGATTCAATGTCTGACTAACAGTATCAACGTCATTAGTAACACGTGACAATACCTCCCCATGATTTGTACTTTCGAAATACTTTAGAGGCATTCTATTAATTTTCTCAGAGATTTCCTTCCTCATACGATAGCTTACCTTCATAGCTACGCTGGACATTACCCATCCCTGGATGTAACTAAACAAAGAACTTATTAAATATAGCCCTGTCAGAAGAAGAATTATTCTTCCAATATAATTAAAATCAATTCCATCTCCAGTACCTGAGATTTTACTTACTATTCCCTCAAAAAGCTTTGTAGTGGCCTTTCCCAAAATCTTTGGACCAACTATAGAAAATACAGCACTTGCTACTGCAAATAAAACCACTGATATTATTGCTACTTTATAAACACTTAAATAATCAATCAGTTTTTTCATTGTACCCTTAAAATTCTTGGACTTTTCACCGCCCTGCATCATACCTCCCCCAGGTCCGTGTCCCATGCCTCCGCCACGTTGTTCGCCCTTGGACTTAAAATCTGTCGTTTTGTTTTTCTGCTGGTTCATGCTAATTCCTCCTTTGAGAGCTGTGATAATGCAATCTCCTGGTAGGTTTCACAGTTTTCCATAAGCTCTTTGTGAGTTCCCTTGCCAACTATCTTACCCTCATCAAGAACGATTATCTGTTCAGCATTCATAATTGTTGAAATACGCTGTGCTACTATTAATACTGTGCTCTGACCTGTTTGCACCTTTAATGCTTTCCTAAGTGCAGCATCTGTCTTAAAATCAAGAGCAGAAAAGCTGTCATCAAAAATATATATTTTGGGTTTTTTCACAAGAGCACGAGCAATTGACAACCTCTGCTTTTGGCCACCTGAGACATTTGTTCCGCCCTGGGATATTTCTCCCTTAATGCCCTCAGGCTTTTCATTTATAAATTCCATTGCCTGGGCAATTTCGGCTGATTTTATTATATCCTCTTCAGTTGCATTTTCATCTGCATATTTTAAGTTTGACTCAATAGTACCACTGAATAAGGAGCCCTTTTGAGGAATATAACCTACCTTAGAGCGTAATTCCTTCTGAGTCAATTCCTTAACATCTATTCCATCGATTAAGACTTTTCCAGCTGTTACATCATAAAAACGTGGAATTAGGTTTATTAGGGTAGTCTTACCTGAACCTGTGGAACCTATAAAGGCTGTGGTTTGACCAGGAATGGCTTTGAAGTTAATATCCCTTAGTACATCTTCTTCAGCTCCTGGATATTTAAAGGATACATTCTTAAAATCAATTATACCCTTTACTTTATTACCAAGGCTCTTTGGTTGCTTTGGATCAACAATTGTTGGCTTAGTCTCAAGAACCTCGGCAATACGTTGTGCAGATACAGCTGCCCTTGGTACCACAATAAACATCATTGAAAGCATTAGGAAGGAAAAAAGAATCTGTAGTGCATACTGCATAAATGCCATCATATCTCCAACCTGCATGCTTGACTCTGCTATTTGTTGTGCACCTACCCAGACAATCAACAGTGTGACTCCATTCATTATTAACATCATAATTGGAAACATCACAACCATTACTCTATTCACAAACAAGTTCGTCCTTGTAAGGTCTATATTTGCTTTGTCAAATCGATTTTCCTCAAACCTTTGTGTATTGAAGGCTCTAATAACCATCATTCCTGAAAGGTTTTCTCGGGTAACCAGATTAAGCCTGTCTATGAGCTTTTGTATAATCTTGAATTTTGGCATCGCTACTGTGAATACTGTAAGTATAAGGCCTAGGAGTACCACAACTGCCACAGCAATGATCCAAGACATGGATGCACTCTTATTTATAGCTCTAATTACTCCTCCCACCCCCATAATAGGTGCATATATTACCAATCTTATCATTATTACAACCAGCATCTGAATTTGAGTAATATCATTTGTTGTTCGGGTTATAAGTGATGCAGTTGAGAATTTATCAAACTCAGTATTAGAGAAGTTCTCCACCTTGGTAAACACGTCTTTCCTCAGGTTTCTTGATAGACCTGCGGCAACTTTTGCTGCTATGAATCCAACTAATACAGTAGACACTGCACTTAGAAGAGAAATTAGTAACATCAGAAATCCAACATTGATAATATATCTGCTTTGAATTTTATCAGTATTCATTCCCAGTGCAGTATATTCTGCTTTAACTGCAGGTGCAGCTGCCTGTATGATCATTTTATCATCTAGTGCTACAAATTGCTTATTCATATCCTCGGACAATTTATTAATCTGTTCCTTTGGCAGTTTCCCGAGCATTGCAAAAAGATCTGTATCTGCAGGAATTTTCATTCCATTAAAATCTATTACCCCATTTTTTGCACCTGCCTTTATTTTCTCAACCCCTGAAACTGCAAGCAGAGCCTTTCCCATTGGGATATCCATTTTTCCAATTTCCGTTTTATCAACATCATTAAGAATATAAATGTTTTCCTTCTCAAGTGCTGGATAAACCTTTGCATAATTATCATATTCTTGGTTTGATTTATCGATTAGAGTATAATTTTTCATAATCTCAGACTTATCTTCTTCATTCATGAATATATTAAGCCTGTTCATCTGACTTTCTCTAATTACTTCTGGCACTGCATTTACAATGCCACCCTGCTGAATACCCTTGTTTACGATATTTGACATATAGTCAGGAAGTGCTAAGTCTGACATTGCCTGAACAAACAACAGTATTACAGCTGCAATTATCAACCCTGCAAAGGGTTTTAAATATTTTGCTAGTTTTAACATGTCTTATCTACTCCTTAATAAATAATATAGCCTACTTAGTTTAATGTTAATTTCTACATTATAGTCTTTATCCATCTGTGAGATTATAGGCGTTTTTTATTAGAACTATTCCTTTTGCCTATCAATTACTTCTTTAAGGGTTGCTAGTCCTTTTAGTATTGTGTCAAGCTCCTCAGCAGTGGCTTTACTCATCATTGACTCAAATTTCTTTTCGAATTCCTTGAAGTGTTCCTTGGCATTCTTCTTGAACTCTGGGGTAATATTTACATATACTACTCTTCTATCCTCTGTGCTTCTTGTTCTCTCAACTAATCCCTGATTTTCTAGCCTGTCTACAATCCCTGAAACAGTGCTGTTGGATAGTCCCAGGTTTTCACTTAAATCACTTATTTTCATTTCTCCATGATGGATAAGAGTTCCCACAAGCATTCCCTGTGGTCCTGTAACATTCATTTCCTCAAACTGCTTTCCCATACTTCGCTTAATGCTTCCCATAACCTGCTTTATAAGACGAATCGCCATAATACCCTTACTCATTTCTTCTTCCACTTGTTAATTCACCCTCTTATAATATTATTTCGTTCAAGAAAGTTTCGTGTTAATATATTTCTTATGCAAAGTATATTCTACACCTGTTTATGTTTGTCCGTCAACTAAGTATATATGAATTTATTTTGAACAAATAGATTGTTGAATATAATAGGAAGAATGCGTCGCAAAAAAATGAAATCTCATAATCTCATGTGGCTGGCACCAATGGCCCACGTCGCAATAGGTGAAATGTGAATGTGAAGTGCCTGTCACCCAGCGGGATATTTGTCATTCTGAGCGCAGGGTCGAATCTTAGTACTCACCTCAGAGAAAGACCCTTCACTACGTTCAGGATGACATATAAAACGTTACTTCGTCTATTGCAACGCCTGGCGCCTTACGACGCATTACCGCAAATATGTAATAAGTCATATGGCTGCCACTTACAAAAGGAGCACTTGTATAAAGTGCTCCTTAGTTCACAAACAATACTTATCCTACCATTATCCGATTATACATTTAAATCTCTCTTTTTATAAAATACATATGTTACACTTAACAAAGAAACTATTATCCCAATTGAGAGGACCAGGAAAACTGGGTCAAATCCTCCTCCAAACATTAGGTTCTTAGCCTCAAAATATTTGAAGGGAGTAAGATATTTTAGAAAATCCAATTTTTCATTCATGTCAATGCCCAATGAAAGCATATAGGCAGCCAAAAGTATTCCTGTCGTTGCGGACGCTGGTGTCTTTGTATTTTTACTTGTTGCTGCTATTCCTGTTCCTATAAGAAGAAACATAATCTGCAATATAAACATTCCAACCAATAGCTTTAAAATATCTCCTGTTATTGATTCACCCTTTTCATAATAATTAACCATTATACCAGATAAAACTCCTGTAACTACATTGAAAATAACTATATTAGCAATAGCCGTTGCCAACTTCCATGTTATAATTTTGGACCTAGAAACAGGTTTTACAAATAAGAACTCCGATGTTTTATCGGCCTGCTCCTTTGAAATAATGTTAGCACCCAGCATTGCAGCATGTATGGTAGCCATTAAAACTAAGAATATAAAAAGCATTCCATAATAACCACTCACTGTTGTTAAATCAAATGAACCAACTCCAATAATTGCTTGCAGTGACCTTGGCATTTGCTGTACAATTTCATTCATGGATTGACCTGAAGCTGCTGCCCCACCGTATTTGCCCATTCCTCCAACAATCATAAAAAGCAAACCAGCCATCCAGAATATAAGGGATTTTCTATTTGCCTTAATTTCTCTAAAAAATATATTCATATAAGTAACACCTCCTCATTTTAAAGTCTACACTGCATGGATGTCTTTTTTCATATAAATAATGTAACTGGCTATTGTGGCTGCAGCAACAAATACTATTCCTATTATTACAAATTGTGTTTCATAACCACTATTCTTTATAATATATGCTGTATCAAAATACTTGAATGGAGTTATATATCTAAGTGCTTCATCTCCAATTATTGAACCAAACATATTGATTATGAAAAAGCTAAAAACAACTCCAAGTGAAACTCCAATTACAGACCTAATCTTAGGCAGAATTACTGAAATAAAAACTCCCATTATCATAAATATCAATTGAACAAAAAACATTGTAATGGAAATCAATATGAATATTTTCATGCTAAACTCCTGGGTTTTAACAATGCTGCTCATAATCCCTGCAGAAATTATAAAAACAATATTAGTTAAGCCTAGGGATGTTAGCACTGCCAGAAGCTTTGATGTAACTATTTGCTTACGTGTAACTGGCTTCGTTAAAAGAAAATCCGCTGTTTTTTGGCGTACCTCCTTGGAAATAATTGAAATTCCTAAATTCATAGACTGAATAGCTCCACAAAGTACTATATAAAAAAATATATATGTGTAAAAGCCAAAAAAGGTTGTAATATTTGAACCTATACCAAATGCCTTTCTAACTTCCTCTGGATAGCCTTGGATTAGCTTACTAAATTCTTCAGCATCCCTTGAAAAAGCAGGAAACATAGATAGAAAGAATACAAGCAACCCAACCATGGAACAAGTCCAGATAATTGTTGATTTTCTATATGCTCTTAATTCATGTAGGTACATGTTCATCCCTATTCCTCCTTTTCATAGTAATGAATGAATATTTCCTCTAGATCCGGTTCTTCTATCCAAACATTAGATATTTCAATAGCACCAAACTTTTTCATAATAGAGTTTATATTTCCCTTAAATAAGAAGGTCACAATATTGCCATCAATTTTTAATTCCTTAACGCCCTTAGTTATAAAATAATCCTTATCTATACTTGACTCCATCTCAATCTTAAACCTTTTGTAGTTGTTTTCTGTTAGGGTGCTCATCTTTTCAAGCTTAATTATCTTTCCTTCCTTGATGATTGCAACGCGGTTACACAGCCTTTGAACCTCACTTAATATATGTGAGGAAAACAATACTGTTGAACCCTTCTTATTTTCCTCCTTCAAAAGGTCAAAGAATTTTTGCTGCATAAGTGGATCCAGTCCACTGGTTGGTTCATCAAGTATTATAAGCTTTGGTTCATGTAGCAATCCCTGAACTATTCCAACCTTTTTTTTGTTTCCAAAGGATAAATCATCTATCTTCTTATTCAGATCAAGTTCCATTATTTCTGCAAGTTCCTTCATTCTTTTAGTACAGTCCTTTTTATAAAAGCTTGCGGAGTATTTTAAAAGATCAATAACCTTCATATTATCATAGTAAAATACCTCTGATGGCAAATAACCTATTTCCTTTGCAATTTCAGGTGCAGACTTTATGCAGTCCTTCCCAAATATGGTCGCACTGCCACTTGTGGGATGAATAAGCGCAAGCAAGGTTCTTATTGTGGTTGACTTGCCCGCTCCATTTGGTCCAATGAAGCCAAATATCTCCCCTTCCTCAACATTAAAGCTTACATTTGTAATTCCCCTTGCCTTACCATAGTTTTTAGTAAGATTTTTTATTTCTATCACATTCATTTTTTAACCCTCCCCTTTATTTATAAAACCATTCCTTGAACATCTCAATATAGACATCTGCTTCAACAAGTATCCTGTCGTAGTCAATCTTCCCTAATAGTGTTAGTTTTGCCTTTTTTATTTCAGTATTACTTATTCCTTCAAATGTCCAAATAATAATATTTATAGCCTTTTCCACATCTATTCCCGCCTTGAATTTGGAAACATCTATTCCTTCAAATGCCTTTTTCATGTTATTATCAGTTAATTTGTTAGTTCTGACCTCAATTTCATTCTTTACCTCAATTGAATCCTCCATATATGCCACTTCAACAAATCTTATAATATCTGGATATCGCTCAAGCATTTTGAGCTTAACCATTGAAAATTGTCTTAGTCTTGCAATAATATCACTTTCGCTTAAGTCGATTTTAGTGTAAAAGTCGCCAACTAAAACCTCTATACAATAATCAAAGAGGAACAAATAGAGCACCTTTTTATTTTTAAAATAATGAAATAGCAGTCCCTTTGATATCTCAGCATACTTTACAATCTCATTAGTAGATGCATTTTTATAACCCTTTTGGGCAAATTCCTTTAGAGCTGCATTAAAGATTCTATTTTGTTTTTCAGTTTCTAAACTTAAAAATTTTGAAATCATTCATTTATCACCCTTCTTTTATGTATGATTTGTGAATTGACCACATTGGTCAATTTTCATTATATACTCTTTGACCAGCGTGGTCAATATGGTTTTATATCTATTTTTCGACATTTATCAATTTCTAAGACTCCACCTTCTATAAGGTGGAGTTTCCACTTTTTGCTTCAGGTGGGGTAGAGTCCCCACCTAAAGTCTCGATGTTCAGCTTTAGCTTAACGAGTTCACTTAAGGCTGTATATATATTTATGAAAGTATGTAAAAAGCCAATGAATATTATATTTTATTCATTGGCTTTAATATTATTTCTTTAATTGCTTCTACCACTCCATTTTCAATATTGCTTTTTGCAATAAACCTTGCATGTTCTTTAACCCCTTCTGGCGCATTTGCCATGGCATAACTATAGTAAGCTTCATTTAGCATCTCCACATCATTAAAATAATCTCCAAATGCCATGGTTTCTTCCTTCTTAATGTTTAATTTTTCCTGTATTAGTCTTAGTGCAACTCCCTTGTTTACTTCCCTTCTATATATATCAATCCACATCTGACCAGATATTATAACCTGGAGATTATCTTCAATATTTTGTTTCAGCTGATTATAGGTATCCTCAAGTGTGTCAAAATCCAATACAGATATTTTTAGAATATCATCCTCTACATAGCTTAAATTCTCTACAATTTCCAGATGATTATAGTACTTATTACACTCTTCCACAATCCTTTCATCATGTGTGCTAATATAAGCTGAGTTTTTTCCACACAATACAATACATACTCCTTGTATTTTTTCTCCAGCTTCAAGTATCTTTTTTACATCCTCAGGTACAATTGTACATGAATATATCTCCCTATCCATATATCTTACCATTGTACCATTCTCTGCAATATAAATAATATTACCTTCTACATTCTCAAAGTTCTTTAAAAGCTGATAATACTGTCTTCCACTTGCTACAGCAAACTTAACGTCCATATCCATAAGTTCATCAAAAACTTTATAAAACTCCTTATCTAGTTCCCCATCTCCATTAAGCAAAGTTCCATCCATATCACACGCAATAAGCTTTACCATATTCATATCTCCTATCTGCAAATTATTAACACATACATTATGCCTTATTTTTATAAATACTATTTATTTACTTATGATTAATATAATATCAAATAAAACTCTATATTATCAACCCTTTAGTACTTTTCATATAATTATACTTATATATAGACTTAATAATATTTATAATCTAGAATAAAGTATCTCCTTAATATATAATATAAATATATGATTTGCAAATTAAAATGATAGGAGATTATTAATTTGGCTGATAAGGGTATAGAAATTATGAAAAAAATAATTGAAGACAGAAAAAAGAAAAGTTCAGAGCAGGGGTCAATTCCAAGATCCGATAAGAAAATCGGCGGCAGCAGAAAGGCACATAAAAACAATAAATCGGGCGGTCTTTTTGACAAATAATAAAAATCAATAAAAAAGTACACTGGTTTCATTAATACAAAACCAGTGTACTTTTTTTAGTGATGATGATGGTGATGTTCATGTCCACAATTTTCATCATCACAATCATCGTGATTTGTATTATCATAATTCTTATTTAAACCATATTGTTTATACAAGCTATAGAATATAACATATTTGTTAGCTTCAATATCCTCTTGAACCTGCTCAATCGCTTTTTTATACAAAGAGGTCATTTTTATTTCCAGGTCATCTATATAAACAAAGGTCGCACCTGAAGTCATATTAAGTTCTGGAAATGGAAGCACTCTTGTAAAGATTAATATATTTGGATCACCAATCTGACTTAGAGAAATATCCACAAGTCTTGTATTTCTAGTATCCTTTAATAAATTCTTTAAAAAAAGCATATGCTTTTCTTCTGAAATGTTGACTACTCTATAAAGTGAAGTATAGGATGATTTTAGAGCATCCAGAACCTTTTCTTCCATTTCATTTTCATAACCGTATTTTTCAATATACATTTCAACTGCATTATGTCCATCTATTCTCATTTCATGAATTGCAAAATCTATTAGAGCACCCATCTGATTTTCATCTGTAAACATAATATTATCATTTTCATCTGTCATTTCAAGTACCCTTGCAGCATTTAAAAGGATCTCCTTGCTAAGGGTTTTGAATATTTTATCATTAACAATCCTTATTTCTTCCTTCCTGTATTGGTTATATAAATCAATTAATTCCATCTTAATACCTCCATATATAAGTGTTTTTTACTAACATGTACAATTTTATCATTCATTATAATTGTTAACAAGTAATATGTGGGAATGACAGGTGTAATCCTTGAGCAGTTACTAAATTAAATTATTTTCAACTTTTTTTAATTAAAAAACGACAAAATTCATAATTTTTTATGCACCTTCCTACAGGATTATACATATGATATGTTAGATACTAATTTTTGATGGGGAGGTATTACTAATGGATAAACACACACATGGTTATCAAGGAGTAACTAGTAATAACGAAGGTCATGTTCACAATTATAATGGCTGTACCAGTGAGGCTTGTAATAAGCCACATCATAAACACCACATTAAGGGTAAAACCACCTGCTGTGATGGTCATGTGCATCATTATTGTATAGAAACTGGCTATGATATTCCTCTTCCAGGTGGTGGCCATACCCATGCTATAATGGGAAAAGTGGATTGCAAGGACTGTCATACCCACAATATTAATAGCAACGTAGCCCCTGCATTTATACGCTGTGATGAATATTACAAAAAATTAGCCTGCAAACAAAAGAAGCAGCAGAAAGAAGCAGCAGAGGAAGCAATGGAAGCACAGAAAAAAATGGAGAAAAAGATATGTAAACAAAGATTAGAAGCAGAAAAGGCTTACAGATATGCATTACTCCAACAGGAAGTTGCAGCTGAAAGAATGTATAATGAAGAAATGTGTCAGGCAGTTTTACCAGAAATGCTAATGTATATGCCATATGAGCATTGTGAAGATCATAGACATCATGAACATCATGAACATCATGGACACCACGGACACCATGGACATCGTGGACATCATAAAGCTACAGCTAATAATTCAAATGCAAAATAAGAAAAATGTAAATGTCATTAATTCTTTTATTATCCCCGGGGTATATATCAAAACAAGCAATGGGCAGAAATGTTCCATTGCTTGTTTTATTTATTTTTAAAAATTTATTTACATACTTTTACTTATATGTTAATATAATAAGAAATAAGTGAGTGTACCTAGGTTTTTCTGAGCGGTACAGGGATTTTCCTACACGTGGATTTTAGCCCCGCGGAGTCACTTCCTAGTGATTTCCTGGGGCTATTAGTTTTTTTTGAAAGGATGTGATTTTATGGATTATAGTAGAAACATTAAGACCTATTACTGGTATTCTACCTTTTGCGATTTACTAATTCTAGGCCCAATTATGGTATTATTCCTATCTGGAACTAAAGGTCTCTCATTTACGGAAATAATGCTTCTTCAATCCATCTCTGCAGTAGCTGTTGTGATTTTTGAAGTTCCAACTGGTGCAGTTGCAGATATGATTGGGAGAAAGGAAAGTATACTATTATATTCAATTTTCTGTGGATTAAGCCTTTTCATTTATATATGGGGAAAAAGCTTTATAGTCTTTGCTATTGCAGAGATTACCTTTAGCCTTGGTGCATCATTAAAATCAGGTGCAGATAGCGCCATTATTTATGATTCACTTAAGCTAATAAAAAGGGAGAATGAGTATCAAAGGATAGAAGGTAAAGCCCGCTCACTTGGTCTTTATACAATGGCTATTGGAAGCATTGTGTCTGGTTTTGTATATGAAATTCACCCCTATCTCCCATTTATAATATCTGGTGTTTTTATGTTAGTAACAGGTGCCATAACGCTTACATTCAAAGAACCGCCTTTCAAAGAAAAATCTCACGAAGTAAGCATGAAGGATTACTTAAGTCAAATAGCTGCAAGTGGGAAGTTTATATTAACCCATGAAAAACTAAAGGCAATTGTAGTTTTCACAATGGTATTTATGATCTTTTATAGAGCAGGCTTCTGGTATTTCCAGCCATACATGGAGGCTGTAAATATCCCTGTAAGATATTTTGGTGTTATATTCTTTTTATTCAACTTAACTGCTGCATTTTTTTCAAAGAGAAGCCATTATATAATGGAGAAAACAAAGCCAAGAACACTTACATTTATGGCTGGACTAATGATCCTGTCCTTTTTTATACTTGGAACTGTAAAGCTTGAAATAGGTTTTCTGGCTATACTGCTGCAGCAGGCTGCAAGGGGGCTATATCGTCCCATTACTACAAAATACCTAAACAAGCATATACCTTCTGATAAGAGGGCAACGGTATTATCCTTTCAAAGTCTCCTTACAAATCTTGCAATAGCCGTTACTTTTCCATTAATGGGTGTGCTTAAGGATAGTACTACTATTTTTACAACCCATATTATATTAGGAGTTATAATGACAATAATGCTGGTGCCTATTACCTATTACATGAATTCCCGAATTGGAATAAGTAAAGAAAATGGGCTGTCTCAAAATACTTTTTTCTCATAAAATTGTGCTTGATAGCTTGCATTGCTATTAATACGAAAGACTAATCTGTTACAATCCCATGTCATCCTGAATGTAGTGAAGGGTCTTATAGGTATCTTTGGGAAAGATCCTTCACTACATTCAGGATGACAAACACAATTTATAATTTTTAGTAATTTTGAGACAACCTCATTTATTTCCTACATCTTGGTTAACTTTATTACTATCTTTCCTTCGGTCTCTTATTATAACCCTTTACTTCATAGGGTTGGATCCTATCTAACCATTTTTCTTCAAGCTTTTGCAATTCATGTTTAACATCTTGGAACTCTGCCTCTTTAATTTTTAGTTTCTCAAGTATTTCAAATGAAAAATTACCTTCTCCATACTCTTTCCAGTCCCTCAATAACTGAGGTATTCTTTCAAGTCCTGTATTAAGCTCAAATCTCAATCTGTTAAACATAGAATTTATATCTACACAACTACCTATATATACCTTGCCATTAACATTGTTTCTTATTTGATAAACACCTGTTGGTTTTTCCATTGACCTATACTTTTCTTTAAGCTCTGCTCTTCTTTTTCTATCTTCATTTTGACTCATGTACTCAGCTCCTTAAATTTTAATCCAATATTGACTTCCATCTCTAAGTCTGTCCATAAAACCATATTCAATTAGATACCTTCTTATTGTTACAAAATCAGAAAATATTTCTTCAAGTATTCCATTTACTTCCTTTTCAGTATATTTCTTATCCCCATCAAACTTTTTAATGATGCTTTTTAAAATAATTATTTTTTTCTTCTCCTTTTTAGGAAATTCCTTTATTCTTCCCTCAATCCCTTCTGGAAAGTACTGATTGAGAATCTTATTATTTTCTTCTTCAGTTATTCCATACCTATCATCAATCATTGTTGCTGTTTTATGAATGGGACTAAACCCTTGCTTATTATCTAACTTTTTCTCCTCTAAAAGCTCCATTAGAGCTATAAATATCTTTGCTTGTTTTTCCTTCTGTCTAAGAGTGAATCTGTGATTTCTTATTGTCGAAGAGCTTACCCCAACCTTTGCAGCTATTTCATTATCTCCCAGACCTTTATAGAAATAATCCAGCATATTCTTTTGAACTTCAGAAAGACCAGTTATCTTTTTGTCTATATTTAATAAATATTCAAAGGAGGAGGAATGCTCCTTCTTTATATGCTCTCTCATTGCTCTCTCTGCTTCCATGAGTATGTCCCCTTGAGGATAAACAACTCCCTTTATTAAAGCTTTATGAACTATGAATATGAATTTATCATGAATACAATAAAAAGTAAGATAACTTCCTGGTATGAGCAAAGAAATACTAATACAAATCATCTTGGTGCACTTATAATAAGAATTCACAGTAACTTTTTTAATAAAATCCTTCCGGACAACTGCAGCGAAGGAATTAAAGAACTTCTTAGTGAGACTTCCTTAAATATTCTAAATCTATATGCAAAGGATGATGCAATATTATATGACGAATTAAT
>JBEQBT010000018.1:0-22778 GCA_041639705.1 Clostridiaceae bacterium | reverse complement strand
CCTCTTCATTTAATCCCAGTTGATTGCAGAGCCCATCAAATAGAACCCTGTTCTCCTTCTTCAGCTTCTCTGCAATCTCAAGTGTTTTATTTATGCTCCATTTTGCAAGATAGTTGGTGTATACATTGTTGTTAATATGCTCATGGAACTCATCCGGTCCTATAACTTTGTTTATTTCATATCTGTCCTGCTCTGAATTGTATTCAACCCTGCTTTGCCAGAACCTTGCTGTGGCAAGGAAGATTTCAAGGCCGTACTTCAGTATGAATTCTTTATCATTTGTGGCTCTGAAGTATTCCCAGATTCCAAAGGCTATGTCTGAGTTTATATGATATTCCTCATCCCCAGTCCATATCCTTATGGGTTTTCCATCGTAGCCTATTCCCCATTTTGGAGTAACCTCTAATCCATCATCTGCAGATTCCCAGGGAAACTGTGCTCCCTTAAACCCATTCTGCCAGGCATTCTTCTTTGCTCCCTCAAGGGTATTGTACCTGTACATAAGAAGGCATCTTGCAGTTTCAGGCATTGTGTATGTAAAAAAGGGAAGCATGAAGGTTTCAGTATCCCAGAACACATGTCCTTTGTAGCCTTCTCCATGGAGTCCCTTTGCTGCAATACTTATTCTTTCGTCTCCCTCATATGCCGAAGATGCAAGATGAAACAAATTAAATCTTATGCCTCTTTGCGCATCCTCATCCCCGGTTATTTTTATATCTATGCTGCTCCATATTTCTTGCCATCTTTGTGTATGGGAAAACCTTTCTTCTTCATATCCATGACTTAGGAAGTCTTGAAGCTCATCCCTGCAGAGTCCATATAAATCCCTGCCGTCATCCCTGGAGGTATAGGTTACACCGTACTTGCATACAACATATTCTATTTCTTCCTCAACAAAAATTTCGTAAACCTCCCTTGCCTTCTCTCCCAGTGCTCCAAACTTTCTCGACCTTAAAAAGTTGCCATCTTCACCTTTACCTGTCAGAACTATGCCTTCAATAACCTCAATGCCCCTGTCAAAGGTTTTTGTTTTCAAGGCTATTCCCGGTTTTAAGTCATAGGCCTCCAGCACTTTAAAATGCTTGGCTCTATTAACAGGGTCCGAGGCTGAGTTTGTGGTTGTCCCATCAATCATATTTTCAATAAACAGCTTGCCCCTGAAGTTGTTGGGAGTAAGTGAATATTTAGCTGCCCATCTATGTACATTATTTCTGCTCACATACCTTTCCGAAGCTATACTTAAGATTTTTCCCCTAGGAGTTTTAACGGTAATGTTGGTATACAGGATTCCCTCACTCATATTCAAGGTTCTGCTGAAATTGAGAACTTCGCACTTGTCCAAATCAATTTTTTCCTCATCAATATAGATGTTAAGTAGTAGAGGATCCTGGAAATTTACTATTTCAGTAACCTGTGCGGTAGATTTATCAAAAATACCAGCAATCAGATTTCCTCTAATCCCTTCCCTAGAAAGCTCAAGCCCTCCCCTAAGTCCTCTGTATCCGTTGGCTAGTGCAAAAATAGTTTCATATTTTCTATTTTCCAGTGAATTATATTCCTTTTGAAATATTTTCCAAGTAGAATTATTCATGCTAGTCCCTCCTAAATTTTCCGCAATCGTTTTCGTTAACTTAATTATATATATGTTTTTAATATTGTTTCAATTCTGAATAAAGCCATTATTTATCGATTATTTGAAATTAACTTAGTATTTCTTTCATTTCAACGAAAATACTCCCTTTTGTTTGCGAAAACGTTTTTGTTAATTTTGATTTGATTTTATATAATTTTATTGTATGATTATATCAAGTTAATTTTTACTCGATAACAGGAGGTATAGCAATGAATATAAAGGCATGTATTTTTGATCTTGATGGTGTTGTGGTGGATACTGCGAAGTACCACTATTTAGCCTGGAGAAGGCTCGCTGGTGAACTGGGATTTGAATTTACGGAGGAGGATAACGAAAGGCTCAAGGGAGTAAGCAGAATGGATTCCCTTAACATACTTCTTGAAATAGGAGGCAAGGATTTTGATTATGAAACAAAGCTCAAGCTTGCTGAAAGAAAGAACAATTGGTATGTGGAATATATCAGTAGCATGGATGAATCGGAAATTCTTCCCGGGGTTAAGGAATTTATTGAGCAGCTGCGACTTAGGGGCATTAAAATAGCCCTTGGTTCCGTAAGCAAAAACGCAATGACAATTTTAAATGGAGTCAATCTTAAGGCATATTTTGATGCTGTAATAGATGGTACTAAAGTTGCCAGGGCAAAGCCTGATCCGGAGGTTTTTCTAAAGGGGGCTGAAGAACTGGGAGTACTTGCAGGGGAGTGTGTTGTATTTGAGGATGCAGCAGCGGGCATTGAGGCTGCACTAAATGCAAAAATGTACTGTATAGGTATAGGTTCACCTGATATACTTTATAAGGCACATAAGGTTATTCCGGGATTTAAGGGTATAGGCCTTGAGGTGCTTGAGTTCTAGATGTAATTAGAAATTGTAGACTGTGGTTGCCATTTTGGTGACCTTTTGTTTTTTGAAATTTAGTTTGTCAATGTGCCTTCAAGCATCCCATTTATTGCATCAGCAACAGCTGGAAAATTTAAAATATAAAAGGGATACCATCACTATCACAATGGTATCTCTTTTTGCTTTTCCTTCTCCTGTATATTCATAGGAAATATGGATTACAATTCTATTAACCCAATATTAGTAAAATATTGAATCAACATAATATTCAGAAAATTAGGGAGAACATATTGACATTTCACTATAAATATTGTAATATTATTTCAAATTTAACATTTTAGATATAACTATTGAAAATGTTCTTGAATAATTCAACTTATCTTTTTGCTCTGTCCTTATAACATCTATCCAATTTCATACCTACATAAACAGTTCTTTTACACATTTAGTATTTAATAAATTATTATTAAATAAATATTATTAATGGGGGGTGCTTTATGAACGAAAAACCATCAAAGAATGTACCAGAAAAAATTGAACTTAAAAGGGAGCTTGGACTTGCTGCTGCAACCGCTATAGTTGTTGGCAACATGATTGGATCAGGTATATTTACTGCTCCACAGGGATTAGCTGCCGGATCAAATCCAAAGACCACCATAATAGCATGGATTCTTACTGCCGTAGGTTCTATGCTTCTTGCACTTAGCTTTGCAAAGCTTGGGGTTGCAATGCCTCAAACTGGGGGACCTATTGTTTATACTAAAAAAGCCTTTGGAGAATTTGCCTCATTTTTAATCGCCTGGACCTATTGGATAGGTGCATGGGCTGGAAATGCTGCAATAATAACTGCTTTTATGAGATACCTTACTTACTTTATTCCTACATTTGGAGATAACAGATTACTTGCATTTTTAATGTCATCATTAATATTATGGCTTTTTACATTTATAAACATAAAGGGTGTTAAGGACGCAGGAGTTGTTGGAATTATTACAACAACATTGAAGGTTGCTGTTCTTATTGTTTTTGCAATAATTGCAGGCATAAATTTTAGTCCTGAATTCTTTAAAACCGTTTCATCTAGTGAAGTAGCTGGAATGTCAACTCTTCCAGCGGCGATTG
This sequence comes from Clostridiaceae bacterium, assembly GCA_041639705.1. Lineage (GTDB taxonomy): Bacteria > Bacillota > Clostridia > Clostridiales > Caloramatoraceae > JARDZI01. The sequence continues at coordinate 19,184 of JBEQBT010000018.1, read as the reverse complement.
CCATTACATTATGGGCCTTTGTAGGCTTTGAAAGTGCTACTGTACCAGCTGGAGAAATAAAGGATCCTAGTAGGAACATAAGATTGAGCACTATATATGGTACACTTGTTACTGCTTTGATATATATATTAATAAGCGTACTTGCTATTGGTGGAATGTCCCAGGGTGAACTTGCTAATTCCAATGCACCACTAGCATCAATAATAGACAATATTACCGGTGGTGCCTGGGGTGGAATGTTCATTGCATTTGGTGCTATCATATCAACCCTTGGAGCAACCTCAGGCTGGATACTTACAACTGCAAGAAGCGGTTTTGCAGCTGCAGAGGGTAAATTGTTCCCAGCTGTATTTGGAAAAATTCATCCTAAGTTCAGAACCCCTTATATGTCATTAATACTCAGTGGTATTGCAGCAAATCTGCTGTTAGTATTAAACTATGTTGGATCACTTACAAAAGCATTTGATTTTATGATCCTGCTTGCTACTTTAGCCTTCCTGCCTGCTTACTCATTCGCAGCAGCAGCAGAGATAGTTTTATTAAAGAAGCAATCGAAGGATTTCAATTTCTGGAACTTCATCAAAAACTCCTTCTTTGCTTTATTGGGTTTTGCTTACTCAATCTACGCAATATACGGAACAGGTTCAGAGGTTGTTATGTATGGTTTCATATTAATGCTAGTAGGAATTCCTTTCTATGTTTACATGAAACTCCAGAATAAGGCTGCTGAAAATAACGTTCAAACTCTATAATATAGCCAAAGGGTGACAGCCACATAGATATAAGATTTACCCAAATCTTATATCTATGTGGCTGTCACCCTTTTAATTTAATTTTACCATGCCATTCCAATCCCACCTTATAAAAATTACAGTTCTATCATGAATTTGGACACTCTAGATTTGTTTCAAGCCCTTCTCCTTTCCTTAATATATTTACCTTGAAAAGCTCTCCCCTATAAATAAGAGAAAAACTAAGGGCCTTCCAGCTATGGGGTAATATGGGGTTTAGCTTTATATTGCCCTCTTCAATGCTCACTCCACCAAAGCCATTAATAAGTGCCTGGTATGCTGATCCCATGGAGGCCATATGCAATCCTTCTTTTCCTACATTTTGCATAACATCATCAATATCATAGCGCACACATTTAATAAAGTAATCATATGCCTCATCTGCAAGGCCAAGGTTTGCAGCAAACTGCCCATGGGTTCCAAAGCTTAAGCTGGAGTCATGAAGTGTTAAAGGCTCATAAAACTCCCATGCTGTCCTTTGCTCTTCCTTTGAAAAAATTTCCGGTAAAAGCTGCATTAAAAGCAAAATATCTGCCTGTTTTAACACCCTATACCGTTGAAGCCTGTCAAAGCATATCCTGTGATAGGAAGCAATGGTGCCCTCTTTGAGTATTTTGATGTCACATGGCTCCAGCTTTAGAAAATTATCATCCTCAATATAAAGCTTCTTCTCAAAATCATAGTTGATAACAACCTTTCCTGATATATCCTTCCACACCTCAATTTCCTTTTCATCAAAATGAAGCTTTTCCTTTAAAGCCTGAAGCTTCTGAGGAAATCTGCTCCGAAGATGAGTAACCGCCTGTTCTGCCAGCTTGAAGTTGTGAACAGCCATAAATACTGTATAGGTATTATTACTGGAAACCCCACAGTATTCATCAGGTCCCTTAACAAACAGCAGGTTATATTTACCTGACTCTTCATTAAAAGAGAATCTGCTCTCCCAGTATCTTGCTGTCTCTATTAATATTTCAGCCCCATAATCCACTATAAAATCTTCATCTCCGGTTATTGCCCCATACTGATTCACAGCATAAGCCACGTCTGCAGTAATATGCACTTCACTTAAGCCAATATCCCAGGAATCACACTGCTCTAGGCCGCTGGTTGTGCACATCCAGGCATACCTTGCACCCTTAACATTCTGAGCTCTGGCATTCTCCCTTGCACCCTCAAGGGTATTATAGCGATACATCATGAGACTTTTAGCAGCTTTGGGGTTGGTATACAAATAGAATGGAAGCATGAAAATATCAGTATCCCAGAAGTAGCAGCCCTTATACCTGCTGTGAGAAAGCCCCCTGGCACCAATGCTCACAAATGGATTATCCTCATCACAGACCTGAATAAGCTGAAATATGTTATACCTTATACCCTGCTGTGAAATATCATCCCCCTCAATTCTAACATCTGAGATATTCCATTTATCCAGCCAATGCTCACAATTCCTCTCATATAAAGCTTCAAATCCCTCTTTACTAGCCTCTGTTGCAGCTTTTAAAGCTTCACTTTCAGGCTCAGCGGTATTGTCCCTTGATGTATATACTGCAATATATTTTGTAAACTCATATTCATTTTCAGACTTTCCATAGAATTCAACAACCTTTGAAATAGTCCTGTCCTTAATTTCAAAATCCTCCCTGTACTCACCTTCTTCCCTTCCATGCTCCAGACAAAAAGCCATTCCAATTTTATATTCTGTAGCTTTTGTTGAGGCGGACAGATAACCAATGGCCCCCTCCTCTCCCATTTGAAAATTCTCTAAAAATGCTATGGGATTTATATCATTTTTTACTTGATCATCATTTACGGGATTATTGCTTACTCTTCCGTCTATGCCTGTTTCCAGTATAATTTTACCTTCATAATTCAATGGAGTTATTTTGTATTTTATACAGGCAATATGCTTATCTGAAACGCTTAAAAACCTAAGGCTTTCAATTTTAGTTTTGTTACCCTTTTCGTTCTCCCATATAAGGCTTTTTGAAAGAGTGCCACTTTTCATGTCCAAGGAGCGTATATAATGGGTTAACCTGGAGTTATCAAGGTCAAAGCTGCTGCCATTAGCTGAAACCTTAAAGCTTCCAAAGTTCGGTACGTTTACCATGTCAGTTATGCCAGGCTTGAAAAAATCAAAAACCCCTGCAATAAAGGTGCAAAGCTCATAGCCCTTTGCATCCGCCTTTTCTTCATCAAAGCCCCTCATTCCCATATATCCGTTTGCCAGACTGAAAATACTCCCATAAAATGCTTCCTTTTCAGGATTATGCCCAATTTGTTCTACCAGCCAGGTCTTATCTTCCAAATCCATATTTTCACCTTCATCTTCCATAATTATTCCGAACCTCATAAATGAAATGCACTGTAAATTCCATATGCTAAAAATCCCGCACAGGTTGCAAATGCCTCTCCTGTAGTACATTCTCCTGTGTTTTCATCAACGCTTTCACATGCAACACCATTGTCCATGTTTGTTTTGGATAGAATGTCCCTTCCGTGGTTTTTCCTTCCACATAGAAGGCTGTTAGCCAGGCTCAGTATCCAGGGGTGGGGAGCGTGTGCACAACCAATCTCATTTATGCTGCAGTCTGCAAAGGAATATATATATTCCTTGTCCCTTATTACATCAACAGTATTTTTGTAAACCTCCTGATCGGTCGAGCAAAAGCCGTAGAAAGGAAGAAGCTCAAGACTTCCGGGAGGTTCGTCATATATATTTGCCTCTCCCTTTAAGTCTACACTCCAGGCAAATATCCTTTTACCCTTATGGGATATGATACAGTTTTCCCATATTGCTCTTTTAACTTTTTCAGCATCTTCATTTAAAACAGCAGACCTCTCAATTTTCCCTAGTATCCCATACATAAAGGAAATATCCTTTAATATTTTATATACAAGTACATTGTTATAGGTGATATATGGATACACATGCATGTCGTCAGTGGGCTGCAGAAAGGTTTCATACAAATCTACATCCCTATGCTTCTTGGTTTCAAGAATGTTTAAAATCTTCTCAATTCCTTTTATTATATGACTTTCAAACAAATACTCCCTATCCTTTGTTGCGTCAATATAATTTCTAAGTGCAACTATCGGAGCACACAGTTCATCCAGTTCAAACCCCGGCTCAAGGACTGTGCCGTCTATATACCTGCTGTGTGTCCCAACATTTTTAACCTGTCTTGTGAAAACATAGTTAAGCATTTCCTTTGCGTAGTTTTTATCAACCAATAGAATGGATGGAAAACTCCAAAGCAGGCTGTCCCTGTCCCAATAGGCAGCACTGACATAATACCTTGGGCTTCTTGATGTTACAAGTACAAATTCCTCAGTATCAAGGGTAATACCTGATGCATAAAAAAAGTTAAAGAACAAATTGGTATTAAGGACTTCATCCAAAAGTACATCTCCTGTTTTCCTTATGCGCTGCTTTAGCCACTTCATTGTTCCATCATATATCTTCTGGTAGCCTTTTCTTTTCATTTCAATTCCTGCAGTAGTAGAACCCACCTCTTCATATCCAAAACCCCAGTAGAAGGACTGTTCAAATGTTTCTCCAACTTGAAGTTTTTTGGTATTTGATATTGTAAAACTTATAATACCATCCTTTTCCTCATATTCGGAAACTCCTTCCTCCAAAACAGGAGCAAAGGAAAAAATACTAACATCACTTCTAAGGTCAAGTACTATGCTTTTATTCCAATTGCTTTGATATACATACTTTTTACCATTAACAGGCTTGCTTTCATTAATTGCTTGTATTGTTTTATCCCAGTTACCTCGAAGTCCAAGTGTAAATTCTCTTTCAGTGTCTGAATTGTTTGTAAGGGAGAGGCGATATATAAATCCCCTTTCACCTATTGGGGTAAGTATTGTACCTTCTATCTTAAAGTCACTATTTTCCGTAAAATGGGGAATCCAATAGTTTTCCCTGTTCCATTTTAAATTGTTAAAATCTATATCATATCCATCAACCCTTACAAAGGGTGTGAAAAGAGGCCTGTCTTCTGTTCCCCTGATTTCAATCATCCCCTTATATCCCATATGGAGAAGTGATATGCTCAAAATCGAGGCATCTCTTTCCCTAAGCTCAGGTATTGATATCATTTCATTGCCGCAGGGCAAGTATTTGTCCCTTTCATTCATTGTATATCCACCCCTTTACTACTATTTCATTTTCTCTAATAATACCTTCCTGCACTGCTCCATTTATTACTATACTGTTTATATTTTCTATGCTTCTCAGTATAAAGCTAACAGGCTCCCTATAGTTGCTCTGCACTTCCAAACTAATCTCATCATTTTTTCTCTTAGCTGAAATATTAATTCTGCTACCCAAATCATCTATGAACTCAATTGTTATACTACTAAGTATATACATGAGAAATGTCAGGTTTTTATAGGCTACAACACTATTGCCCACATCGCTGCAAAGTTCAAGGGTTTCATCAAGATTTAAAGGTATTATGCTGTTTTCCTTAATAAATACTGGAATATCACCTAATTCTGCATCAACATATAGGGTTTTTCCTCCTGCACTTTGAGCCCCATTAAATAGTCCGCACCAGCTGCCCTCTGGCAGATATACCTCTCTACCTCTTTCCCCTTCATTTATTACAGGTGCTATGAGCAGATTCTCCCCGAAGAAATACTGGGTCCAATCATCCATACATTTACTATCCCAAGGGTATTGAAGAAACATGGATCTCATCATAGGAATGCCTTTACTAACACTTTCCACTGCTTCACTGTATATATAGGGTATTAGATTCATGCGAAGGTTTGCATATTTTCTATATACATCAATAACCTCAGGACAATTTGTCCTGCTCGATATATTCCAGGGGGTCCTGTCTCTGTTGTATTCCCCCTTTGTTTCAGCATGATACTGCATTATAGGGCAAAGAGCAGCCATTTCCGTAGAGCGAATAAAAAGCTCTGCAGTGGGTATTTCTCCATTAAAGCCTCCAAGGTCCCATCCCCAGAATACAAGGCCTGACATACTTGCAGACAGACCAGCCCTGATGGATGCACGAAAGGCTTCAAAGGTTGAGCGCTCATCCCCTGCCCAGTGTATTGGAGCAGTCTGGGCACCACTGTAGCCTGCCCTGCTGAAGGTCACGCTTTCCCCACCAGTATGGGATGCAGCATAATCCCAAAATGTTTTTATATATAGATTTGGGTATAGATTTCTCATCTCTGCACCATTTTTGCCATTTGAAAGTACAGTATCGTCACCGTATATACATTCTCCACCGTCAGTTTTAAACCCATCAATACCTACATCAGTTAATAGATACTTCCTCTTTTTCATCCACCATTCGGTGGCACCACCATTTGTAAAATCTGGAATCAGACTTCCCTTAAACCATTCATAATATGGTACCCTGTAGGGAGTGCCATCCTTCCTTTTAACATGGTAGCCCATTTCAAGCATTGCCCTTTCATCCTCATCCCTCTGGGTATGGGATATGCCATCCATATACTTCATAACAGGTGCCTGCCAAAGCAAAACCTTTATGCCCCTGTTGTGCAAATAATCTACCATGGACTTAGGGTCTGGCCAGCGTCCCCATTCTTCAAACTTGAAGTCATTATATTCCAGGGCATCCTTACCATCCTTTACCTCATACTGTGCATCATTAAAAATATAAAAGGTTGCCTCATCGCTCCACTGCTCAATTACCAAAACTGTTGCAGGAATACCAAATTTATTTGTCAAATCCACCTGGGACTGTACCTCTCTCTGGCTGTCCCAATTGTTGCTGGACATCCATGGTCCCAGAGACCACTTTGGCACCATAACAGGCTTCCCTGTTAGCATTAGAAAATTGGAAATAACCACTCTGGGAGCTCCATAAAACAAATACAAATCAGACCTTTGTTCCTGGCAATCAACCTCTGTTTCAATTTCCAAAATATCTGCCTTCCTTGTGTCAAACCTGAATATGGAATAATGTGCTGTATCTAAATATATTCCATAACCCCCGCTGCTTATTGTAAAAGGCATGGGTATATAGGCCTTCAAACCCTGGTCCCTGTATTGGTTATATACATAGTTGTCTAAATCCTGACCTCTGTACTCAATCCTTGAAAACCTCTCTCCCATGCCAAAGAACCTTTCACTATCTTCTATATCAAAATCATACCTCAGCTTGTGTATGATACCCTTTTCATCACACAGCAGTTCAATGAAGTTTTCAAGATTTATACTCCTAATACTGCACCCATCCAAAGCGTTAATATTTATTGATTTATCCACAATATCCACAATTAATTCAAAGGTTTCAAAGATCAGCTTTAAGGTTCTTTCATTAGAACTTAAAAAATATTCAGTATCCCTTGAAACCTCAAACTTAAGGCTGTTTTTGCCCTCTTTCTTTATTTTCATATTTATATATCCTGAATACTGGCTTAAGCCATCAAACTGCAGCAGTATATAATCATCCAGCTTTACAGCATTTATTAAACTGCCAATAGGCAGCCATTTTCTGACACTAAATGAGTAAACTTCGCTTTTCACTTCCTCTTCATCAACAGTAAAATAATACTCAACAATATCTCTGTAATTAAAGGCACCTATTGAGGCAGTGTAATGCTCTTCCCCTCCATCTGCCCTTACAAGCTGCATTTTTATTCTGTTCTCCCTGTCTCCTACCCTATAATTTGCATAAGCATTCTGGTTATCCCTAATTGGTTCTGCAACCAGATTTAAAACTACCTCATCTCCCTCGACCGGGTAATTTGGCAGCCTTTCATAGCTTTCCTTTCTGTATGGATTTTGAAATCCACAGGGAATATGCTTTAGCATTATTGATTGAGAATGGTTTCTTGAATAATCCTTGCTCTCAATATCCCTTTTAGCAATTGCAAATAAAATATAACTGAAACAGTTTACTTTATCATTCCAGGTTTCCAAAACCCTGTGCAGCAACTTTTTTGCCCTTGCCATCTCACCTCTTTCGGTATAATACCAGGACAAAAGCAGTGTCAGGTCATCTCTTTCCTCACAATTCTTGTTATAACTGACCTTATAGTGTATTAGTTCCTTTTCAAGTGTATCCACGGATTCAACCATTATCTGATTTCCTGCATCAAGCAGAGCAAATGGCACTGAGATAATGCTCAAATCCCCATATATGGTACCCCTCTGATCGCTTGTGATTTTTCCGACCTTCATGAATCTTTCAAAAGTGTTTCTTCTAATAGCTACAATTAATTTTTGATATTCCGACTTCAGATTATTGCTGATAGATAATAGAGCTCCGTAGGCTAAGGCTATATTACTTAAAAAGACTCCTTTGTATTCTGGAAACAGCCAGTGTGGCAGGTTCTTATCCCAATGGTTTTCAATTATACTGCAGGCTTTTTTAACAGCTTCCATATGCTCATTTAATAAACCGGTATCAGATGTTTTATTTACATATTCTCCGAGGTTCCAAAGCCAGAAGGCAGCCCTGAGAAAGTGTAAATCACCCTGCTCAATATTCTTTGCATTTTCAACCAAATATGATCTTGATAATTCCGGATTTTCAAATTTTATATAATAATAGTTTAAAAATGCTGCTTCATGTATGGCCAGTTTAGTATTATTTAAAAAATAATCCCCATTTTGCATTTTAACTTTACTAATTAAATTGAACAAATTGGAAATCGGCATTTTATGCTCCCCCTTTACAAATACTACTAAAGTTCTTATACTTTTTTGATAAAATATATTATAATTAAATCAGGACGATTGTGTTCGGACAACCGTCCTGATAAATAAATTATTTATCTATTTTGAAGAACTATTATTTCAATAGTTCTTCAATTTTTACTTTTGCAGCTGTAAGTGCAGTTTGAGCATCTGATTTACCCAGTCTTGCCTTTTCAATTTCAGCTCCAACAGCACCAGAAAAATCATTCCACTTTTCAGGAATAGGTCCAACTGGAGGAAGTACCAGACTGTCAAGAGTTTCTGTTACAACCTTCTTTGAATTAGGAGGTGTCTGCTTATAATATGCTTCCATAACTGCTGCATTATCTACTGCAGGTATGCTCCAGCCCTTTTCAATTCTCTTGGATACAGCATAATCACTTGAAGCCATAAACTTTATGAATTTCCATGCAGCATCAGCGTTCTTTGTTTTATTTGATACAACCAGGGCATCAGCAAATACATGATGAGCCTTGTTTGTGTTTCCAGGTTCAAGAGCTATATCCCACTGGTCCTTCATATCTGCAAATCTTCCGAAATTCCATGTACCGCCTCTTAGCATAGCCAATTTGCCTGCTTTGAATGCATTTAAGTCTGCATCAGGCTGTGAGAAGGTGTCATCATTTAATGGTGGGGATACCTTGTAAACGGTGGCTTTGTCCAGCATCCACTGCAGTGCTTCAACATTTGCCTTGCTATCTATAGTTACACTGCCGTCAGCTCCCCATACTCCTCCTCCATTTTGAGCTATTGTCTTATAGAACTCATAGAATTGAATTGGTGCATATGTTCCCCATATTCCATTTTTTGCATCTGTCAGTTTTTTTGCTGCCTCAAGCTCTTCCTTCCAGGTCCATGAGGCATCTGGATAGGTCACACCCTTTGCATCAAACAATGTCTTATTGTAATACAGCACAACTGCTGAATAACCCTCTGGAACTCCATACTGTTTGCCCTTGTAATTGAAAGCATCATATGCAAGCTTTTTAAATGCTCCAGGATTAAAATCCTTGTCCTTTGCAATTGAATCATTCAGGTCCTTCAATACTCCCTTTGAGGCATAGGTTATCACATTCTCATAACCAAGCTCAAAAATATCAGGTGTAGAGGATTCAGATGATAAAACAGTGCCAAGCTTAGTAAAATAGTCAGCATAGGCCAGTACTTCAACCTGAATTTTGATATCCTTGTTCTGTCTCTCAAACTCGGCTATCATATCATTAAGTGTCTCTTCCTGTGAGCCGCTTGCAGTATACTGCATGAATTTCAGAGTAATTGGCTCTGCAGCAGGTACCTCAGCTGATTTGTTGGTATCAGCAGACTTTTTGCATCCTGATAATAATGTCAATGCTAGAATAAGAACGAGAGATAGTGATAATACTTTTTTCATTATTAGGCTCTCCTTCCAAATAAAATTTTTGATAATTTAATAATTTTATATTAGGCTGTGTTTTAAAAAGAACAATTTCTCATTGTAGGGGCGAACAGTGTTCGCCCGAAACGTACCAACAATTTAAGTTATCATATAGTTGCTAGTACGCATTGGCGGGCGAACACTGTTCGCCCCTACAGTAAAATGGACTAAAATTAACAATATTTTAAAACAAAGCCTTATATTAAGGCCTTCACATCAATAATGAAGGCTTCAATATTCTCTAATAAAATGCTTAACCCTTTATACCTGTTAACGCAATACCTTTAATAAAATGCTTTTGCGCAAACATATACACTATAAACATTGGTAGAAAGCTTATTACATTGCCTGCCATCAATATATTCCATTCCGTGGACCATCTTCCTGTAAGCTTTGATAACCCAAGGGGGAGAGTCATGAGGTTTTTATCGCTTATTATAATAAGAGGCCACAGGAAGCTGTTCCAAGTATTCATAAATGCGAATATAGCCAGAGCAGCAAGGGCTGTTTTGCTTAATGGCAATATGATTTTTGCAAATATCCTGTAATATGATGCACCATCTATAACGGCAGCTTCTATAAGCGTATCCGGGATAGTCATAATGTGCTGTCTGAGCATAAAGGTACCAAATGCGCTGAAAAGCCCGGGGAGGATTAACCCTAAATATGAATCAGTGAGCCTCAGCTTTGAAAATACTATGAAAAGAGGTGCCATAATAACCTGCTCCGGTATCATAAGTGTTATAAGAAACAAAAGGAACAATATATTTTTACCCTTAAATTCTATTTTTGCAAAAACGAAAGCAGCCATCAGGCAAAAGAGAAGCTGAAATACAGTGGTTACCACAGCAACTATGATACTGTTAAGCAAAAACTTGTCTATTGGAAAGTACTTCTTTATCTCTATGAAGTTTTCTAAGTTAAACTTGGATGGTAAAAGCTCAGGAGGCATTTTTACAACCTCAAGTGTATCCTTGAATGCTCCTGAAAGCATCCATAAGAAGGGGAAAACTAATACAACAGCTGCCAGAGCTAATACTGCATAGGTAATTAGATTATTTAGAAAACCGGATTTTTCTCTATTTTTAATCATAGTTAACCCACCTTTTCTGCATCTTGTTTTGAAATACAGTAACTATTAATATAATCAAGAAAAGTGCCCATGACTGTGCAGATGCAAAGCCCATTTTGTTTCCTCTAAATGCATTCTTGAAAATTTGCTCCACAATTGTACTTGTGGCTCCTGCAGGTCCTCCATTTGTTAGTATCAAAACCTGATCAAACAGCTGAAAAGCATTTATAAGAGAAATAATAGTAACGAAAAACAATGAAGGGGTTAAAAGAGGTATGGTGATATTTATGAGTTTTCTAAAGGGACCTGCCCCATCTATTTCTGCAGCTTCATAATAATCATCAGATATATTTTGAAGACCTGATAACAGTATGATTGTAATGAACCCCAGATCCTTCCACACCGTTACCATTATTATTGCTGGCAGTGCCCAGAAGAAATCTGAAAGCCACATGGGGCCTTGAATACCAACAAGAGATAATAAATAATTTATAATTCCGCTTTGCCCATTTAAGAGCCATCTCCAAACTATTGACACAGCAACCCAGGATGTTATAACCGGTATAAAAAAAAGACTTCTGAATATTTTAATTCCCTTTATTTGCTTGTTAAGCTGTACTGCAAAAAAGATTGAAAGAACCAATATAAGCGGAATATAGCCAATTATAAATTTAAAGGTATTAAGAAGTGCGTTTACAGAGTTTTCATCTGTAAAAACCTTTAGATAGTTTTTGAGTCCTGTTAAATTACCAGCAGTCAAACTGGTCAGCGGGGTAATTCCATCCCAGTCTGTAAAGCTTATTGCCAGGGATACCAGCATGGGAAGGAGTTTAAAGAATATAAGGCCTGCCAAACTCGGAAAGAGAAATATAAAAATAAATAGTCTTTTTTTTGATTTATTCTCGCCTACCATAAAAAAATTCCCCCTCATGAAAACACTAATCTATCAAGCTCTTAACCGTTTTTCTTTCAACTACTTTTAATGGAAGTGCTGTTTTTTCCGGTGTATCATCTACTTCTCCATTTAAAATATCAACAAGTATATCAACAGCCTTATATCCCTTTTCCAGTATCTCCTGCTTTATTGTTGTAAGGGGAGGTATAAACATCCTTGAAAAGCTTATATCATCAAATCCAATAACTGAAATGTCATCAGGTACTATTTTCCCGCTGTCCACAATTCCCTGAATAACGCCAAAGGCAATTATATCAGCTGAAGCAAAAACACCTGTTACCTCTGGATGTTTCCATGCAATTTCCCTTCCTGCCTTGAGGCCGCACTCATAGGATACCGACTCCTCTATTACATAGGAGGGATTATAAAACAGGCTTGCTTCCCTTAGAGCCCTTTTGTATCCTAAAAATCGTTTCTCAACAACTCCGTCTTCCCTGATAGTACCAGTAACCAGTGCTATATTTTTGTGGCCTTTTTCTATTAAATATTTGGTTGCCAAATATCCACCCTCTTCATCGTCAACATTTATTCTGTAGAAATAAGTATCATTAATATAGCTGTCTATCAAAACTATGGGAATCTTAACCTTTTTCAAATCCTCATAAAATTCTTCCCTGTAAACACCCATAATAATTGCTCCATCAAGATTTCTCTGAGTCGTCATATTAAAATACATTTTCCCCTTGTCAACACCTGAGAGTATGATATGATACCCGCATTCTCTAGCCCTTGCCTCGATACCTCCGACAATTTGACTATAAAAAGGATTATCTAATACCGCCTGATGGTAATCCTCTGTTTGAGGAATTATTACACCAATCAGCTTTGATTTTCTATTAACAAGACTTGCTGCAGAAAGATTAGGAATATAATTCAATTCTTTTATAGCCTCCCTAATCCTTTTTGACTTTTCCTCCGAAACCTTACCCTCAACTCCATTTATTACATATGAAACTGATGCAATGGATACGTTGGCCTTTTCTGCAACATCTCTTATTGTGACTTTTCCCATAGTATCATCTCCTTTAAGTTAACCGTTTCAAGTATTATGTAGAATTTAAGCAAAATAATAAGATTTTTAAGGTATTTTTATATCATTTCTTTAGATTATTCACTTATTTCACAATATCTAATAATATATGTGAATGAATTTACTCTGTTTTAGGTTAAACGTTTCAACTACTTAATTTAATGATATATTGGAATAATATTCTTGTCAATATTTTTTTAAGATATTTTTGAAAGCCCAAGGTGACAGGCACGCGAGAAGAGAAAAAAATTCACTTCTCACATGCCTCACCATTTATACTGTTTATTTTCTCAAACCTCTAATGTATAATATAACTTAATATGAATAATAAGTCATAAAAAAGGGGGATTTGTATGTTGGAAAAGGATTTTGGAAATGATATATTGAAAAGTGTTTATAATGCAATTCCTTTCATTGATACTTTCTTTGATAGTGACATAGAAATAATGCTAACTGACAGAGAGAAAGTATTATATTATCAGGGTAGTAAAGAAATAGATGGCAAAATACAAGTAGGATCAGTAGCAGGAAATTTTGTAAAAAAAGCAATGGAGCTAGGAGAAATTAAAGTAGAAATTATTCCAGAGGATTTCCTTGGGGTAGCTTTTAAATCATATATGATTCCAATAAAAGATGGACATACTGTTGTAGGCTCAATAGCTATTGGGAAAAGCCTTTCAAAAAAGAAAGCTGTAACCAATATTACAGATGAGTTAATAACAGCATTGTCCCATATAGAAACAGTAATAAATCAAATTTCCTCTGGAGTTCAGGAATTAGCCCATAGGAATAATGAAATACTAGGGGAAGCAAATACAGCTAATAATATGGCTAATAACACAGATGATATTGTAAATTTTATAAAGGGAGTATCATCTCAAACAAATCTTCTAGGCTTAAATGCAGCTATTGAAGCAGCAAGAGCAGGGGAAGCGGGAAGAGGCTTTAATGTTGTTGCACAGGAGATTAGAAAGCTATCTAATTCATCTAATGAATCAATTAGCAAAATAGAAAATGTTATCAAAAATATTTCAACATCAATAAAAAAAATTAATGATAAAGTATTAAATGTTGATGGTATATCAAACAAGCAATCAAATGCTTTGCAAGAAATAGCTTCATCCATTGAACAGCTAAATTCTACTGCAAAGCTATTAGGAAAGCTGGCAGATGAGCTATAATGAATGGCAGCCATATGACTTATTACTTATTGAAACTGAATTCATACTATAGGGTGTTTTGTGACACCCTATTTTTTATGCACCATTTCATCCTCAACCAACGGAAAAACATCTAGTTCTTCCCCCAATCCCAACAATAGTATCCACTTCACCTCAGAAAACAGTTTTTATTGCAATAATTTATAGTAATATCATCAACCCAATACCTATACCCATCAAAACTGGCAACAAACATCCACTTAATCCACCAAATGTAGTTTTTCTATAGATCATATTATAAGCAGCTTTTTTAGGATTTGTAAGCCACCCCATGCCCTTTTTACCGTAGCCAGGTATAATGGCTTTCTTTATTGCTCGCTTAGCTCTACCTGTTGTTCTTGCTGAAATGGATTTTTTAATGCTGGGTTTTCGCATACCTATTTTAATTTGGATCGCCTCTTTTTATTGTATTTTCAAGTGTAATATTTTAATAGAATAGAAGTTGGTTTCATCCTAAATACATATTCTCATTATGCCAAATTAGATACTCTTTTGCTGTCAAATCTATTTGTTTATTTGGTTAAACTTATTATTTCTAATTTTAGCTCTGCAATATCATAATAATTGTCCGTTTTTTGTCCATTTCTACATAGTAATACTAACGTTCCCACCGCTCCTTGAATCTAAACCTTTCCTACTTATTATAACCTTTAGACTTAATAGTTCTTCATTTTCCTTCTAACCACTTTCTTATAAAATTCCAGTCCCTAATAGAACCATCATTATTCAGTATTCCCAGATATAAGCCATCTCCTTTTCCAACCTGCCATATTGCCTGAGCAGAATTGGCTTTATCCGATATATTATTATCTTTTATATATCTAAAAAAATTATCCTTGCCAGAACCATACTTTTTTGAAACATATCCAACTAAATATATATCTATGCAGTTTGCTCCAAAGTCGGATGGTCTTCCAATCAGAATGTGTTCTCTTATTATATTCCCCCACTCCGACCTCTGAGAATCGAGTATTCTGCTGCTGATTTCTTTAATTCTGTATGCATTATAGCTTCTTTTTTCCCATGGCTTTAACTGTGCAAAATCACCATGAACCTCAATTAGTTTGCCCAACATATTTTCGAGGTTACAAACTGTAGGGATTATCTTGCTATGAATATTTCTACCCCTTAGATTATCTGGTAGATCATAGTTTCTTACTTCAGTGCTTGTAAATGAATTTTTAAACATATATTTTCTACCTCCTATTTTTATATATTAAAAGAAGAAAAGGTGTCTTTACAATCTAGCATAAAGAAATGGATATATTACGAATTCTATTCGATACTTTCCATTAAATCCCTTCTTGAATGCAAATAAAAATAATTGATTATTTGTGATCATATATACAAATCCAATCACCGGTATTTTTAAAGACCTTTTTATTCACCCTTTCATCACTTTTTATATTTATGGTGGTTGTCATCTCACCCACAACACTTTTATAATTTTCCCTTGCTAAGTACAAGGTTTGTAGAAATGCACAATCCTTTTATCGTATAATTAATTCAAGGCGCTAATCAGCGAAGTCTGGGTTAGGCTTTTTAAAGAAAGATATTCGGAATTTCTTGAGGTTTAAAGAATGCACGGAGACTGCCCTCCGTGCATTCTCGACCCAGGTGGCTGTCACTTTACCACCTTACTATATTTCAATATACTTTGCATAACTAAAAGGCATCAAACTTCCGGTTTTAACTTCCTTCCATGCCACTTCCCTGTGGGAGTAATTTGATATACTTTTACAGTTAAATTGTCTAAACTTCTCGCTTACAAGCTTTGCTAAATCAAGTTCCTCCTTATCCAATTCCACTTCTTCCAAGTTAAGCATAGGTATTAGATATTCTCCACCAGTTTCATCATCCTCAACCAGTTGAACAATATCTTGTTCCTCCAGCAACCCTAACAATAGATTTCTTTTTTCTACTACTGGTCCTCTGGGAAGCCTTGCATATTGAAGTCCAGTAATAGATCTGGTTTGCATTTTAAAGTATAGATTATCTGCATACCATAAAAGCTTCATTAATTTTGTCTTAAAAAGTTTCTCCTCATTAAGTGAAAAGTACAAAACCAAACTCTTAAACTTTTCAAAATCGAATCTTTTGAACCCAGTAAATATATCCTCCTTGGAGTCAATAATATTAAAAATAGATTCTTCAATTTTTGTTATAGCCTTTTCAGACAATAAATCCTCTATTCGTTCTCTTAGCTTTTTCTCCTTGGAAGATGTTAAAGTGTCAGGATTACTATTCAATATGTCCAACATATTATGGGGGTTTTTTAACAACAACAGAGTATTATTATGAGGCTTATCCTGGATAGCCCCAGTTTCATATCTGTTCATGGTTATATCTCCCCACCTAAGTAATTTAGAAAAGGATCGTTGACTAAGTCCATACATCTCTCTTATCCTTTGAATTTCCAAAGGCGATAAGAGTCCACTTTTCTTTCTGTATATATTGAAAGCATCCTCAAGATTTTTTTTATCAAGCTCCATATCAAATAATTCTGAGCCGCAGCTTGAACATTTGCATACACTTGCTATTATCTCTATGTTTTCTCCCTTTACTGGATATATCTCTTTTTGTTGTACAATAACAACTTCTTTATAGTCATCACAATTATGACAAAACAATTCCTTTGACATTACATTTCCCTCCCCTTTTAGTAAATATCTATTTATAAGTGTAGGTAATTGGAAAATCTGCTCTATGAAATCCCATTATACAAAGCAATTTTCCCCTGCTTGTTTCTTTTCTTTTCAATTTTATGTATATTTGATAATTTATCACATCGTCTCCAAATTCCCAAACAAATCCTAAATATGCTGGATTATCATCCTCTTTAGGTCCTCCATAATAATTTTTATAGGTTAAATCCCTTATTATCGCAACAGCATGTGGAATCGTTAAACCTAAAATTGATAAGTCGTTTTTAGGTCTTGGAATGAAGTCAACTCTTCCTTGAGCAATTAAGTTCTTGACTTCTGTAAGATAATTATTTATTTCCTCCACAGTTGCTTTCGCATCCAATAAAACCAGTCCTTTCATTTAAGTATATCTAATTATATATCATAATATACTTATTTTCAATATTATTGTTATCATATGATAACATTTTTCAAAACCAGTATTTCAGTCATAAAAACTGTGGATACTGCAAATGATCCTGATATTAAATCCATAAGACTTGATATAAAGATAAATGGTCAAATTAAAACCTTTGAACGAAAAGAGCTTTATGATAATATGTTTCTATTTGTCTAGGATCAGGGTACATCAAGCTTCGAATCAATTAATTTAACTGGTTTTGACGGGAGCTCAAATATTATATATGAAAAAATAGTTCCTGAATAATGGAGATTCTAGCTAATCACAAGATGTGCAGTTACTAAGGACATTTTGCACAATCACTTTCTTGAAATATGGAATTACCTAGTTTATAAATAATGCACGGAGGCTGCCCTCCGTGCATTCTCTTCTCAGGTGGCTGTCACACTACTCTATAGCTTGCTTATGATCAGGTTTCCGGATTCATATCTTTTTAATCCCCTGTAAAATACAGCATAAGCTATTATAATCCACAAAACTGCAACGCCAAAAATAGATGCTAAATGGACCATAGAAAACTGTGCCAATACCCTTGCAGGAACGTATACAATAAATGCCACAGGAAGAACAGTGTAAAGAATAGTTTTTAGTGCATTATTGTAAATACCTTCTGGATATATACTAAAGCTAATAATAAATTCCATAACCATCTGTGCAAAGCCCTCTGTATTGCCAGAGTAGAAGCTAAGTGCATGTATGGTTACCAGTATTGATGCAATTATTAGGGCACCTGTAATGCAGAATAATAGGAATAATAAAAATCTTTGCACATTAAATCCATTGATTATAAAAAACAGAATCACTCCATATAATGCATCTCCCAGGGCAGATAATATTGTTTTTGAGCAAACCATATTAACTAGTGGATCCTTAGGCTGCAGCAGATAGGTGTCAAGCTCTCCATTCATTATCATCCTTGTAATATTGTTTACATTTCCAAAGAGAACAAAGCAAATACCATAGCTTGTGGAGGATATGGCCCAGAGCATCATTTCCTGGTCAGATAAATCTATAAAATAATATAAACAATCTAAAAAATTCTATAAGCTTATCTGCAATTCGCTCTTACATCGAAGTCTTGGTTGAGCCAGTGTACATTGAATAAACATCATCCTTATGTACTTCCCACAACCGTTCTTTGATTGATAAAATATTTTCTCCACCCCCTTTAAGGTAAAGCATAACCTCTTAAACAGTCTAGTTATACTTGTGATGGAGAAAGTTTTATTTTATGCGGTATATCTACTTTTCAATATCTCTTTTACTTTTCTGTATGGAGTATATAAACATATCTCCTTATCATTCTTTCTCATCTCTATGTTCTTACTTGCGTTATAATCCGCATTCATCTTTCCACAATGGGTACAGGTAAATATTTCATTGTTTCTAACACCAAAGCTTCCACATTTATGACATACTTGCGATGTGTATGCTACATTTACAATGCATTGTTCTATGTTGTTCAGGCTGCATTTATAGGATAGCCTCTCTTTTACATAACCTTTTATCCATCTTGATAATTTTCTTTTTATATTTGATGGAAATTTATTATTCCAACTGATAAAATCAAGATCCTCAAGTATTATTTCTGTGGGATTATCCTCTGCTATAAATCTATTTATTTCCCTATTTATATAACTCTTAACTTGTGCATCAAATTGTGCCTTTTTTCTGTTATATTTAATCCTTCCTAAATTGAACCTCCTTATGTTTTCAACTTTTTTAATATTGCCTGACCTTTCATGCTTCTTCATCAAAGCCCAAAACTTATTTCTCCCTGCATTTACCCTGTTTAACCTTTCAGTTTCCTTTGACAGAAAGTCATTTAGCTTATCCCCATAGAACTTGTTTTCACTTGTTGCTAATAAACATCTGTACCCCTTATCTAAGCCTATGGT
>JBEQBT010000017.1:0-23678 GCA_041639705.1 Clostridiaceae bacterium | reverse complement strand
TAAAAAAATTAGTTAGAATCGGTACATGTGGCTCAGTGCAGGAAGATGTAAAAATCAGAGATATAATACTTGCTATGAGTGCATCTACTGATTCAGGCATAAATAAAATTCGATTTAGTGGCATGGATTATGCCCCAACTGCAAGTTTTAATTTAATAAAAAAAGTATATGATGCAGCACAAAGTAAAAGTATTGGTATAAAGGTTGGAAATGTTTTAACATCGGATACTTTTTACAATGATGATCCTGAGGCTTGGATACTTTGGGCAAAATTTGGGGTACTAGCTGTTGAAATGGAAACAGCAGCATTATATACAATTGCAGCAAAATATGGAGTAGATGCATTAGCAATATTAACTGTGAGTGATAGTATTGTAACGGGAGAGGGCACTTCATCACAGGAACGTGAAAAAACATTCATGGAAATGGTTGAATTGGCTCTTGAATTAGCAGATTAGGTAGAGGAACAATTAAAGTTCATTAGAAGGTTTATAGGTGGGATAAGTTCTGCTTATGCTAGTGTATGTGGACTTATTATTGTGTTTTAAAGGATTGGTAAATAAATTTATTTAATAAAGCTATTGCTAATTATTTCATAGGGTGTTACAATATACATTAGTGAAGTGATTTAACATCATCAAGACACATTCTCCTATATTTGGAAATTATGAGTCTTTGAATAGTTAAGTCCTTAATTCCAAGTAATAGGAGGTGTATTTAAATGGCTGATAAGACATTAGTATGCAAGGATTGTCAAAAAGAGTTTGTATTCACTGAAGGTGAGCAAGCTTTCTACAAAGAAAAAGGTTTTGAAAACGAACCACAGAGATGCCCAGATTGCAGAAGAGCAAGAAAGGCAGAAAGAAGACAGAACGATAACAGAGGATTCAGAAGATAGTTATTGCAAGTCTACAAAGGCTGTTGATTTAATCAACAGCCTTTTATTTTTATATTCTAGAACTTTAAATAGGTATTACCATCAAGTGGAATAAGAACCTGAAGAGATGGCTTTGCTGTTACAAGACCGATTACATAAATAGTATAGATATTGCCTGATTTTAAGTTTATATTAGGTACAGTAAGAATAACCTTTGAAGTGGTGGATACTTTGATATCAAATGTATAGGTTCCTCCATCAACTGGAATGTACTCTGTAAAGCTCTTGTATGCTACATTAGTAAAAAGCTTGTTTCCATTAGGAAGTACCATATCTACATTAGGAGCATTAGGAGAAAGATGGGCAAACCTTATTAATGCCTTATCCCTAGGCACGGTTCTAATGGGTTCAGGAAGAACAAGAAGGCCTATTTGAGAGGACTTACCTGCAGCTGCTATTGTGAATATGGACTTTGCTGGTATGAAAATATTAGTATTAATAAGTGGGTTCATTTTTCTTCCTGCATTAAAAACCCTAATGTTGGTATTACCTGAGGGAATGTTTAGGTAAGGTGTAAAATTTCTATAGGAAAGATTTTTTGCAATCAATTTATCATTTGCATAAATATCGACTACAGGAGCATCAGGTGAGGCATGCAGTATTCTAACATAAGAATTCATTGGCTCCATTCTATAGTAGGGATTATTTAAAATATAGTTTTCTCTATCTTCCATTCAATCACCCTTCTAAAATTTTATACAGAATAGTATATGTTTAGATTAATTGAATAGTGCATTATACAGTAATAAAAAATAAAAAAGGTTCTTAGGAAAAGGTCGTTAAAAATAATTTAACGGACATAATGGGTTATAAAATCACAAAACAGCATAGAATTCCCTTTGACTTATATATTTGCCAGTTGTAGAATTTTCATGTAGATAAAAATTGTGGAAAATACTTAAAAGGGGTGCTGGAGGTAGGATGAAGAATAGGATTATTGGGGATTTTTTAAAAAAGTACTGGCCACATTATACTATGGGAATTATAGTATTGATATTAAGTGCATATATCCAAACTCTATCACCAAAAATATTGGGTAATATAATCGATGAGCTTGATAGTAAAAATATTATTGA
Organism: Clostridiaceae bacterium; assembly: GCA_041639705.1. Classification (GTDB taxonomy): domain Bacteria; phylum Bacillota; class Clostridia; order Clostridiales; family Caloramatoraceae; genus JARDZI01. Next base: position 21,665 of record JBEQBT010000017.1, on the reverse strand, counting down.
ACATCAGATTATTATAAATACTGGTTTATTACTTTTAGTTGCTCTTGCTGCCTTTGTTACTAGATTTATTTGGCGCTATTTTATAATAGGAACTGCTAGAAATCTGGAATGCTATTTGAGGCAAAAGCTATTTGAACATTTTCAAAAGCTGTCAGTTGATTTCTTTAATAGTAGAAAAACAGGTGATTTAGTAGCATATGCAGTCAATGATATTAATGCTGTAAGGATGGCATTTGGTCCAGGGTTATCATTATTGGTTAATGGGGTTGGTATTAGTACTATCTCAGCAATAGCAATGGTAAAGTCAGTAAATATGAGGTTAACAGTACTATCTTTGTTACCAATACCAGTAATTATCTTTTTAATACTTAAAATTGGCAAAATTATACGGAAAAGATTTAGAATAGTTCAGGAAAATTTTGCTTCCATATCAGGTAGGATCCAGGAAAACATTTCTGGTATTAGAGTTATTAAGTCATATGTCCAAGAGGATAAGGAAGTTCTCAATTTTGAAGAATTAAATAATAAAATGAAAGAATCTAATATAAAAATGACAAGAATATCATCAATTCTCTCGCCTTTAACTAAGGTATGCTTTGGAGTTAGTTTCATGATTAATCTTATCTATGGAAGTAGTCTTGTAAAAACCGGGGTTATTACTTTAGGTGATTTTGTTGCATTTAATGGATACCTTACAATGATAATGCAGCCTATTATATCTATTGGACGTGTTATAAATATATTTCAAAGAGGTATGGCTTCATTTAAGAGACTAAATGAGGTTTTTGAAGTGAAACCGGACATTACTGATGGAGTTACAGATATTCAACCAAATGTTATAAAGGGAAATATAGAGTTTAAAAATTTAAATTATACCTATTTAAATTCTACAGAAATTGCTCTTAATGATATAAATCTAAAAATTGATAAAGGTCAGATAATAGGAATAATAGGCAAGACTGGAAGTGGGAAAACAACACTTATGAATTTGCTGTTAAAACTTTATAATGCAGAACCGGGTAAGATATTTATAGATGGTAAGGATATAAATGATTTCACCCTTGAGACATTAAGAGAAAACATAGGATATGTACCCCAGGATAATTTCTTTTTTTCTGCTACAATTCAGGAAAACATTAAGTTCTTTAAAGATGTGTACTCAGATGAAGAGATTGAGGATGCAGCAAGAATGAGTATGATTTATGATAGTATTATGGAATTTCCTGAAAAATTTGAAACTATTGTAGGTGAGAGGGGTGTAAATCTTTCCGGTGGTCAAAAGCAGAGAATATCAATCGCTCGTGCTATAATAAAAAATCCATCCATACTAATTCTAGATGATGCATTATCTGCAGTTGATACAAAAACTGAGGAGGAAATTCTTAAAAATTTAAAAACTAACTTGAAAGAAAGAACTGGAATAATAATAGCAAATAGAATCTCAGCAATAATGAATGCAGATCTAATTTTGGTAATGGATCATGGAAGGATAATAGAAAGAGGCACCCATGAGCAATTAACAAATAATCAGAAATTGTATTATGAGCTATATAAAGAACAATTTAATGAGGAGTAGGAGGGAAGGTGGAGTATGCAAGCTAAAAAAATTAATCGCCATAGTGTAATTCGTCTTCTTAAAATGACAGGACCCTATTTAAAATATATTTTAATTGCTGCCATATGTGTACTTCTTGTAAATGCTGCTGAAATACTAAAACCATATATACTAAAGGTGGTAATAGATGACTTTTTAATTAGTAAAAAACCAGAGAGTGGACTTTATTCAATAAGGGCTATGGGAGTTTCGTATATGCTGGTTATAGGGGCAAGTTCATTTTTAACTGTTATTCAGGTTAATATTATGAACTATGCAGGTCAGGAAATAATAAGCACACTTAGAAAAAAAGTTTTTACTCACATACAACATTTCCCACTATCCCTACTTGATAAGTTTTCTTCAGGAAGGTTAGTTACGAGGGCAACTAATGATATTGAAGCTTTAAATGAAATGTTTACAGAAGTATTAATAAACCTCTTCAGAGATGTATTTTTAATTATTGGAATTGTATTTATAATGTTTAGGATGAATGCTATACTAGCATTAATAGGTTTTGCAGTTCTTCCATTTATCGTTTTAATTACCTTTTATTTTAAAGGTAAGATTAAATCAAATTTTCGTGTTATGAAAAGCCTAATTGGAAGAATAAATGGTTTCTTTGCTGAAAATATTTCTGGTATGAAGCTAGTTCAAATTTTTCATATAGAAGAGGAAAAAAGGTCGGAATTTCAGGATTTAAACAATGAATATTTTAAATCAACAATATTTCAGGTTAAGATGAATAGCGTTTTCAGACCAGCCATAGAAATTTTCCAGACCTTAGCTATAGCATTTTTAATATGGTATGGAATGGGTAAGATACTGAACTATTCTATTGAGCTTGGAGTATTATATGCATTCACAAATTATATAAAACAATTCTTCGAGCCAATAAATGATCTTGCAGAAAATTATAATACAATCCAATCTGCAGTTGTTTCTGCAGATCGTATATTTGAGCTTCTTGACCAGGAAGAAAACCTTGAGGACCTTGATGTTGGTTTAAGTGTTGAGAGGTTTGGAGGAGAAATTGAATTTAAAAATGTTTGGTTTGCATATAAGGATGAGGATTGGGTTTTAAAGGATGTAAGCTTTAAAATTAGCCAAGGAGAAACTGCAGCATTTGTAGGTGCCACAGGGGCTGGAAAGACCACAATAATTAGCTTGATTTCTCGCTTCTATAATATACAAAGGGGAGAAATTCTAATTGATGGTATAAATATAAATGACATTAAACTAAGAAATTTGAGAAGAAATGTGTCAGTTATACTCCAGGATGTTTTCTTATTTGCAGGAGATATAAAAAAGAATATCAGGTTGAATTCTGATATATCTGATGAGGAGGTTATGAACGCTTTAAAGCTCTCCTATGCAGACTCATTTATTGAGGAACTTCCAAATAAGATAGAGGAGCCAGTAATGGAAAGAGGCAGCACCTTCTCAGCTGGGCAGAGGCAGCTTTTGTCCTTTGCCAGGGCTATTGCTCATAATCCAGCTATACTTGTTCTTGATGAGGCTACTGCGAATATAGACACTAAAACAGAGCTTCTGATCCAAAAGTCCATTGAGAATATTTCAAAGAATAGAACAACCCTCATTATAGCCCATAGATTATCTACAATAAGAAATGCTGACAAAATTATTGTACTAAAAAACGGACAAATAATGGAGATAGGAAATCACATGGAGCTTCTTGATAACAAAGGTTACTATTATGAATTGAATAATGTTCAATCTGCTTAGTATAGATGTTATTTGAATTATGGCTTCTTGAAGTATTTATAATATTAAAGATTATATGAGAAGAAGTTAAATTTTAACTTCTTCTCATATTTATGTGGATTATATGTTTTATATATAATATAATGTATTAATATAAAATACATAAACAAAGGAATTATTGAGTACAACACTTGAAAGGAGTGTTTTAATGTTTAATGAACAATTCATTAAAAAGGCAAAGAACTTTTTTATTTTTATAATTGTTTTTACAATATTATTTGCATTGTTTTTTTCTACCTTATCCTACACAGGACCATTTGTATTTGCCATTTTTATTGCCTTAATAACCAGGCCATTTACTAGTTTTCTTAAAAGGAAATTAAAGTTTTCAAGGAGTATTGCTGCTTTAGTTTCTACGGTGATAGTATTTACTATTTTAGGAGTTTTGTTAACTGCATTATTTTTTAAGATAACAATAGAGGCAAAAACACTATTAAATTCTATGCCCAGCATTGATAGTATGGGTAAGTTCTTTGAAGGCTTTATAAGCAAGCTTAAGGTTTACTATGATCAAGTTGACCCATCTCTTACTGATAATTTAACTAACCAGATATCGACTGTATCTACTACTATACTTAATATAACTACTGATGTTGTAAAGACGCTTATATCCACTGCCATATCCACTGTCATTGGACTACCAGTTATGATTATGGTGATATTTGTAACTTTTCTGGCAACCTACTTTTTCTCAAAGGATCTTTTAAGAATGGAAATTAAATTTACATCGATTTTTTCTCCTAAGGGTAAGGAAAATGTAATAGCTATATGGAAAGAATCAGGTAAAATGGTGTTAGGCTATTTTAAGTCCTATAGTATTGTAGTATCATTAACATTTTTAGAAAGCTTTTTAGGATTTTCTATATTAAATATTAAATATGCTCTAATCCTAAGTATTGCTTGTGCAATTGTAGATGTGCTTCCTATAATTGGTATTAGTGCTGTCTATATACCACTTGTTATTATCTTCCTGTCTACAGGAAGGTACGCTACTGCAATAGGTTTATTAGTACTATTAACTGCTATAACTATCATAAGACAGATAATAGAGCCTAAACTTTATGCCTCATCCCTAGGATTACCCCCAGCGGCTGTACTTGCTGCAATTTTTATTGGTATAAAGTCTTATGGGTTCCTTGGAATGATTTATTTATTATGTGTAATGGTACTATATAAAATACTTCGTAATGTAAAAGTGTTGTAGCTAAACAAATGAAACCCAGCTTGCTAGCTGGGTTTCTGTATTAATTATTCTTTTTCACTCCATAAACCTAGATTTTGCATTAACCTATCCATTGTTTCTGCAAAGGGTTTATGAATGAGAATGTCTGCATTTTTATCATAATCTGTACTGTCTTTATTAATAAATATCATGTGTTTTCCATTAAAATATCTTAGAAGTCCAGCAGCTGGCTGAACAGCAAGACTTGTGCCTGCCACTATAAGTATTTCAGCATTGTTAATATATTGAATTGATTCTACTAATATTCTTTCATCAAGAGATTCTTCATATAAAACTATATCTGGTCGAATAATACCACCACATTCACATTTTGGAACTGTTTGAAGGGACTTTACATAGTCTGATGAATAATTCTTTAAGCAATCACAGCAATAAAATCTGGATAGTGTTCCATGAAGCTCTAATATTTTTTTTGAGCCAGCCATTTGATGTAAATTATCTATATTTTGGGTTATTACTGCTTTAATTTTCCCAAGGTGTTCAAGCTCTGCTAATGCTTTATGGCCTTTATTTGGAGAAACATTATACTTCAGTAAATTGTTGTTTAGAAAATCATAAAAAATATCTGGATGGTTCTGAAAAAATGAATGACTAAGTATAACCTCAGGACTATAATTGTATTTTGATACTTTGTTGTATAAACCATTTTCACTTCTAAAATCAGGTATTCCACATTCTGTGGACACTCCTGCACCACCAAAAAATACTATATTATTACTTTCACCTATTATTTTTGAGACTTTGGAGTATATATCATTCATACTAAAACACCTCACTTATAAAAATGATTTTAACACAATACTAGTATTATTTCATCTTCATTTGGAACTCATATTGAAGTTGTAAAAAAAATTAAAAAAAATACTGTAAATTGTATAAGTTATTTAAAAAATGGAGATATTACTAATGAAAGCTCAAGGAACCCACCTTGAGATGGAAACATAAGTTTCCATAAACAGAACCCCCCATCCCCCTTAGGGGCCGGAACACCGGCCCTATTTTTTTCTTAAAATTAAATCTTAAGCAATGTAAATTATAGGGATTAGTATGTTTAAACATATCTAATCCCTATAATTAATTTTCCACTGGAAACATATTTAAATCTTTTAATACTATATTATTATCTTTATCAATAGCTAATATTGTTCTAATATTAAAAATATTAGTATTTTTAATATTAACAGAACCTTCACTTATAAACACTGGTTCATCTCCTAAATAATCCATTTCTGTATAGTAAAGCTTTATTGTAGGTACTTCATTATTTATATCAGATAAACCAAAGCTTCCAGATTCATATGCTATGTAATTTGCTATCTTTTGAAAATCAATATTATCTTTAATAATTTCTGGAGACAATATGGTATTTATTTCGGAATCAACGGTATAAACATAACAGTTTTCACTGTTGTTTTGTACAATATTTAGTATAATGTCTTCTCTATTGTCATTGTTAATATCTTGTATAGTTATATTCAAATTGTCAGCTTGATGATTTAATTTCTTATATAGTATGTTGTTCTTGTAAAGAATAGCAATATAATAGTTTTCATCTGGTTTTGTTATAACCATGGTTTCAGTTTTTCCATCTCCATCAAAGTCCCCGGCCGTTGTGTAAATTGCACTATTCTTAAATGTAGAATAGATAGGCATAGCCTTTTCTGATATATTGGATTTTTTAGTGCAGCTGAAAAGAAGTAAAATAAAAATTAAAACTGCAAATACTTTGTACAATTTATAACCTCCCACATTAGTATTTGCAGTTTATTATTAATTATTTATTTTATCTACATGAGTAATCCTATATTCTGGGGATACTTCATCATATTTCATTAAAGTCATTTTAACCTTAAAGAATTCTGCAATTTTATTCTCATCTAGTCCTACTCCAACTCTTAAAATATATGTGAACTCACTTGGTATATTATATTTTGTAAATTTTACATCTGCGAGACTACTATCTAAAAATTCACCCTTTGGTAGCTTCGATGCAAGTTTGTTTTCCATGTTTATATTAGCAACTTCCACATCTTCTTTTTCCATAAAGTTCAGTAAGGAAGCAAAGGTATCTTTTCCTAATACAAGGGAAGTAGGAGCGACATATGGAAGGAGTTTTCCACCCTTTGTTTGGAGATATGTTAAAGAAACTCCAGTGTTCTTTTTTGAACCTAATACTATTATGTCATTTTTTTCAGTTGGTGGTTTTAATGTTCCGAAAAATGAATATCTACCAGATGCTAATCTTTCAATTTTCTCTGGATTGTATCTGAATATGTGGAGAATCGGGCCACTTTTATCTGAAGATTGCAGCACTATTTCAGCTCTTCCATCCCTGTTAATATCATTCACAAAAACATTAACTGGCCACCAGCTTGTATAGTATCCAAGTGTTTTTATTACAGGATCTGCTTCTAGTGTATATCCACTTCCATCACTAGTAATTATTTCTACAGAGTATTCTCCTGTGATTTCATCTGCTTTAAAAACTACTGAATCATCTGTTTTTCCATTACCATCAATATCTGCTAGAATCGTGTTTTCTGAGTTTAGGATAGAAATTGTTTGCTTTGATCTCAGACTTATAATAACTATAGCGGAAATGATGAGAATTGCTAGAATGATTGCAGCCCAGAGAAGTTGTTGCTTTTTTAATATATACACTTTCAATTTCATTATTTCACCTCCATTAAATTATATGATGCATTATATAAAAATATTTGTGAGAAAATATAAATGATTACGTATTTTGAGTTTATTTTCATTATTATATATAAAAGATAAACATTACTATATAATTAAAATAGTTAAATTTGAGCTTTCATTAATAGATGCACTATATAATTAAATGATGTATAATATAAATGCATTATAATGGAATATGGAGGGAAAATTATGAGGAAAACAATAAATATTTTATTGATAGGAATATTAGTATTTTCAATTGGAATTACTGGATGTTCAAGCTCTAAGAATAAAGGGGAGAAGAAAAGTGATAAGAACGCACTAAAATTTGCAACATTCTACAGTGGTGATGAGCAGGGAGCAGTATATAAAGAAATAGCTACTGCATTTGAAAAAAAAGAAGGAATTAAGGTTGAAGTTACAACAGATTATGGTGATGATAAAATAAAGGAAGCATTGTCTGAAAAGGGCGGTGTGGATATAATTGGGCTTAGGCGTGATCAGGTTATTGAATATTCCAAATCTGGATTTATTACTGATTTGTCTGATTTCATTGAAGAAAAGGGACTATCCCAGAAGCTTTACAATATAAGTCTTGCATATGGAAAATATAATGGTAAGTCATATGGAATTGGAGATATGCCAATAACTCTAGAGTGGTTTTATAATATTGATATGTTGAAAAAATATGATATACAGGAACCTTCAAACTTGGATGACCTTATTAGTATAAGTAAAAAGCTAAAAAGTAAAAATATTATCCCAGTTGAAGTTGGAGCGATGGATGGATGGACTCTTGGTGTTCTTTTTGGGTCCATAACCTCTCAAACTGTAGGAATTTCAGAGTTAACCTCAAGCTATGGAGGAGATGCAAAAGCATTTAAAGATATACCTGGGATGAAAGAAGCATTTACTATTTTCGGGAAACTGTCCTCCAATTCCATACCGAAAAACAGTATTGACATTAACTATAGGCAAAGCGTTGATGACTTTATTAATGGGAAGGTTGCATTTTTGCCAGCTATTTCTTCAGCAGCTAGTTTAATTGAGCAGATTAAACCATCTGGATTAAATTATAAAGTACTTGAAACACCAATTAGCTTTGTAGAAAAGCCTATTTCTAAGGTAAGTGTTTCTGCAGGGCAGGTGATTGCACTACCTTCAAATAGTAAAAAAGGAAAGGATGCACAAAAGTTTTTAGAGTTCCTATTTAGTGAGGAAGCTCAAAAAATAATAACTGAAAAGGGATATATGTCATCACTTATAGCTGCTAATAATAAAGAAATTAAGGTTAAGGGACAAATTGCATCCCATCTTGAAATGTCAAATGATAACTCAATATTTTTAATTGATAACTTAGAAACGAAAATGGTAGAAAATACTACAAAAATACTTCAAGATATATTAGAGGGTAGATTAAAGGGATCTGAAGGTTGGAGTAGAACATTAAAACTTACATTTCAGTGAACTCGTTCAGCTAAAGCTGAGCATCGAGACTTCACATGGGGACTCTACCCCACCTGAAGCACAAAGTGGAAACTCCACCTTATAGAAGGTGGAGTCCTAGAAATTGATAAAAAAATAGGGAGGATTTTCTTCCCTATTTGCATTCTGAACAAAATCCGTAAAAATATAATTGATGATCTTTTATGGTATAATCTGTATACTTTTCAGCTTCCTTATTTAAAAAGCTGAAGTCAACATTTTCTATGTCATCCACTCTGCCACATGATAAACAAACAATATGCGGATGTTTACTTACATTTGCATCAAATCTGAAATTATCCTCACCAACATTTAATTCTTGAACCAATCCGATTTCACTTAATGTCTTTACTGTCTTATATACCGTTGCTAAACTCATAGTTGGATAATCTACAATGATTTTCTCAAATATCATTTCAGCTGATGGGTGTGCTTTTGTTGATAATAAATACTTATATATCGCATAACGCTGGGGAGTGAGTTTTAAATTTTTTTCTTTAAATAACAAAGCTAGATTCTCCATATGCACCATCCTAAAAGAAAATAATTATCTATTAATAGTTTATAATATATAATAAGAAATGTCAACTTGCTTTACTTGACGATTTCTTAAAAATTATTATCAAAAGGAGTAGGAATGTTAAAGAGGAAATAATAAGGGTATTATCCTTAACAAATCTTTTAAAAGTTCTAAATATTCTTATATTACCTGATAAAAAGTCTAGTCCATAGCATTCATCACCAATCATAGAAAGTAGGAATTTACCAGACTTATTAACTGATGGGTAAATTGGTAAACTATTTAGCTCAATATTAATTGTAGTTATATAAACAATATTGTTTGAGGTATCTGTATTAATACTTTTGGATAGAACTTCAAGATTATTTTCTTTAAGTGTATTTTCAATTGTAGATGCAAAATATTTCGATGATCGATTAAAGACAAGCATATTTTTGTCGCCTGTACCCAATCCATCAAATATCATATAATCTGCTATAATATTGTTTTCAAGCAGCTTTTTTAGACCCTCTTTATTTTGATTATAACCTGACAAAAATGCAAATATAATAGTCCTATCAGGTTTGAGGGATCTTTGAAGATTTATTGCCCTAATGGAATCGGTAATTATTGATGGGGTAATTGAATATCTTTCAAATTCCCTTGAATTTGTATCATTTGTTTTATACATACCATCATAAAAGGCTGCAATTATAAGTGGTTTATATGCTTTATTTTTACCAGACAAGACCCCATATATATTTTTTAACTGAGTAGTTTCTATTAGTCCTGCTGATTTTATTCTCATACTGTATCCTTTATTAGAAAATCCCTTTAATTCTTCAAATACAAATGGTGAAACAATCAATTTTGATAATCCTGACTTGGATTTCTCAAAGCTATACTCTAATAGTCCAGAATCGTATTTAAGATAGTTTGAACTGGCAGGTGAAATAACAGCAGAAACCCCTAAGGATAATAGACTTGAATCAATGGAGGTAATTTCATGAAGACTTTTATTCTTATAGCCACTAAAAAGAAGTATTTTTTGAAGCTTTTGAAGGTTAGAATTCATGCTATGCAAATAACTTGACTTTCCCCAAGTTTCCCCAGACTCAATAATACCTTTAAAATCTTCAAAAAAGTCCTTTCCATATTCATATTTTTTTATTATTTTTCCATAGCTTGATAAAACTTCAAGAGTGGAATTCCCATGGAAGGAAGGAAGATTTGTAGACCATTTCTGTATGTAGTTAGTATTTATTAATGGTTTTAAATCATTCCTTACTAATATTTTAGTTAAATACTCAGAGGATGTATTAATATAATCCTGATACTCTGCTGATTGATTCCAGTACTTTACTAGAGAATTTGAATTACTTAAAGTGTTTTTATTAGAAAAAATATCATCCTTAAAGTATTGACCTAAATTTGATATCAGTATAATGATTACTAGAAAAATTACTATAGATAAGGGAAGTTTCTTTCCATTTAAATCCTGCATTATAATCACTCCCAATAAACTTATGAAAAATGAAAACTATATACTATAAATATATTCAAAAACCATACAATAATTAGTAATCATATAAAGTATTATCAAATATTAACAAATACAATCCATATTATAAATAAAAATTCCTCAAACCCCTGATTGAATTGTAAAAGAGATAACAATTCAAAATACAGGACTTGTTCGAGGAAATAATAATATTTTATCAATTGTAATAATAAATAGCATTTAAGTAGATAGGGTAGCACTAATTTTTATTTACTCAAGCTGAAACAGTTGGAGTCTGCTGTGCTGGACCTTTTCATTTGATTCATCAAGAAGTGCTTTTAATTCACCAGTGTCTCCATGTTCCAATAATCTATTAAACCTATCCTGTATATTTGTTGATTCTGATATCTTACCAAGTGAATAAAGTGTAATGATATTATCAAGTAGGTCAGATATAATGCTTGATTTTATTTCAAACATAGTTTGAGCTTCAGTAATTTCTTCTTTTATTTCAGACATTTCTTTATCTAGTAAAAAAGCAAGTTCTCCTGATTTTATTAAGCGTTCTTTAATATGTGAGGGTATATCCTGCTTATATTTATAATTTAGTGAATGTTCTACAGTAGCCCAAAAGTTCATTGCCAATGTTCTTATCTGTATCTCTGCCAATACTTCAACCTCACCGTCAGTTGTCTGAACGGGGTATTTTATTATAATATGATAGCTTCTATAACCACTTTCCTTCTGATTTTTAACATAGTCCTTTTCATATACTATTTTTAAATCCTTACCATCACGTTGGTGAATTATATGAACTACCTTATATACATCTTCAACGAATTGACACATTATTCTTATTCCTGAAATGTCCTCCATTTCCTCAGCTACCTTGTTTAAGGGTATATCTAATTTCTTTGCCTTTTCCAAAATACTCGAGATTTCCTTTACTCTTCCTGTAATGAATTCAATAGGAGAATACTCGTTTTTACTTCTATATTGCCTTCTGATGCTTTTAAACTTTATCTTTATTTCTTCGACAGCCTGTTCGTAAGGGATGAGAAATTCCTTCCAATCTTTGACTAACATATTCCCTCACGCTCCTTTCCCTATATAATTTTATCAGATAATTTGAATTTTTAAAACTAATAATTCTATTAGTTTCTAATTTTATTTTCCGTACCATTTAACAATCTTTTTACATTGGATCTATGTAAAAACACAATAAATAAAGCACCTGCTAACATTATGTAGAAAACTAACCCAGGACCATATACTGAAAGAAAAATAAATGGAGCTGTTAAACAGGCAATTATTGATGATAGGGAAACGTAATTAGTAACACGCTTTAATATTATCCAAACAATAAATACAATTAATGCAATAAAAGGGTTTAATACTAAACCAATTCCTAAGTAGGAGGATACACCCTTACCACCTTTGAAACCAGCAAAAATTGGGTAGCAGTGACCTACAAGTGCAATAACTCCAATTAGGGCTGCCATATCAAAACCTAGATAATACCTAGCTAATAGAGTAGGGATTAAAACCTTCAATACATCAGCAATTGTAACAATAAGACCTGCTTTTTTACCAAGAACCCTACCTGCATTTGTTCCCCCAAGATTACCAGAACCTTCAAGCCTTATATCTTTTTTATAATATTTTCTACCTATTATTAAAGCAGAAGGAATAGAGCCAAAAAGAAATGCAGCAACAATTAAAATAAAAGTTTTCATAGTTATCTCCTTATAAGTAGTATATATATATTTTAAATAACTTTTCTTGTTTTGTCCAAATGTTATTAATGCTATTATAAATTATAATAACATATAAAAGTAACTCAATAAATAACAAAGTATCTTTAAAAATTTTGAACTCCTTTAGGGATAGTCTAGTAGTACATACCTTTGCAAAAAAGTTAATATAATAGTAAAATAAATTAAGGAGGGGATAAACATGAAAAAACCCTTGATTGGTATAACATGTAATTATATGATTGCAGAGACAGGAACTTCCCTTGGACAGGAAAGAAATTTTGTGTCAAAGGAGATAATTGATGCAGTATTGGAAACTGGGGGAGTTCCAATGTTAATTCCTATTATGAATAAGGAAGAAGATATTCTTGACATAATGGATTCAATTGCTGGAATCATTCTCTCAGGAGGACATGATATTAATCCAATATATTATGGAGAAGAACCTACTAAAAGTATTGGGTTTACATATACTCCAAGGGATATGTTTGAACTTTTTATTGTTCTAGCAGCTATTGAAAAGGATATGCCTATTCTTGGGATAAGTAGAGGACAGCAAATAATGACTGTAGCATTTGGTGGTAAGCTGTATCAGGATTTAGGTGAAAATGAAAAGTCATATATTAATCATATGCAGAGTTCTGGTATAAATGACATAGGTCATTATGTAGATATAAAGAAAGGATCTAAACTACATAAAATATTTGATACAGATAGACTTTTAGTAAATAGCTTTCATCATCAAGCAGTAAAGGTTGCTCCTAAAAATTTTCAAATAACTGCAATGTCATCTGATGGCATAATAGAGGCAATGGAACATGAGAATAAACCTATAATGTCGGTGCAATGGCATCCTGAAATAATGATTAAAAGGCATCCAGTTATGCTTAAAATATATGAAGAGTTTATTAAATGGTGTAAGTAACCCGGTAAAAAAACCGGGTTTTAACATTTCAGAAGGAATTGAGATAAAAATGTAGAATTATAATGATTGTTGGCCAAACTGAAAATATATTGTTTTATGCATTGAGAATAGTGTAGAATCGGGGTGATTTTATGAAAAGGAATGATTTAGTATTTGCTCTTGATATAGGTACAAGAACAGTAATTGGAGTAGTAGGATTTTATGAAGAGGATAAGTTAAAAGTTATTGATATTGATGTGGTTGAACATAAAAATCGAGCTATGATTGATGGGCAAGTACATGATGTTGAAGAAGTGGCAAGTGCTGCTAAGATGGTAAAGGATAATCTTGAAAAAAGACTTGGAATAAATTTGGAAAATGTTTCAATTGCTGCTGCAGGTAGGTCACTGAAAACAAAACAAGTAAAGGTAGAAAGATTAATAGATATCAAAAAGGAAATAGACATAAATATTGTTGGAAGTTTAGAAATTGAAGGTATTCAAGCAGCTCAAGCACAGTTTGAAGAGGAAATATCAGATGAAGAGGATATAATTTACTATTGTGTAGGCTATACAGTAATTAATTATTACTTAAACAACTATACGATTTCCTCATTAATAGGTCATAAGGGTAAACTTATTGGAGCTGATGTTCTTGCAACATTTCTACCACATACAGTAGTGGACAGCCTTTATACAGTTATGAATAGGGTAGGACTAAAGGTAACAAGCTTAACCTTAGAGCCTATTGCAGCTATAAATATTGCAATACCCACAAATATCAGACTTCTAAATCTTGCTCTTGTGGATATAGGAGCTGGAACTTCTGATATTGCAATAACACAAAATGGTTCAGTTGTGGCTTATGCAATGGTACCAATAGCAGGAGATGAAATAACTGAGGTAATCTGCCAAAATTATTTGCTTGATTTTAACACTGCTGAAAAAGTTAAAATAGCTATAAATGGTCTTGATGATGAGGTTGAATTTACTGATATTCTTGGAATTGTTCACACAGAAAAGATTCAGATAATAAAAGAACTTATTGAAGTAAGTGTAAAGAATCTTGCGGATTCTATTACTGATAAAATTTTAGAATACAATAAAAAAGCTCCAAGCGCTGTTTTTCTTGTCGGTGGTGGAAGTCAGGTCTGGGGGCTTAGCCACTCAATAGCTGATAATCTTAAACTACCAAAGGAAAGGGTTGCCGTAAGAAAAATTGATGCAGTTCAAAATATTGAGATGGAAAACAAAGAGACTGCAGGACCAGAGTATATTACTCCTTTTGGTATTGCACTAAACTCCCTACAAAGAGATGGACAGGATTTTCTATTTGCTACTGTAAATGGAAAAAGAGTGAGATTATTTAACGTAAGACAACAAACAGTGGCTGATGCTTTACTTTTAGCTGATGTTAAACCTGAACAACTGATTCCTAAAAAAGGGGAAAACTTAACTTTTAATTTAAATGGTGAAGTCAAAATTGTAAGTGGTGAATATGGTCAGTCAGCTGAAATATATGTTAATGGGGAGCAGGGAAGTATTCAAACAGTACTGAACCCTGGAGATGATATTATTATAAAGTCTGCAGGTCCAGGACCTGCTGCAAGCATTTGTATAAAAGATATAATTGAATACTATAATGGTAAAAACATTGAAGTTAAGGTAAATGGCAACCCTGGTAATTTGGATTATTTAGTTGCAATGAATGATTATATTGAGGTTAAAGCTTTGAATGAGGAATCACAAGAAGAGAAAACCCTTGAGGCTATCCTACTTGAAGAAATTGAGAATAATGACAGTTTAAATCAGGTTGCTGTGGAAATTGATAATGAAATGGAACAAAAAATAAAGGGTATAAATGTTGCTATTAATGGAGAATCGGTTTTGATAGAAGGGAATCAACCAAATTTTATTTTTATTGATGTATTCAATTATATAAATTTTGATATTAGAAATAAGCCAGGAAGTATAGTATTGAAGCTAAATGGAAATAAGGCTTCCTATACTGATATTATTAATGAAAATGACATTATAGATATCTATTGGGAATAATAAAGTCCAAGGTATTACAAGTGGTGTTTAAAAGTATTTTTCTCTATCAAACCAGCTGAGCTAGCTTATGAAATAGCAAGTCCTGACTGAGGAGCTAATCGGATTAAATGAGCTTGTAATGAGTATTAATAGGCAATTCTTTTCATGGAAATAATTAAAGGAACACTAGTTTCAAAAGATTAGTGTTACTTTAATTAATTATATATTGTCAATAGCTTTTAATACTTCATCAATATGACCATCCACCTTGACTTTTCTAAATATTTTTCTAATTATTCCATTTTCATCAATAATAAATGTACTTCTTTCAACTCCAATACTTTTCTTCCCATACATGTTTTTTTCCTTAAGTACATCATAAAGGCTGCAAACTTCTCGCTCAGGATCTGAAAGAAGTATGAATGGGAGGGAGTATTTTTCAATAAATTTTTTATGGGATGTGATTGAATCTCTGCTTATTCCTACCACAACAACATTGCGGTTTTCCAGCTCCTTTATATTATCTCTAAAGGAAGTGGCCTCATTTGTTCAGCCTTGTGTATTGTCCTTTGAGTAAAAATAAAGTACAATCTTTTTACTATTATAATCCTTTAAGCTATGCTCTTTATCGTCGGATCCCATAAGTTTAAAATCTGGATATGCCATTTCTTCATTAATAGTATAGCTGCTCATAAAATTACCTCCCTTATAAAAATTATTTTCAAGTTTCAAGAACCACCATCTTTATAGTCGGATTAAATTGCTCTACTATAGGTGGGGTAGTGTCCCCAGTTAAAGCCTTATGTTCAGCTTTAGCAGGATGAGTTCACTGGGGGTTGGTATTTAACCATTCCTCAATAACGGAATCAAGCTCCATTTGCAACTCTGTTCTTTCCCTAAACAATATATTTAACAACTCATAATTATCAGAACTGTTTTGCATCTCAATATCCTTGTCCTTAATAATCTCTTCTAGACTTGATATTTCTGCTTCAAGTTTTTCCTGAAGCTTCTTATTACTTTCAGATGGATTTAAGGGCTGCCTTTTAACTATGTTTTTATTTATAACTGGTTTGGTTATTTCAACTACTTGCCTTTCAACCTTTTCCAAACGCTTTTCCTTGTAATACTCATAATTACCAAGGAAAACATCTAAATTCCCACTTTTTAGCTCGTATATTTTTTCGGATATTTTATTTAAAAAGTATCTATCATGAGAAATAAATATTATTGTACCAATAAAATTGTTTAATGCATCCTCAAGCATTTCTCTGGATTCTATATCTAGATGGTTAGTAGGTTCATCAAGTAGTAATAAATTAATATCCTGATGCATTAATTGGCAAAGCTTGAGACGACTTTTTTCACCTCCAGAGAGGCTTTTAACTGTTTTAAAAACATCCTCTCCATAGAAAAGGAATTTAGCCAATATTCTCCTACCCTGACCTTCACTGCAAACAAAAGAATCTCTAAATTCTTCAAGTACAGTATGATTTTCGTTATTAAAAGCAACATTTTGCTCAAGATATCCTATTTTGAGATTTGACCCTAGGCTAACATCTCCACTATCTGGAATATTTTCACCAAGTATAATTTTAAAAAGTGTAGATTTACCACTTCCATTTTTACCTATTATAGCAATTTTTTCTCCATATTGCACTCCCATATTAATATTATTAAAAAGCTTATTAGAACCAAATGATTTTGAGAGGGCTTTAATGCTTATTACATCCTTACCAGATCTCTCGCTCCCAGAAAAATCAAGTTGAATCCTTGCCTTATCAAGGGTAGGTCGTTCAATTTTATCCATTTTATCCAGTCTCTTTTGCATACTTGCAGCCTTCCTATGGAACTTTGGATTATCCCCTCTATCTCCCCACTCCATAAGCATCTTAATTGTTTTTTCCATTGCCTTTACTTTCTTCTGTTGATCCTGAAATGCTTCATACTGTTCTAAAAGCCTTCTTTCTTTTTCGTCAACATAATAAGAGTAGTTACCATGATAAATATCTGCTTCTCCATCTTCAACTTCTATGATTCTATTTACAACCTTATCTAAAAAGTATCTGTCATGTGATACAGTCAATACAGTCCCATTATATTGCAATAGAAAATCCTCCAGCCATTCTAGGGATTCCATATCAAGGTGATTGGTAGGTTCATCAAGAAGGAGTATATCAGAGTTTTGAAGTAGAATTCTTGCTAAGACAATTCTTGTTTTTTCTCCACCACTTAATGTATTAAAAAGTCTAGTTCTTAATAAAGCATCAATCTTTAACCCCGTACAAATTTTATTTATTTTATCTTCCACATCATAACCACCTAGACGTTCAAATAACTGAAGCTTCTCACCGTATTTTTTCATAACCTTGTCTAAATTATGATTTTTGATTTCTGACATTTCTGCAGCTAATGATTTTACTTCTAATCCTACTTTGTGAACCTCTTCAAAAGCTGAGTTTAAAACATCAATTACCTTAAATTCTTCAGGATAGCTTGGAATTTGATCAAGATAGCCAATTGTTGCTCCCTTCCTTATCATCAGCATACCATTATCATAGTTTTCAATTCCTGATATAATTTTGAAAATGGTTGTTTTTCCTGTACCATTATTTCCAATTAATCCAACTTTTTCTCCACTTTGAACTTCAAAGGACAAGTTTTCAAGTATTTTATTTGCACCATAGTATTTTTGTATTTCTTTTAATCCAATTTCTATCATTTTTTACCTCCTAATATAAAAGAGTCCAGTAAGATAATTTTACCCGGACTCTTTTTAGGAATTTCTATAAAATCTAGTATAAATTTAGATATAAAATATTTAATAAAAAAGTCCAGGCAAGTAATATTTAAATCTTAATTTCATTCATAATATTTTCAGCAAACCTTTCTGCTTTTTTTTCTATGTTGTTAACTTTAATTATACTCCTAGGATCATTTGCAGTTTCCATAATAGCGAAGTTAGGAGGCAGTCTGAAGCCCTTGTTAATGTTTAATGCATTTAGAAGCTGCTTTGCTACTGAATCGCTTCCTGAGCTGCCAGATACAATTATAGAGAATAATGTCTTGTTATAAAATGGAGTTTTTCTATAAAGGGCGGTCATTCTATTTATTACAGCAGTCAAATTTGCCGAAATAGCGTCATTATAGTTAGGGCATACCCAAAGAACGGCATCTGCTTTTTCAATGGCTGGATAAATTTCCTCAACCATAATTCCACCATAAAAACAACTTCTTTGAGCGCTGTAATGCATGCAGGTTTTAAATGAACACCCTGTACAATCCTTAACTTTTCCATTTTCAACATGAAATTCATTTATATTGCAGTCTGACAATTTATTTTTAATCATGTTCCACAGTACAAGAGTATTTGAGGTAGAGCGCAAACTAGCATGTAGCACTAATATATTTGGTTTAGGCTTTGATATAGGCATATCCTCGATAAATCGTTGACTAAGTTTTTTACACTGCTCCATGCAAATTTCTTCTAGAGATAAACTAATAGTTTTTTGCCAAGTAGAGAAATTATTAAAGTTGTAGGTCGCTTCTACAATCGGGTGACCTATAAAACGACACCCAATGCTATTAGCAAGAAATATTATTGTAGCTGCTGAGGACTTGGTGTATAAATCAGAACTGCTGTGAATGAGCAAAATACCCTCAGAACCTGATAGCAAATTTGAACCGAGCTTATAAAGCTTTGAAAGTATATTGAGTATTGGTAGGCATAATCCAGCTTCATCAAGCTCTACAGCAAAAACAAGTTTTTTATTTCTTAAGTCAACATTTTGATCCATATCCTTTATTATTACTGAATTTTCTAATGGAATAGCTGATTCAACCATTTTGTAGAGGCAGGGCGAGACTTCCTCAGGCATAATTACATTAATGTGTTTCATATTATCCTTCCCAACCCTTCATAGGCTTCCTTAAGCCTTTCTAACAGTTGTTCATCTAAATTAAGTTCTTCAATTTCTATTCCGGATTTTAAAAGTCTGTTTTTAGCTCCCATAAACACTCCTCCCATAAAATTAGAGCTATAGTGCCATTGGCCTTTTATAGTACTTATTAAGGAAAGACTTCCAGATGAAAAGGCTGGAGCAATATATGGCTTGTATCCTGTTTTTCTCACTTCTATATTTGCATTTTTAACCCTGTCTGTTAGTTCAATTGAAGATTTATTATTATAATTAACAATACTATCTGCTACAATAAGACCTTCTCCATGGGGACCATACACCCTACCTTCTTTTAAATACTGAATTGCAGTGCTGCTTTGTTTAGCATAATAAGCAGCCCTTGCATTCATAACGCCTAATCCATAGCCTCTAATTTGCTCAGGAGCTAGTCCGGAAAAATCAACTTCACCAGAGGAATTTGTATTGCTTGAAACAAAAGCTGACTTACATAACAAATCAACAGGATCGGAAACTACGGCAAATATTCCTTTAAAGCTTTTTTTTCGAGCCTCATTAGCATAAATATTTACAACCCTTGAGTTGCCTTCAAATTGAACCATTCGTACATCCTTTATCTCCTTATCAACTGAAGGAACTCCTACTGAGACACAAAATACAAACATATCGCAGTTAAACAAATCATCCTTTGTTATACTAAAAACTTCAGGGAAGGAATGCATATCATTAGAATTTAATATTTGACCAGATTCATATTCCCATCTTTTTGTTTTATCTGTATCAAGGTCATAAATACCAATACTTGATATACATTTCCCCCCAAGTAATCTTAGGCCAGTAACCAAGGTGCCACCTACATCACCAAGTCCTATAACATTAATCCTCCATTTAGAAGGAGTGTTTACATTTAAAGCATCTTTCCATGTTGGGTAGCTTGTATTTATAACTCTTATACTTTTAGCTTGTATTTTTTTTATAATCCACTGTGGTAGATTTACTGTATTTATGTCTTTTTTTTGAAGTAAATTTATACCTTCCTTTTCTAGATATAATAGGGAAGGGTCTGACAGTGAGTAGCTTCTTCTGGATACTGCTGGAGCAGCACTAATTAAGAAGTATACAATATCCATACACTCAATAATTTCTCCTTCTGATGCACTCTCAAGATTTATATATTTAGTATTAGAAAATAGTAATTTGTCATCTAGTTTATAAAAATACATCATATCCTCCTATACTCTGTTAATAATATTTTCAATTCTTCTTAGCTGCTCTAAGTCATTTTCGAGGTAGTGGGACGGGTTTAAATTAAAATCATAATTAATATCTAATCCTCTATCAGGATATCTTGGGGTTGTAAAAACATCTCCTAGGGATGAAAGAGTTAAACTCCTTTCATGTACAGCTTGATATTCCTGTTCTAGAGCCGTTAAAATCTCAATGGAATTTTCAATGCATGTCTCTGACAAATTATATATTGAACTTTTAGATGAATTTTTTAAAAATGTAGGTGCAGTATAGGGTAGTATCAAATTAATTGAAGGTATTAAATATTTTTCGGGATATACTCCTCTCCATAGGGTATCTCCACCTATGAAAGGATATTGTAAGCTTTCATTAAACCAAGCCCTTAACTTGGGAATAAAATATGCATATTCCACATCCATGTTTTGTATATCCATTAATTCCTTACCCTTACCTGAAAGTATTCCAACAATTGTTTTTTGTACCTTAATATTCTCTCTTTTCAGTAATGGATATATTGCCTTTGCTCTGTATCCATTATGTAGAAGATCGTCTACAAGAATAATCGGTCTGTTAAAGGAATGAAGCATTTTAAGCTGGGTTTCCAAATCCATGTAGTGAGGGAATGGACCTATTTTACTGCTTTTCATATCTGGTGCAAAAAGTTTTTCAGTATGAAGAGCTTTTGTAATTGTATTAGGAACAATATGCCTTTTTAGAATATTTCCAAATGGTACACAAATTGAAGATCCAAGATTACGAGGTTGAATTTGTATTGTGGATACCCCATTTTCTTCACATATTTTTCTGATAAGAGTGTTATACAGCATGGTTCTATCAAAGGAGAGCACTAAATTACCAGGATAAATTTTGGTTAAAGCTCTTTGAAGACGTTTTCTGGATTTATTTATTGCCTTTTGAACATTTATACTGTTTTTATAGGGTTCTTTAATCATTGTTTCTACATCAATATTAAGGGTACATGGGGAATTCATATTTACAACATAAACTGGATTGTTTTCT
>JBEQBT010000016.1:0-23696 GCA_041639705.1 Clostridiaceae bacterium | reverse complement strand
ATCAAAGGAGGTTATTTTTTTCCACTCATAGCTAAAAGCCTTTTGGAACCACGGGCATAGCCCGTGGTATTCGTTACACAACAAAATTGTCAACTTAGTTGACAATTGTCCAAGATTTTTGTATACTTATGTTGAAAAAAATGATTGGAGTGAAATACTTGAATTATGAATTAGAAAACTTAGATTTGATTGATTTGATAAGTGAACGACATATTCTGCTCCGGACAATAACTGAAAAAGCCTGGAACGATAACAGTGATATTTATATTTCAAATTCTGAATGGTATATCATGGCCAGAATATATAAAAAGCATCTAACTATTTCCTATGTTACAAAACATGTAGATATTTCCAGGCAGGCGATTCATAAGTTTGTAAAAAACCTTGAAGGGAAAGGGCTGATCCAAATTACAAATTCAGAGACTAACCATAAGGATAAGTGCCTGCAGTTAACTGCACTAGGGGAAGAATGTTATGAGAAAAATATGTCACTTAAGGCAGCACTAGTGCAAAAGATCGCTGATAAAATTGGAGTTGAACAGTTAAAGATGCTTAATGATATTTTGAAATTTGACTGGGGATTAGAGGAGGATTAAAATCAATATTCAGCACTTTTATTTCAATTATAAGTAGGCAGTATTAGTAATCACACTAATACTGCCTACTAATTTTGTCTCTTTTTTTATTATCTTTTTATTAAGCTGTCCGCTACAGACTCAAATGGATGGCTTTTTGGGCTGATGAGCTTTTTATCAGCTTTCTGCTCATTTAAGTAGATTACCTTCAATCTACTTAAATGAGGGAAGGAAGTTCCACAACAAACTTATAAAAGTCCTCATAACACCCAATGTAATCTGAAACTATTTCTTCATCTGTTCTGTGAATCATATAATCTTTTATTAAGAAAGTCTTTATACCAATTTTTTCTGCAATAAGATCTTCTTGAACATCATTTCCAACCATCATGCATTCGGTCCCATCCTTGTTTATATCCTTTAGAATTTCCTCATAATATTGAATCTGTGGTTTACAGTAATGATTATTTTCATAATGGCTTATATATTCAAATTCGGAAGGTTCAAAGCCAGCCCAGCGTATTCTATGTTGTATGGCCTTTAGAGGAAAAAGAGGATTAGTTGCTATAACTGTTTTGTAGCCCTTTTCCCTTAATATCTTTACAGCGTCTTGAATGAATTTGTTTTCTAAAACAGCAGCTTTAGTCTTTAGAAAGTCTTCATCATAGTACTTATTAAAGCGTTCCTTATAGATCTCTAAATTCCCGTCAATTCTTCTTTGAAAATCCTCCATAAATACTTCTTCGTTTGTTTTATATTCTAAGTTCTTAATCATTGCTTCAGTTGAAGCCCATATATTATTTATGAGTTTCTTGGGTTCAATCAAGTCTGATAAAGACTCAGACATAGTATTAAAGTAAAGCTTCTCAAAAAGTCTCATATCCATACAAAGCAAAGTTCCGTCTAAATCAAAAAGAAATGTATTCAGCATAATATAGTTTCTCCTTAGTAAAATATAATATTTGATTTTAACATACTAAATACCACTTTACAAGAAATTTAGAATACCACATTAGCCACACTAATTGAATAAAGATGTGACTTGTGAAGTTGCCGGCACCTTGTGTCAGTCAAAAATTTCATCTAAAGGCCTACCGTCACAGTTTTTAAGATCGATTCCTAAGATTTCTGCCATGGTAGGAGCTATATCAACCATTTCAATGTCACCCAATTGATATTCGTTCTTGATTTTGGGTCCTGAAACAATAAGGTTGCACTTATAATTTGCCTTATCCGGTGAATACCCATGGGTAGCACATCTTATATTTTTTTCTTTCAGATCTAAAATGGTTGGTTCTTCCAGCTTGTCATCAAAGCTGTAACCAATCCTGGCTTCAACCATATATTTTATTGATTTATCCACATGAAGGGCATCCAGCTCATCTCTGGAATATAAATTTTCTATACCATATCCTTCATCCTTCATAGCATTTTTAAGAGCCCCAACTGCTGATATTTCGGCTTCCTCATCTCCTTCTTTTATATGAAGGTAAGCTGTCCCACCTGCGCTCTGAATATAAGCTCTCCATTTTAATTCACCATTTTCCTCAAAAATTAGGCCTTGCTCTTTGAGAAAATTGTTCAGATGTACTATGCAGTTAACATTGATTTGGCCATGGTCCCCCAGAATAAGAAAAACAGTATCATCCTGAATACCAGCTTCATCAACAGCTTTCATAATATTGCCCAACCTTTTGTCCATATGTAATATTGCGACCTTTACTTCTTCGCTATCAGTCCCATATTTATGCTTAGCATCGTCCAGCTCAATGAAGTGCATCAATAGAAGATTGGGTTTCTTTCTTCTGATCGTATCTACAGCGCTTAGTGCTGTAAAATCATCCAGATAGGGCTCCTCTATACCTTTTCTAACCTGGCCATATTTTAGTTCCAAGCCTACACAAAAGAGTGGGCTTCCATTTCTTAAAATCTTTAATACCTGATTTTCGTTTTTTAACGCTGCTACTTCAGGCATATTATATTTTATTGAAGATTTACCTGAAACAGGCCAAAATATTCCGGCTGTACTCATATTACAGTCCTTCACTGAATCATAAATTGTGGGTACCTTTATGTCATCCCTAAACCAGTACCATTTTCGGTCTTTTTCATTAATAAATGGCTGAAGGGGATTATTGTGAATAATGCCATGCCTGTCTGGATAAACACCTGTCACAATGGTTGAATGTACTGTATAGGTAAGTGTTGGATAAACACTTCTTAATTTTGTGCAGTATGCTCCATTTTTTATTAATCTTGATAGATTAGGGAGTGAACTTGCCATTTCCCAATTATCTTCTGAAAAGGCATCATATGAAATGACCACTAAATGGTTTGCAACTCCCTGTTTTCCCGGTTTCATACTGAAATTCATTTTATCACCCTTTGAGTTTATAGTCTTCAAATTTTATTTGGAGTGCTCTGCCATGTCATCCTGAACGCAGAGTAGATCTTATAGACGCAACCAAGGTTAAGATTCTTAGCTATGCTCAGAACAACAGTGAAGACTAATACGAAACGCTCTTTGTTTCATCATTTTTTGTTCCGCTACACCAGCGTAGTAGTTAATATAAAGTCTTCTTGTACTCCGTTTAAGTTTAGCAATATAACCATATCCCAGGCAAAATCAGTCCATTAATGCTACTTCTGGTTTATCCTTAGGCAAAGTTATAAATACAAAAAATCCTGCAATGAAAAGAGGGATAATTGCCAAAATGCTGAATTTAGCATTACCCGTAAGTGATGTTGTTAAAGCCATTACACCAGGACCAATAATTGCTGCAAACTTTCCAAATATATTGTAAAAGCCGAAAAACTCATTTGAGTTTTGTTTTGGAATAATTTTTGCATAATAGGATCTACTTAATGCCTGAATACCACCTTGAGCTGAACCAATCATGGCACCTAAAATGAAAATATGCCAAACCGATGAAATGAAAAATGCTGCAATACTGGAAACTATATATGTAAAAATACCTACTATTATCATGGTCCTGGATGAATACTTTTTTGCAAGATTACCATATATTATTGCACATGGAAAAGCTATGATCTGAATGATAAGTAATATACCCAGTAAAGTAAAAGTATTAAGAGAATCATTTCCCAGTACCGCTGTAGCATATGGTACAACCATTTTAATGATTGTATCAACTCCATCGATATATAGAAAGTAAGCAATTAAGAAAACAAAAACTGTTTTGTGCTGTCTGATATTCTTAAATGTGTCAGACAGTCTTTTAAAGCTGTTTTTTACCGGATTTGGTTCAGGCTCAATAAAGTGCTTCTGCTTTACATGCTTAATCATTGGAATTGTTAACAGTCCCCACCAGAGTGCAGTAATAATAAAGCCGATTTGATATCCGATTGCTTTATCCATTCCCAAAAACAGTATTAACCCTAGACTGATACCAAAGGGAATCACACTTGAGATATATCCGAAAGCAAATCCTCTTGTTGAAACCTTGTCCATTCTCTCATCAGATGAAATGTCCACCAAAAATGCGTCATAGAATATATTGGATCCTGCAAAACCGATTGCTGATAATATATAAAAAATAGCTAATAATTGCCACATTCCACCTTCAGGTGGTACAAATGCCAGTGATGCAGTGAAAATCACTCCGAGCAAAGAGAAAAAAATGAAAAAGCGCTTTTTCTTATTCTTATAATCAGCAATTGTCCCCAAAATCGGACTAAGAATAGCTACCAGTATACTTGCTATGGTATTAAAGTATCCCAGATCCATGCTGCTTCCTACATTTTTAAACATACCAAATATAACAGGTAGCAAGGCAGTAGTAATAGCGATAGAATAGGCTGAATTCCCACAGTCAACTAAAATCCATGATCTTTCCTCTCTTGTCAGCTTCATAACCAAACCTCCCCCTATAATGATTTATGAATAACATAACATACTAATAAAACCTGATAATTTAACGCTATGTTAACAGGATATTAATTTTACACTATTCATATTCCAATTATACACTTTTTTATGAAAAACAGCTAGAAAAGTGGCAGCCATATGAGTTATTATACTTGGTTTTCGAAAACCTATTTTCATTTGAAACACTCCATTCGTAGAAATTTAAATATCTACTATACTTTGCTCTTTAACTTATAAAATAATCATCTATTTCTTCTTCTGTTTTTAATATTTGACTCCTTTGGACTCCATGTGCAACCGCTAATCTTTGGCTTGCTTCAAATCTTAAGGTCGCATTAATCTCATAGTTAAAAGCCATCCTGGATAATCCCCACATAAACATCATTTTTCTTGCTATCTTCTCGATTTCCTTAGCCAATTTTTCATCAAGCATCTTCATGTTTTCTTCATATCTTATTTGTGATAGCCTGATTAACTCTTTCTCTTTAGCATTAAGCTGACCCTTAATAATACCCCCCACTACATTAGCTGCTATAGAACCTACAACAGCTCCAAGCACAGGGATTGGAATTAGTGTTTGACCTATTGTACTACCCAATAAATTTAAAGTAGTGTCAAAACACAATATTTCTCCCTGCTCAACCATTTCTTCAGCTGATATTTCACCCTTCTTATATGATGAATATAAACTAGCCACGCCAAAACTTGCTGATACAAATGAGGATGCTAATGGTGCACTCATTGATGCATAGTTTGTTAATACATATATGGAAGCACCTCTTACTGCACCTTTCCCTGATCCTTTACCAAAAACAATTCCAACTTCCTTCCAGTCATCCACATCATAGTCCTTTAATGGCTTCTTCTTTTTATACATCACAATAGCTGTCTGAATAGTCCCCTCTGCAGCTGCGGAAATAGCTGCAACTTTTAATCCTTCCTGGAAGCTTGGTTTTGCTTTTAGGATTGCAGCATTCTTGTTCTTTTCAGCTTCCTGTTTAAATTTATCTTTTATTTTATTATTTTCATTAATAATATTTTTTTCATGTGTATCAACTGTTTTTGTTATAACTCCTTGTTGAACATCTTTATAATCAGAAATAGAACTTTTCACTACATCATTAAAATCTTTTCCTGTCATTTCTTCTATTGTTTTAACCTTATCCTTAATAGCATTAATTGTTTTTTCACTTAAATTATCCAGGTTTTCACCATCCATTATTTTGTTTATTGTTTCATGAAAATCCTTTGGTATTACATATTTTGAGCCATCTCTGCCAAAATCAATGTCTTTGTACTTTTCTAAATGCTCAATTACTTTTGATAGAGTATTATTCTCTCCATTTATGAACTTCGATTGTGCCTTTATGCCATCCATTATGTAATCTTCAGGTGCTGTCCTGCCTACTCCATCAAATGTAAACCGTTTAGGAAGTCCCTTTATTAGTTGTTTTGCATTACCTATCCCAACTTCTACCTGCTCTGCTATTTCACCATGCTTGGTCAATTCGCTTCCGAGAATCTTGGAAGGATCCCCTAAAAAATCCCGAACAGATTCAACTTCCTTCATTGCATTCACAAAATTTACATCTTGTCTGCTATTTCTCTCTGAAAGAATCTTTTCTATTGATTCAATTGCTTTATCCTTAATAGTTTCTCTATGTACATTTACTTCATTTATAGCTCCACCTAGGGCTTGATCCATTACCATTCTATTAGTATATTTCATTTTAACTATCATTCCTTTCGCTGCACTCGAGGCACAAAAAATGATGAAAGTAAGCTCCTGTCATTCTGAACGCAGTGAAGAATCTTAAAATGTACATATAGGCAAGACCCTTCGCCATGCTCAGGATGACAACGCAGACCGCGTTGACTTTCATTTTATCACCCAATTTTCTTTTCAATTAATGCAGCTAGAGAGAGGGTGTTATTTACTAGTGTACCTAATTCTTTTTTCAAATCAGAATCAAAATCAGAATATGATTTGGTCCGCGTAACTGCAATTTCCCTAACTTCTTTTCTCACTAATCTTAAAAAGAAATATTTAATCTTATCTATAAATTTTATTTTATGAACTGATTTATTCACCAATTCTGCCGCTCTGTTCAATTCTTCGAATAAACTTATACTATGCTCATTAGTTAATCTTTGGGGTGCTAGTATTTCAGTTCTTGTTGTAATAATATAATTAATCTGCTCCTTAATTTTATAGACATTCCTTTCTGCTTCTTCAGCAATCTTCTTATTTTTAGAACTTGCAAATAAAGCACCTCCAGCTAGTGCTGCTCCACCAATAATCCAGCCAACTGGACCTGCTAAGGCTAATAATGCATTTCCTGCTGCCAGTCCACCACCTCCAGCTGCTGCAACACCTCCACCTAACCAAGCCAATGCTGCATTGGTGGCTGCTGCTCCAGATAAGGATGCAATTGCTGTTCCTGTTGAAGCGGTTCCAAATGTAGTAGCTATAGCCATTGCGGCAGTTGGTCCTAAGGCTGCTACTCCAGCTCCTGCTAAAGCACCAGCTCCTGCAACACTTCCGCCAATTTTAGCAGCACTCTCTCCCTCATCCTTTAAGCTGATAAGGTCTGTAAACTCCTGTATGCTTAAGTTTACCCTTTGCAGCTTTACATCATATTCTTTTGGTGTGTTTGCAATTGTATTAATAAAATTCTCCACTTGTTTAATTGCAACTATTGCGTTTTTTCTAGTCTGGAACAATTCAATAGTTGATTCTTGCGCCTCTGCCATCTCTGACTTATACTCATTTTGAATATTTTCCAAACGTGCTAACCATTCTTTCTTGAGATTTGAATTAAACATTGCGTCTACCCCCATTTTAAGTCTTTTGTTTAATAACTTATTTGAAATATCAATTGTTTTCTACAAGCAATAGATTACTTAAAGTATTTATTTCCTATGAACGCATCATTTTGCACATTATACCACAATAGTATACAGAATTCATTCTTTCTAATCTATTTTATTAATCACTTATTAAACAAATATTTTTCATTTCATTATTAACCTACATCTTATAGTATTCTTTATCTTTCATAGAATCAGAAAGAAGAATAACAATATCATCTAACAGTAAATTATGATTTTCAAAACTATCAAATACTACTTGCCAAATATTATCTTCACCACGTTTTAATTTAATTTCACGATAATCAATACCTCTACCGACATAAGATAGAGTAGCAATTCCACTACCTCTAGTTTCTTCTACTAAAATAAAACTACTATCGACTGCACCCTGTATTCCTGTTGTCCCTGATATACGATTAAGTGGATCTTTGTCATTTTCTTTTTTCAAATGATGAATTAGTAAAATATCAATTCCATATTTATCTGCTAATTTCTTCAGTATAGTTAAATCGCTGTAATCATTGGCATAATTATTATCTTTGCTTGTGTTTCGTATCATCTGAAAGGTATGGATAATAATAAGTACAGTGTCTGGATGCTCTGCAATAATAGTTGCAATTTTTTCTTCTAACTCCCCACCAAGTACTTCATTTTCTGTGCGAAAATTTACTGTTTTTGTCCCTTCATCTGTAATTTTAAACAGCCTATTTTGTATTCTGATCTGGCTATACTCAAAGCAAAGATATAAGATATCACCCTGCTTAACTTTGTTACCCCAGACATCTTCTCCTTTTGCTACTGCAACAAATAACCATAGGGCAAGCCATGATTTTCCCACTTTAGGTGAGCCAGCAAGAATATGAATACCTTCAGACAATAAGTTTTCAATAATAAAATTGATAGGTTGAAGTGGCATTGTCATTAATGTTTCACCATCAATGGTTTTAAGTCTTTTTGTCATTTCAAAATCACCTCCTTACTTATTCCACATTTAATCGTTGTTTTTGAAGTCTAAATATCAAATTATTTACTAAAACAAAAATACCCCCTACTATGTAGGCAATGAGAAAGATGTTTTGACAACCGTTTTTTAATAATGTTTTTTAATAATTTATTTTGAGAATATATTTCAGCTAAAAAAGAGAACAAAAAAATCACACCCTATCAATACAAGGTATGACAAAATTTACAGCAAATAAAAGCAGAAAAAAATAACCTTGATATTTTTATCTATCAAGATTATCATTAAAATTAATTTTCAATTTTGGGTAGCCCATCTATAATTTCATCGTCTGGGGGAGTGTTTAATCTTCTCGTATTGTAGTTTGCATATTCCTGCAATACTTTGCGTTCCATTTGCTCACGTGAAATTTTCCCTTTTCCTTCTAAAATTTCTCTACGCCTGAACTGTAAAAATTCATTGAGTGAATTATCCCAGTCTTTCATTGCCATAGGTGTTCTTCCCCTTGCCATATCTTCTGCATGATCTAAAAACATTGTAACAATACGATTAAGGTCAGTTATTTCATCTTTCTGTAAATAATTTTTTGAAATATTTATATCACCCTTACGCACAATAGCTCCTTTAAAAGCAGTAAGCCCCATATTATCTTTAGAACTATCTACTCTTTCAGAAATAAGTTCAGCTGCAGTTTGTCCTGTAACAGCATAAATTAATTTATTTTGAACAGTTGCAAAGAAATCTTTTGTACTTTCAAGAGCAGGGTTATAATCAACAGAAAGACTGTAAATATCTTTAATCTTCTGATAGAATCTCTTTTCTGATGAGCGAATATCTCTAATACGTTCTAAAAGCTCATCAAAATAATCTTCGCCAAACTTTTTGGGATTTTTTAATCTCTCATCATTCATTACAAAGCCTTTTTGCATATACTCTTTAAGGACTTTACTTGTCCAGTTACGAAACTGCATCCCAACATTAGAACGCACACGATAGCCTATGGCAAGGATCATATCAAGGTTGTAGAATTTTGTATCCCTTGCAACCTCACGTCCACCTTCATTTTGAACTATTCGGAATTCCCGAATAGTTGAGCTTTCTTCTAATTCACCATCTGAAATGATATTTTTTATATGCTCATTAATGGTATTAACACCTTTCCCATAAAGCTGGGCGATATGTTTTTGGGTAAGCCATATAGTACCGTCTTCCATGTAAACATCAATTTTTGTTTCGCCTTTTTCAGTTTGATAAATAAGGATTTCGCCTTTTTGGTTTATATCTATGGTGATCACCTCAATCCTTTAGTTATTATATCTTTACCACATTTCATTATCCATATCTACCTTATAAACTATTCATAATATCAAGTAAGCTCTGGTAACTATCTATATCATGGTATTTAACATTACTGGTAGAAATCTCATTAAACAATTTTTTTGCACAAGAAATTTTAGCTTGTTCTATTGGACGCAAATTCAAACTCTCCATTGTTCCTTTTGTCTCAGCAATAAAGTAAATATGTTTAACTGTTCCTTCATTAAAGGCAATAGCCCAGTCCGGGGAATAATTACCTACAGGAGTTGGGATAGCAAAACCTTTCGGAAGTTTTGCATAAACACAGACTTCATCAGCAGTATCAAGCTCTTCTGCAAACCTACGTTCCACGCTTTGTTCAGCAATTCCATCCGTGATTACATAATCTTGTATATGTTTTTCTGCCTTGAATGCTTTATCTAAACTCTGGGAATATTTCTGAGCAGTAAAGATAGTACTATCATACTCACCATCAATCTGATTATAAGAAATATGCTCTACTATCATTGTTGCCTTTTGTTCTTTAATGAGTTTTATAACCTTTGTAATAAACTCTTCCGGATTATTCTTGAACATATATAGCTTGTTAACTGCAAGTCTTTGTAAAATAGCAGCTACTGTCCTACGAGTAAGCACGGTGCCTTCTGCTACTTTACCAATCAAATCATATTTTATCTTACTGATTTGGGCATGTTGAAGCGTTTCGGTTCTTGTTTTGGCTACTTTAAAAGCCTCCCCTCTTTCAAGTACATATTGATTCATATCCCTCAGTTGCTCACCTATCGAGGCTGTATATTTCAGCTGTGAAACAAACAGTTTTTCATTGATATGAGTGATTGCTTTGTCAATGAGTTCCTGACTATTGAATTCCACTGTATAAGCATATTTGTGGTTAATATATTTCCACAAGGCTTGAAATTCTTCTTTAAAGAAATTTTCATTAACCACATTATCAATTTTTGTTTTATTACCATTATCAATCATATTATCAAGAACACTATCATCAAATACGCCTTGTATAAGCATGTGTATACCCTCTGACATAGCCCTGATTTCTTCAGGTAATTCACCAAGGCAACCATTACTTAAGTCAGTTCGGTACTCATCAGTTACATTATCCTCATTATCAATATAATCATTTTTAACCAAATATCTATAAATTGCTTTTGCTTCTCTTACCCCAATAATGGCAGGTTCTTCTCCTACCATAACAGTTTTTCCCTCAAAGTATTCCATAGTGGCTTTTGAAGGTCTTTCATAAAGTACTTCCTTAATTTGTTTTTGTAAATCTCCAACAAAATTTTTATAGCTTTCACTTGCGATAACTGTTAGCATATTTATATTGTGGATACTGCCACCACAGGTTTCCTCATCCATTCTATTGCCAGATTGATTGACACACAAACGAAGTCCGCGTCCAACTTCCTGACGTTTCATCGTTGTAGAATCTGAATGTTTCAAGGTGCAAATTTGAAATATATTAGGATTATCCCAACCCTCACGTAAAGCAGAGTGAGAGAAAATAAATCTTGTAGGTTCTGAAAAACTTAATAATCTTTCTTTGTTTTTCAATATCAAATCATAAGCTGAAATATCGTCGGAAAACTCCAACCCACCTCTTAGTGTGCTATCAATACTCCTGCCTGACTTCTTGTCAATGCTGAAATAACCCTTATGAGTATCAGCTATTTCAATGCCTTTTAGATACTTTTGATACTTGGTATCCATCAAAGTCACATAATCATTCAGAACACTAATGTATTCCTGTTCAAACATCTGACCATAATCACCAAGCTTTTCATCACCATTTTCATCATAGATACGATACTTTGCCACCTCATCAATAAAGAATAAAGATAAAGTTTTAATGCCTATGTTAAAAAGCTTTTCTTCTTTTTCAAAGTGAGATATGATTGTTTCTCTTATTTGAATACGTCGCATATCTTTTTCGGAAATATCTCCTACGACATCACCCTTATAAATAACTTCACCATTAGAAAAAGTTACAGTCCCCCTTATGGGATCAATCTCTGAAATGGTATAACCCTCTTTATATTGCTCCATTTCATTAGAAATATAGTAAAGATTATCTCCCTCACCAAGAATACGTGTTTCTCTGTTTATTGACTTGTTATAAGCAATTTCAAGATTAATTTTTGCCATAGGTGGTTTTTTACTTGAAAGAACAATACCTTCAAGGTATAGATATTTATCTGTTCCACGGAAGTTTTTAACCTCAAAGCCTTTAACCTCAATTTTCTTTACAAGTCGCTTGTTATATGCATCCAGTGCATCAAGTACATATACTAGGTTATGCTGTTTTGCATGAGTGGCAGAATAATTAATTGAAAAAAGCGGATTAAAATTCTTAAGTGCTTTTTGCGTTACTTCACCACCCATTTTCTGTGGTTCATCTAAAATCAGAATCGGTCTGTTTTCCTTTATGACATCAATTGGTCTTCTTGAAGCAAACTCATCGCGTTCTGAATAAATAATACGGCTTT
The DNA here is from genome assembly GCA_041639705.1 of Clostridiaceae bacterium. Lineage (GTDB taxonomy): Bacteria > Bacillota > Clostridia > Clostridiales > Caloramatoraceae > JARDZI01. The sequence continues at coordinate 11,576 of JBEQBT010000016.1, read as the reverse complement.
CTTTATTTTTTGCTCCTTCTTTGAGTGAAGTCGCAAAAGCCTGAGTATTAATAATCATCACATTAATACCAGAACTACTTGAAAAGTTATCAAGCTGATTAAGGTTCGAACTGTTGTATATGAAAAAACGAACCTTCTTACCATAGTACTCCATAAAATGGTCTTGTGTGATTTCGAAGGTTTTTTTTACACCTTCTCTAATTGCAATTGAAGGCACAACAACAATAAACTTACTCCAGCCATAACGCTTATTAAGTTCAAACATGGTCTTAATATATACATAAGTTTTCCCTGTACCTGTTTCCATTTCTATATCAAGGCTACATCGTCCTAAATCTTTAATAAGTGAAGGAGATAGTTTAATGTTATTAAGTGTTTGCAATTCATGAATGTTCTTTAAAAGCTGTTCATCCTTTAACTTAACATCTTCATTTTTAAAACCTGTATCATCATCAGGATCAAGACTTTCAATTTCCTTGCTCCCACCAAATACCATTTGATATTCTGCATTCTTAGCTCTTTTACCTAAATCACGGATATAGCTGACTTTTTCGTAGTGACCCTGACCGTTGAATACTTTAACAACACTATTAACAGCATCGGTTTGATATTGCTGTATTTTAAAGTTAAACTTCATCAAATGGCACCTCCTATATTAGATATTGTATTGCTAAAGCAATTAGTGACAAACAGCGATTGAAAAAATAATCATAATGCTTTATATCTGTTATATCAATTTTGGTTGTTTCGTGATGGCGTATCCTAAAGTTATTGCCTATTGCTGTTAATTCTGTGAACTCAGCATTGAACAAGTTAACAAAATCTGGTTGGTTATTTCCCATAGCATTAACTATTTTTGTAGCAGAAGCTCTTTTATCTAAGGTAGGTGAATAATATGTCTTTAATCTCTCTAATGCATCCCACATTTTTTCTACCGCAAGATTGCGATTAACAGGGTTAGGCTGCCTGTATAAGTAGATAGCCTCCTTAAGTAAATCTCGCGTCCCATTTTCGGAAACACTTCGGGTAATCGTCTCAACCTCATCGTTGAGAGCATCAAGCTCAACTATACGTTCAATGATTTTTTCATCGGTAAACTTATACAATAACCCGGTTTTTTCAAAAATGTGGTTAATTTCATTTTGAAAACTCTTATAAGCTCTATCTGTACTTTTTTCGTCAAAGTATAAATCGTCGTGTCCAAAATAGCTATGAAATTCTCTCGAAACAATATCTTTGCAGTTTTGACCAATATACTCTATGTAATCAAACAATGCATATTGATCGAAATCAGAATATTCATCAGGACCTTCAATTCTATCAAAATTACCACGAAATAACGTAGGTATTTCAAACTTTAATGTGTTACTGAATTTTTTATAATCCAATCCACAAACGCCTCTACCATCAGGGCATTGCTGTGGTAATAACCAAGCTATATTATCTAAATATTTTTCACAACAATCTAATAATAACGAATACATTTCAATAGTAATTGTGGAAGTACGCTTTATTGGTTCTCTCAATTTATGCCTTTCAGTAAAATAGCTCATTACAGCACCTTCCTTACTGTGTCAGGACTGTATGTAGCAAATATCTGCTCAAAGTTTGTAGCAACGCTGTCATTTGCCATAGAGCTATCACGCATAACAAAATAATAGGGCTTTTGCTGTGCTATTCCTTTAATTGCTTCCTCAGTTACATTCTCATCAAAGCAAGCAATTAGAAAACCATCAGCCACATTAAACACCTTTTTACCAACAATAATACTTTCCTCTATTTCACTGGACAAAAGAACACCTAGATCCAGCATGACTTGGAACAACAAATCCTCTGGGGTCCGATCTTCTTTAATATTATCAGTCAATTTATTAAACATATTTATATCATAATCTGCCGGATTATAATAAACGTCTTTCATATTGGTACTATCACATTTTAGGACACGGAAACCATCGTCGAACTTCGCCTCTGGATTTTCTTCCGTAATTTTCTTTGCAGCACGGCGTATACGTTCCTTGCCTATTTCACATATATTGTTGTATCCAGCTTTATAAGCTTCACTATTTTCATCTGTTTTTTCTGGAAGTTGAACCATTATGAACTTACGGTTTTCGCCATCTTCTGCATTTAACTGCATGACTGCGTGGGCGGTAGTGGCAGAGCCAGAGAAGAAATCTAGGACTATTCCGTTGTGTAATTCTACATATGATAATAATCGACTAATTAATTCATACGGTTTTGAGTAATTAAAATAATTATTAGTATTAAATAAATCTTTCATACTTGCTGCAGCGTTTGCATTAAGTATATCTGTAATCATATTTTTGTGTGGTGCCGCTCTTTCAATCGGTTTATTTTCATTATCAACTTTTAAATAATTTTTATAGCATACAGACCAGCCGCTTGCTTTATTTGAAGAAGGTCTAAACTCAATAAACTTGTTTTCTTTTGCCCACTCAATTTTTTGCTTGCTCCATTTCCAAATCCAACCATCATTTATATACTCAGTTCTACCATTTGGATAAGTTACACTGCCATCAGGGCACTCAATACCATAATTAAGAGAGTCGCTATATTGTAAGCCTCCTCTATCAAGATTATCAATGTAATAGGGACCTCTTTGATCAACATAATCATCTGAATATTTATACCTTTTCAAATCATACGAACCAGTATTTTTGGTAAAAGCACTTTCGTAATATGTTCTATCCTTGCAATACACTAAAATATATTCCGTTATCGTTGCAATTCCTTTTGCATCTGATGCTCCTGTTTTCTTTTGCCAAATCAAATCTGTCATATATGAGTTTGTTCCAAAAATCTCATTGCAAATCTTCTTCAAATTCTCCTCTTCATTATCATCAATACTAATAAAAATAACTCCATCATCACTTAACAAATCTTTTGCTAACTTCAGCCTTGGGTAAATCATATTCAGCCAATCTGTATGAAAACGACCATTGCTATCAAGATTTTTCACGAGGCGATTACCTTCCTCATCATACTGCCCACTATTTGCAAGGTATTCATCAGTATTCTGTACAAAATCATCTTCATAAACAAAATCATTCCCTGTATTATAAGGTGGATCTATGTAAATCATTTTAATTTTACCAAGATAGGTTTCCTGCAAAACCTTTAATACCTCAAGATTATCCCCCTCAATGTATAGATTTTCTGTATTATCAAAATTAACACTTTCCTCTCTGCAAGGGCGGAGAGTTTTTGCAATAGGGGCATTAGCAGTGAGTATAGCCTTTCTTTTGTCAGGCCATGTGAATTGATAGCGTTCCTCATTGCCTTCAACAACTATATCTGAAAGCTCCTGTCTGAGCATATCGAAATCAATAGCTCTTTCAATAATAGGTGTTCCATCCTCATTATATCCCTTTATAACCTCTGTTAAAGTATTAGGGAACAGATTTCCAATATTTTTAATGTTTTCATCTACTTTGTTAATGCTGTGCATTTTAGGCTTGTCCATTAATTTCATCCTCCGTTTTTGTAGAATTAAGTAAATTCAGTAATTCATCAGCAATTTCTTTTGGAGTCATCAAAGCAGTTGTCATAGCCAATTTTCCTGCAATAATTGGACTATATTCCATGACTTCCTTTTTAGTGATATTATGCCAGATTGGAAGCAGCATTTTTCCATTAACACTTTCAAGCTGAAATAAACCATCCAATTCTGTTTTCGTCCAATACTTTCCATCTGCTATATAGTTTGGAGAAATAATAACTACTCCAAATTTTGATTTTTTTAATCCGTTGTCTATTTTTGCTCTCATTGAATCTCCCCATAAAATCTTGTTTTTGTCATACCATACCTTAATATTTAATGCGGTAAGGGCATCGACAAATTCATCAGCAAAAGACTCTTTATCCTCCCAAGCATGGGAGATAAATACATCATATTCTTCCTCTAAATTGTTTTCTTGTAAATGATATGATATACTTTTTGACTGGGTCGCTTGTAGTGTTAATTGATTAGTTAATTCTGAAATTCTCTTTTCATAAGTGGCATAAATAGTTTTCTGAGCCTTTTCTGCTTTCTTAGCTTCGTCTAGTTCATCTTTCTGCAATCTAATAACAGTTTCAGAACGTTTTTTTCTTTTATCAGCAATCTTTTTATTAATATTAGCTCTATTATTGGATATTCTTACTAAATCATCTTGAAACCCTTGTATCTGACGTAACTTTGACTGAGCGGTAGATATAGATGTATTCTTAATAATACTTTTTTGTGTGTCATTAATACGTTTGGTTTTATCTGCTTGTTTTCTGGTTTCTTCAGCAAGTTTCTTTTCCAAATCAGCAAGTTCCTTATCAAGTTGATTCAATGCTCTTCTTGTTTGATCTACACTCATTACATACTCTCCAGTCTATTTTTAAGCACTTTAATTTCCTGTGCTAATTCAAACTTCCATTTTGGTTGTTTTTCAGCACGTGCTTTTTTTTCAAGCTGTAAAATCTGTTTTTCTATTTTTCTTCTAATCTCATCTTTATTTAATTGTTCATCTAGGGAATTCCCTTGCACAATCTGCACATCACCGACTTGAACGATTATGTTTTCCCATACTGTATCTAGGTTTAAGCCTTTAAGCTGAATGGTTAATTCTTCTATTGGTTTCCAATCAGTCTGCATTAGTTTTGTGTGATAAACAGTAAGCTTTGCTTTATCTTTATTTTCTAAAATGAAAAGCATTTTTTGATTAATAAGTTTTGAAATCAAGGCTATGTTTTTTTCATCAAAACTGTTAGCTTTTAAAGCTACAAGCAATACGAAAAATGAGTTCACTTCATCACCATTGGCAATTGCAGTAGTTGAAGTCGATATCTCATTTACAATAGCAATTTTCTTTATGTCGGCATCAAACTTTTCTTTGGCTAACCTATTCATATTAAACTTTGCATACATTGCCTTTTTAGGAAGTTGTTTATTAAGCTCAGTTGATTTTGGTAACCCAAGCATAGCTATTCACCTCACAATTCTACTTAACAACTAAGAAACAAATAAGCTCAAAATCATCAAGTCCGTTAATTTTATTAGATATGAAGCTAACTTGTCCACCACCTAAAAAACTTTCAAGCTCACTTTTATCTTTTACATCAATGATAGAAGATATTGCTTCACCTAGTAATTCTGAAAACTTTGACATATTGCGCCCATCTCTCGTTTCTTCGTTAAAAGCTTTACACAGTTTTGGGATAGCTTCTGTTTTCCCTTTACAAAGATAACGCATTTTATCAAGCATTTCTTTTGGGGATAGGTGGTCACATATTACCTCACCCTCATTGCTGATATAGACCATATAGAAAGGATGTAATCTGTTTTGATTATCTATATTAATACTTCCGTTTATATTTTTTAACACATAAATTACACCTGCTGGAGTATCTTCCTTGGCCCCAGCAACCGCATGCAGTCCGAAAGGAGTTTTGTCTAAATCAGAGTTGTTTTTTATATAATCAAGTAGGTCTAAACGAAACTCATTAAGCCCTAAGTCCATAATAGAAATACCGCTTGTCATATCTTCAATATCAACAACTTCCTCCTGCATGCGTTTTAATTGCTGCTTACGATACTCAAGGTCTGTTTTTTCTTCATTGCTGATTATATTGTCATCACCTGTTCCAGTCATATTTACAATTTTCATTCTTGTTTCAACCTTTGATTTAAGATTGATATATTCATCAAGGGTTATATCTGGCCAAAAATTCAGGAGCTGGATATACTCATTTTTGCTTCCTATACGGTCAATACGGCCAAAGCGTTGAATGATACGAACAGGGTTCCAATGTATGTCATAGTTTATAAGATAATCGCAATCCTGCAAATTTTGACCTTCTGAAATACAGTCTGTAGCTATTAATATATCAAGCTCAGTTGTATTATTAGGCATCAGTAGTTCTTTGTCTTTTGAAATAGGTGAGAAACAGGTCAATACTGTATTTAGGTCTGATCGTATCTTTGGTATTGTAGTCCTGCCTTCAACTGATCCCGTGACCATAGCGGTATCCAAGTTGAAATTATCTTTGATATATATGCTTACATTATCATATAGATACTCTGCTGTATCAGCAAATGCCGTGAATATGATTACTTTTTTATTATCAGGATTGATCGGATTTTCGATTTTATTTTTTAGTATCCTTAACAGCTCCTGTAACTTATTATCATGAGCAGGAGTAATATCCCCTACCATAAGGGTAAGTAACTCTAATACATCTTTATCTTTGACAAGATTGTTACGCCAAGACTTATAATCCATATCGGCAAGATCAATTTTAACTTTCCTTCCAATAGAGAATAAATCATCATTGTTTTGATCATCCTCATCATATTCCTCAATAGATGTAATATCAATTAAATCCAGTTTAACCCTAGCTTGTTTGTTGAAGTTATCTATGGTATTTATCGTACTTTCAATCAATTCTTTAATTCTTTTGATAGTAAGATTGAAAGAGAATACTGAACTTTCCATACGCTTCATAAGATTTATAGCTGTTAAGCGCCGGATACCTTGTTCACGATTAGCCTGCGTAAAACCAACATTGACCTTGTTATCTTCATAAAGCTCTGCATACCTTTCCAGTTTACTTGGCAAAATAAAATGGGAGGGGGTATAAATGCTTAGATTTAACAGCATCAATTGTTCAAAAATCTCATTATAGTTTATTGCAGACTTCAAGTCCGTTAATTGGGGACTAATTGACAATGGTTTTAATCTTGTTGGAAACTTACCAATATCAGTAGTATCATAATACTTCTCTATATGTTTACGGGAACGAGCAATCGTAACACTATCAAGGACTTCAAAGAAGTCAAAGTCAAGCATTTTAAGTAGCTTATCGGTAGTACGATCAACAGCTTCCCATTTACTCCAAGTGTTAAAAGCCTTCTGTGCATTTTTAAAAATGTCATCAATAGAACGGCTAGTATTCAATTTACCATCAATCAAGCTACTATCCCCCTCATAGGCAAGTTGTAACTGATTCTTAAGATCATTAAAGCGATTGTTAACTGGCGTAGCAGAAAGCATTAATACCTTTTTCTTAACACCTTTGCGTATCACCTTGTTAAGTAATTTTAGGTAGCGGTTCTCTTTATCGTTTTCTTCACCGTTTAATTTACCACCGTTTCTGAAATTGTGTGATTCATCAATAACAATAAGGTCATAATTTCCCCAATTAAGACGATCTAAGTCTAAGCCATTTGACTTGCCTTGTGTACGATTAAGATCAGTATGATAAAGAACGTCATAACGCAACCTATCTGATGCTATTGGGTTATTTACATAGTTATCTTTATATGTATTCCAATTATTTGCCAGCTTTTTAGGACAAAGCACAAGAACAGACTTATTTCTATTCTCGTAATATTTTATAACAGCAAGTGCAGTAAATGTTTTACCAAGGCCCACACTATCAGCTAAAATACATCCATTGAACTTTTCAAGTTTATTGATTATTGCAAGAGCAGCATCCTTTTGGAAGTTGTAAAGCATATTCCAAATTTTACTTTCCTTAAAGCCTGTCGCTTCATTAGGAAGAACATCCTCCGACACATCTTCAAGAAATTCGCTAAATATATTATAGAGGGTAACAAAGTATATAAAGTCGGGAGAATTCTCATTATACGCTGCAGTAATATTGTCAATAACTTCTTCCGTTACCACTTGAAGTTTAGAACTATCATTCCAAAGATTATCAAATAATTCAATATACGCATTTGAAAAAGGGGCATCTGTTTTTTGAACCATATTATAAGCATTATTACCACGCTCACAACCTAAATCCACCGTTGTAAAGCCGTTGACTGGCATATAGTTTTTATTATTTACATTGATAAAACCCATCATGTTTTCATTTGTTATATTAGATTTAAATTGAACCTTTGACTGTATCCACTCTGCACATTCCTTAGCAATTGCTTTTTGAGTAAGTTCATTACGAAGTTTAACTTCAAATTCAGTACCGTAAAGGCTACGTTCACGAGATAATCTTGGAATATAAAATTCTCGCTTTTCTTTTTTTGATTTCTCAGTTGTAAATGTGGGAGATGTGAAAATAAATTGAAGTTCGGCAATACCCTTTAATAGTTTTTTTAATTCTTGAAAAGCATAGATAGAAAAACAAGCTGCTGCTATTGACATCTTGCTTCCTTCTTTAATTTCTATAGTTAAATCGTCTTTCAATGTTTTATTTATGTTATCAATCAATTCCATATCTTTTACCCTCCTTTACAAACTTTGTCACTTATGCTGTGTAAAGAAATGAATTCTATTTATCTATAACCTCCATGATATCTGCAATATCGCAATTAAGATTATGACAAATCTTTACGAGTACATCTGTTGTTATATTTTCATTCTTGCCTAACTTTGCTATGGTTCCTGAACTTAATTTTGCTTGTTTACGCAATGCAGTTTTATTCATATTTTTATCAATTAAGAGCTTCCACAACTTATTGTAACTAACTCTCATATTATCACCTCTCTAAAGTGCTAGGATATATTTGTTTTATTATAACATAGAATTTTAGATTATGCTGATTTTATTCGCAGTTATAGATATCATATTTCCATAATAGCATCTTTTATTCTGTATTTACTCAATAGTAATGCAAAATGCCACTTTGTAAAACCAGAAGCAATCTTTGTAAGCGAAACGCAGTTTTTGTATTCGAAATGCCTGTTTTTAATCGAGATGCAATTTTTGTAACCCAAATGCAGTTTGATTTTATGCTTTTTCTACGATATGATAATAGAAAACTGCATGCCAAGCGGAGGTCGACTCCCTCTCGATTTTTTTGTAATCGGAGAATCCATCCCTGATTCTAACTATTTAATGGTTAGCAGCAGCTATGGTGTTAAAAGAAAAAGTATTTTAGATCCCTTTTTAAAGGAAATTGATGAATTAATAGATAAAGGAAATACCTCTACTGAAATAAAAAAAAGTTATCAGTCAGAAGGGGTATAATGGCTCTGAAACTACTATTCGTAATTATAGATCCATATTAAAGAAATCAATACATGAAATTTATAAGGATACTATAACAGCTCCAGTGTCTACAGATATAGTTGAGCGAAGTCAATTGTTAAAATTATTGTATAAGCCAATATATAAAGTAAAAGGCTTGTCTGTTGAATATGTAAATAAAGTAATTGAGAGATATCCAGTATATAAACAAATAATTGATATTGTAAATGAGTTTAGGACAATTCTGAAAAACAAAACTGTTAATGAAATGGACAAATGGATGTTACAGGCATCATCACTAAATAATAAATATATCAATTCATTTATTGGAGGGTTAACGAGAGATATTGCAGCAGTTAAAAATGAAGTTATATATGAATATAAAAATGGATTAGCCGAAGGTAGTGTGAATAAACTAAAAGTAATAAAAAGAATTATGTATGGCCGCAATAGCTTTGATATGCTACGAAAAAAGCTGTTACGGCTTGAAAAAAAAGCAAAATCAACTAACTTTGGAAAGAACCACTAATTGGTTGACATTCACGCACCTTGTAGTAACTATATTTCTACGTTGAATACATGTTGTAAGTGGTAAACTAAAACCATGAGATTTCGGAAAATAAAAATCCTGAATAATTTCCAAATAGCTACAAGAATATCCACCTTTTCTGTAGCAAGCTGGCCGCTTTGCGCCCAGCAAAAGGGACTGACCCCTCCAAAAAATGAAGAATTGTGTCGATAAGAAGCTTATAGCTTTAACATAAAACAGAATAGGCACCAGCCTCATCAGATATAAGATAATACGATATCTTATATCTGATGAGGCTGGCACCCTAGTAGGTGATTCTTTTCAAATTTAAAATTCACCATTCCCTTTCCCCTTTGCCATTTCCTCCATCTGCTGCTTTGATTCGGTAGACAATGCATCCCCCAGGTAACTCCGGCTTGGCTCCTGGGCTTCCATATGTTCCTGCTTGATCCTGTCATTTGTTGCCTCAACCTCAGCCTTCAACTCTCTTGCGGACATCAGCAGGCAGCCTGCACCCCTGACTATGATCTGCTGCAGCCCGTCTGAGGTTGCAACAGTTATATTGTATTTTTTGCTATTGTCGTGGGCGAATTTCTCAATATACTGGTCTGCAGTTTGTGCTTCTTTGGTAAATATCATATGAATATTGTGATAGTCTGTGATTTCCTCCCGATGACCCTGAACTAGGTAGGCATCAAATACAACAATAATCTCACATTTTCGAACTCCTCGATAATTGCTCAAGACATCAAGCAGTTTAATTCTGGCACTTTCCATATCATCCTCTGCAAGCTTTTTCAATTCAGGCCATGCATGGATAATATTATAGCCATCTACAAGGAGGTACTCTTCCTTGAGGGTCTGAGTATAAGCTGCATATTCTGTATTTTCCAGCTTGTAATAGCTGACCATAGCTGATTTTTTTCTTTTCCAGATGGATTTTTTACCCTGGTTTGCATAGAAGGTTTTATTGAAAATTTGGTCGATCTCCTCTGGACTAATCCATTTCTCTTCCTTATATATAGCTTTGTCCTGGGATGCTTCACCTGATGAATTCTCATTTTGCAGAAGACAGCTCTCTAAATGCATGTGTTCCTTGACTTCATCCCAACTGACAATAAAGCCTGCACCATGGGTGCAAAATACTGATCCTGTTGGATTTGCCAGATCTTTTTCCGGATCATAACCTATACGTCCTATGATCTCATCAGCATTATGGCATGGTTCATATCCCTTGGGACTGCAAAACAGCCGTCCGGCGCCTTTGGTATAGGCAACTACCTCCTTCTGATAATTTCTCATGCTGCTGACAGGAGCACTGCCCACCAGGACAACTGTTTCACCATATGAATGTGATATTTGACAGGTGCCCTGCATTTTATCTATATCGGTCATGGCTCTTCCCACCATTTTCTCAGGTAATTCCAGCTGGTAGGAATAGTAGGGTTCCAGCAATACTGATTCTGCTTCCATCAAGCCCTGGCGCACTGCGCGCCAGGTAGCCTCCCTGAAGTCGCCCCCCTGTGTATGCTTGTTGTGTGCTTTTCCTGAGACCAGGGTGATTTTCATATCTGTAATATCTGCACCTGTTAAAACTCCCTTATGAGTTTTTTCCTCCAGATGATGCAAAACGAGGTTCTGCCAGCTTCCTCCAAGCACATCCTCACTGCATTTGGTTCCGAACACAAGACCCCTGCCCCTCTCCCCGGACTCCAGCAAAAGATGTACTTCAGCATAATGCCGCAAAGGTTCAAAATGCCCTACTCCCTCAACTACATCAGCAATTGTCTCTTTATATACGATTCCTCCTTCGTCGAAGGATACAAGAGTTCCAAAACGGTTTTGTATCAAGCTCTGCAGGATTTCGAGCTGTACTTCCCCCATTATCCTGACTTGAATCTCCTGCAGCTGCTCATCCCAAACAATGTGAAGCTCCGGCTCCTCTTCCTCGATCTGCCTCAGCTTTGGAAGCATAGCCCTTGGGTCCCACCCTTCAGGAAGTATCATCCGGTAGGACAATACAGGCTCAAGGACTGGGGCCTCTGAAGCCTCTTCTATTCCC
>JBEQBT010000015.1:0-23697 GCA_041639705.1 Clostridiaceae bacterium | reverse complement strand
GGCTTGTGGATATCTGCACTTGCTTCTGGAGTAAAAATAAGTATTATGAACCTTGTGGGAATGAAATTAAGAAGAGTTATTCCTAGTAGAATTGTTTTACCACTTATAAAGGCAACTAAGGCAGGAATCGAAGTTAATGGGAATGAACTTGAAGCACATTACCTGGCAGGAGGTAATGTGGATAGGGTTGTAGATGCACTAATAGCAGCACACAGGGCAGATATGAATTTAGTATTTGTTAGAGCTGCAGCAATAGATTTAGCAGGACGTGATGTACTTGAGGCAGTTAAAATGAGCGTAAATCCTAAGGTAATAGAAACACCAAACGTTTCTGCAGTGGCAAAGGATGGAATAGAGCTATTAGTTAAGGCAAAGGTAACAGTTAGGGCTAATTTGGAAAGATTGATAGGTGGTGCTGGAGAGACAACTGTGCTCGCAAGAGTTGGAGAGGGAATAGTTACAACAGTTGGCAGTTCAGTTTCCCACAAGGGAGTTTTAGAAAATCCTGATGCGATTTCTAAAACAGTACTTGGAAAAGGACTTGATGCGGGAACAGCATTCGAAATACTATCAATAGATATTGCTGATATTGATGTAGGTAGAAACATAGGAGCACAGCTTCAGACTCTACAAGCTGAGGCAGATAAAAATATTGCACAGGCAAAGGCAGAGGAAAGAAGAGCCATGGCAGTAGCATTAGAGCAGGAAATGAAGGCTACAGTTGTTGAAGCAGAAGCAGAAATACCAAGGGCTATTGCTGAAGCATTTCGTTCAGGAAATATAGGAGTGATGGATTATTATGATATGAAAAATCTAATGTCAGACACTCAAATGAGGGATGCTATAGCTAAATCAGGAAAATCTCAAGGGACAGGGAGTTTAGTGACTAAGGATAATAGCCAAACTGATATGGATAGAAAATAGAGGATGTGAAAGTATGGCAAAAGTTGTTAAAAAGCAAGTTTATAAAATTCAGGATAGTATAGCAAGCCCGGAAAAAGGCATTATGAGTGAAGAAAAAGATAATATTGAAAATAATAGCAGCAATAACAACAGCCTTAAGGAATGCAAAAACAATGATTTAGACTACAATCCTTTATCAATTAGGCTTACCAATCAAAATTTAATGGAAGCAATTGTATACTCTGAAATTTTGGGAAAGCCAAAATGTAAGGGTCGGGGACGGTGTAGATAATTGTATTACAAGGTGCTGATTGTAGATGATGAAAAGGAAATGAATAAGCTTTGTAGATATGAAGGATATTATTATAATTCAAAGAGAAGATAGAAGTACAGTAATCTATACTGCAAATTCCAGTTATACTACCTCCGAGGGTTAAGCGAAATTGAAGACAAGCTTGATAAATCGCAATTTATAAGAAGCCATAAATCCTATATAATAAATCTTTCAATGATAAACAAGATTTATCCCTACGGAAGATGAACATATACTATAAAACTAAAGAACACAGATAAGGATGCACTACTTACCTATGATAAATATGAAGATTTGAAAAAGCTGTTTTAGGTGTAAAAAATATAATTTTGAGGATGGGTTTGCATATACAAACCCATCCTTTTGTTGTGTAACGAATACCACGGGCTATGCCCGTGGTTCCAAAAGGCTTTTAGCTATAATTATTGTGGCAGCCATATGACATATTACATATGTGTGGAAATGCGTTGTAAGATTACTGTCATTCTGAGGGCAGCGAAGAATCTTTCCCTAGGTGCGCATTAAGATCCTTCGCTCGCTCAGGATGACAAGCCATTGGTGCCTGCACCTGAGAGACACATTCTTCCCACCCAGAGGTGCCACCCACATGAGATTATGAGATTTCATTTTGCTTGCGACGCATCCCTCCCACTTTATTCAATATTACCCCTCAAAGAAGGAATAAATAGAAAAGTATAGAATAAAAGAATATAGTTATTTAATGCAAGGAATATGAATGCCCATTAAAAATATTAGATATTAATATCCATGGGGGTGGAATCCATGAAGAGAATTGACATTGTTTATGACAAATTGAAGGAATTATCAATGAATGATGGTGTTAATGCACAGAGCCTTGCTGAGGTGCTCGGGCTTAGTCGAGCAAATGTAAGCAGCGAGTTAAACAAGCTGTGTGAGATGGGTAAGGTTAGAAAAACAATTGGAAGACCTGTGTTATTTGCTCCCATGGATAATAATAATGAAAATCATGTTGAAAATATAACCACCTTAGACAAGTTCCTAGTTGATAACAAAAGTCTGAAGACTGCAGGTGAGCAGGCAAAGGCAGCAATTTTATATCCACCAAAGGGAATGCACACTCTCATATTAGGTGATACTGGAGTGGGAAAGACTATGTTTGCAGGTATAATGCACAAATATGCCATGGAAATGGGGAAGATGCGAAAGGACTCACCATTTATAACCTTTAATTGTGCTGATTACTCAAATAATCCACAACTTCTTATAAGTCAGCTATTTGGAGTGAAGAAGGGAGCTTATACAGGTGCAGATTCAGATAGACTGGGACTAATAGAAAAGGCCAATGGTGGAATCCTTTTCCTTGATGAAGTACATAGACTTCCATCAGAGGGACAGGAAATGTTTTTTACATTTATGGACAAGGGTATATTCAGAAGGCTTGGAGAGACTGATTTAGAAAGAAAATCAAGTGTTTTAATAATTTCTGCTACAACTGAGAATCCTGAATCAAGCTTATTAAAGACATTTACAAGAAGAATACCTATGATTATCAGAATTCCAGGGCTTAATGAAAGGGGAATTGAGGAGAGATTTTCTCTTATTACTAATTTTTTTAGAGAGGAATCCTTTAGACTTGATAGGGAGATTATGGTATCAGTAAATTCAATGAGGGCATTTTTAAGCTATACGTGCCAAAATAATGTAGGTCAGCTTAGAACAGATATTCAGCTTGCATGTGCTAAGGCATATGCAGATTTATTATCACGTAAGAAGGATGCAGTAAAGATTAACAGTCCAGACCTTCCTAACTATATTAGAGAAGGACTATACATGGAAACTGAACACAGACAATTTTGGAATAAGCTTATTGGTATTAACACCCATTACTGCATATTTAGCAAGGATGATGGAAATCTAATTTTTGATAATGAAAAAAGTGGTGGAAATATATATGAACTAATTGATTTCAAGGTAAACCAATTAAAGGATAGTGGAATAGAAGGGCAAGAACTTGAAGACATAATGGAAAAGGATATAGAAAATTATTTTACTCAGTATTTTCATGGGGTAAACGGCAGGCTTAATAAATCAAGTCTTATTAATGTGGTTGATGAAATTATTATCGATGTAGTTGAAGAAATAATTAAGTATAGTGAATTAAAATTGAACAGGGTTTTTAGCCAGAAGGTTTACCTGGGAATGGCAATACACATAGAAGCATCAATTGAGAGAATCAAGAAAAACAAGAAAATAATAAACCCCCAGCTTCATAAGATTAGAAGGGAACACAATATAGAGTTTATTGTAGCTTTAGAATGCTTAAAAATGATTGAGAAAACTATGGATATTAATATACCCATAGACGAGGCGGGTTTTTTGACTATGTTTTTCATTCTAGACAATGAGCCAGAAAAAAACGATTCTGAAAAGGTTGGAGTAGTTGTTATTGCACATGGTAATTCAACAGCCACATCCATGGTAGAGGTTGCAAATCAACTATTGGGTGTTAAACATGCAGTGGGAATTAATGCTCCACTTGATGAGAGCCCTCAAAGTGTTCTAATAAGAGTCAAGGAATATATTAAAAGTACTAATAATAAAAAAGGATTTATTCTACTTGTGGATATGGGTTCACTTTCTACATTTGGAGATATAATTAAGAAGGAATTGAATATGCCTGTGAGAGTAGTACAGCTTGTTAGCACTCTTCATGTGATTGAAGCAGCAAGAAAGGCAATATTATGTTATGATATTGATGAAATCTATAGGGATATTAAAAATATTGAGAGAATAAATGATGAGGAAGATGAGAAAGAAAAGTGCACAGACGAAATTAATTATGTGATCATTACTGCTTGTACAACAGGGGAAGGTAGTGCAATTGCTATAAAAAAATTTCTAGAAAACCATCTTAAATTTGATAATAAAATATTTGAAATAATTCCTATTAATATAGTTGGAAAGGAAAATATAAGCCAAAGGATAAAAAGAATAGGTAGAGAAAAAGAAATAATTTGTATTATATGTCCCTTTGATTTGAACACCAACATTCCCCAGTATGGGCTTGATGAGGTTTTAAATCTTAAGGCCATAAAGAAGATACAAGAGATTATTGATGTTGAAAATACCTATTTGAAGATGGGTGAAACATTAAAACATCATTTGAGAAATGTAGATGGTATGAGATTATTTGAGGATATTAAAAGATTTATAGCTTTAATTAAAGAAGAGCTTAAAATAGAGATTAACACTGACATGTTGATTGGTATTGTATTTCATATTGGTTGCATGATTGATAGGTTTAAAGGCCAGGAAGCTGTGGTTGAATATGCACGTAAAAATGAGTATATTAGAGATAATAATGAGCTTTATTGCTGTATAAAGAACTCATTGAAATTTCTGAACAAAAAATATGATATAAATATTACAGATGATGAAATATGCTTTATTATGAACTTTTTTAATGGCAATATGGATACTACTAATAGTGTTTTGGCATAATAATTGCTTGCTTTATAATAGAAAACAACACTGTTTAATGTAAGAGCCAATTGTTATTTTAATATGACATTAATGGAAGGATGTTGAGTATGAGTTATCAAGAAATTGTATTGCAAATAATTGTTAGTGGTGGAAATGCAAAAAGTTATGCAATGGAAGCTATTATGAAGGCCAAGGAAGGAGACATAATTGAAGCAAAAAGGTTACTTTCAAAAGCGAATGAGGAATTGGGAAGTGCTCATAAGGTACAAACAGAATTAATACAGAATGAAGCATCAGGAAATGAAATTGATGTTACACTTCTAATGGTACATGCACAGGATCACCTTATGAATGCTATAACAGTTAAGGACCTTGCAAGAGAATTTGTTGATTTATATGAAAAAATAAGTGTAAAATAGATATGTAGTGCAAATATTATAATAATATGAATTTATTAAACAGAAGAAGGTGACTAAAGTTGAGGATAATGGTAGTAAATGATTATCACGAAATGAGTAAAAAGGCGGCTAATATGGTAGCAAGTCAGGTGGTTTTAAAGCCAGATAGTATTATAGGACTTGCAACAGGTGAAACACCACTGGGTATGTATGATGAGCTAGTTAAAATGTATAATGCTGGAATTGTTGATTTTAATGAGGCAAGCACATTTAATTTGGATGAATATTGCGGAATTTCAAAGGATAATCCTCAAAGTTATCATTATTATATGACAAAGAATTTATTTTTCCATGTAAACATTAGTAGTAATAGAATTAATATTCCTGATGGAATGGCAGATGATATTGAAAAGGAATGTGTTGAATATGACAGAAAAATAAAAGCTGCTGGGGAAATTGACATTCAGATATTGGGAATTGGAAGAAATGGTCATATTGGCTTTAATGAACCTGATATAAAGTTTGAATCAAAAACTCATCTTGTAAATCTTGATGAGGATACAATAATTGCAAATTCCAGGTTTTTTGATTCAATTGAAGAGGTACCAACAAAGGCAATAAGCATGGGAATAAAAAATATAATGCATGCAAAAAAAATAGTACTTCTTGCAAATGGAATAGAAAAGGCAAGTGCTATTTATAAAACAATAAAAGGAAAAATAAATCCAGAGGTTCCAGCTTCCATTTTACAGCTCCATAGAGATGTTGTAATTATGGTAAATAGGGAAGCAGCATCTATGATTGGAGACAATATTTATGAAGATTAAAAATGTTATGCAGTGATTTCTGAAACAAAGCTTTAAAGATTAATGTATTTAATGAACAGTCTGATTTAAAAATTAGACTGTTTTAATATTTTTTGAAACACTAAAATTTTATAGTGTTTTAATCTATTCCTTATCATAGAAAAAATTGAAACACAAGCAAGAGAAAATGAAACACTAGACTTTTAAATAGAAATAGTGTTTAAGTTAAAGGGGAAAAGCATACAAGGTTGGGCTTCTAAATTTCAAGCAACAAAAAAATAGTGAACTCGTTCAGCTAAAGCTGGACATCGAGACTTCAGGTGGGGACTCTACCCCACCTGAAGTAAAAAGTGGAAACTCCACCTTATAGAAGGTGGAGTCTTAGAAATTGATAAAAAAGTGTTTTGGCATGATAATTGCTTAATATAATAGTGAAATATACAGCAAAGAATTCAAGACAATTTTCTAGTACATTAATTTAATATCAATTTTCAAAAATACATTGTAAAGGGGGATTGGGATGAAGAAAATTACGTTAGTATGTGCAGCTGGAATGTCTACAAGCTTGCTGGTCACTAAAATGAATGCAGCTGCAATTAAACAGGGAGCTATGGTGAAGATAATTGCAGTTGGAGAAGCAGAGTTAAAAAATCATTGGAATGAGACGGATGTGCTCCTTTTAGGTCCTCAGGTTAGATATTTACTTAATAAGTTAAAGGCAGAAGGTGAGGAGAAGGGTATTCCAGTAGATTTAATTAACAGTATTGATTATGGACTTATGAATGGAGAAAAGGTTTTAAGTCAGGCATTGAATTTGTTGAAGGAAAAATAATTACCATCCAATATGTATTTAAAGCTTTATGCTTTAAAAGAAATTATAAAAATATTTTGGGTAGGGGGAAAATTATGAAAAAGCTTATTGAATTCATGGAAAAGTATTTTGTTCCCATTGTGGAAGGTTTGGCTCACAAAGACACCTTGTGGCAATCCGTGATGGATTCATTGCAATTATGCCATTGATAGTAGTTGGCTCCTTTGCAGTATTAATTAATAACATACCATGGCCAGCATATCAAAGCTTTATGAAGACAATCTTTGGAGAATCATGGACAAGTTTTTGGGGAAACCTTTGGACCGGATCCTTTGCAATAATGTCCTTGCTGGTTGCATTTACAATTGCTTATAACCTTGCAAGGTACTACAATTCAAATGGTCTTGCAGCAGGAGTATTATCATTTGGCAGTTTGTTAATGCTGTATGCTGGTTCAGCAAAGGATTGGGCACTTCCGTTTGCATTCTTAGGAGCACAGGGATTATTTGTAGCAATATTTGTAGCTCTTGTATCAACAGAAATATTTGTACACCTACTTGCCAACAAAAGATTAGTTATAAGGATGCCTGAGAGTGTTCCACCTGCAGTAGCAAAGTCATTTGCCGCATTGATTCCAGCTGCTTTAACATTAGTTGTATTTTCACTATTTAAAATTTTCCTAGTAGCAATAAATGTACCAGATATTCACAATACAATATTTACAATAATTCAGCAGCCTTTAATGGGCCTTGCAGATAGCCTGGGAGCAGCACTTATTATTGTTTTTTTGGTTCACTTATTATGGTTCTTTGGGTTACATGGTGGGAATATAATTCTACCTGTTACAAGTGCAATTTTCCTTCCATTAATGACTGCAAATGTTGACGCTTTTAAAGCAGGACTTCCAATACCTAATGTAATTACCTCTGGTTTCTTTGATTCCTTTGTTTATATGGGTGGCGCGGGAGCAACAATATCCTTACTTATTGCTATTTTTATTGTAGGTAAGAGGAAGGAAAACAGAAGCATTGCAAAGCTTGGAATAGGACCTGGTATATTCAATATTAATGAACCTGTATTATTTGGAATTCCAATGGTATTAAATCCAGTATATGTAATTCCATTTGTATTGACACCTATGGTTATTACTATTATTTCCTGGTTTAGTATAGTAACGGGACTTGTACCAAGAACAATATCTGTACCAACTTGGACAATACCACCAGTATTAAATGGATTGCTTGCAACTGGCTCTTGGAGAGGTGCAGTACTAAACATTGTAAGTATAGCAGTAGGCGTTGCAATATATCTGCCATTTGTACTTATATCAGAAAATTACCAGGCAAAGGCTGAGAAGGAAGTTAAGAATACAATGAGTATGTAATTTTATAAAGAGGCAGGATGATAAAAAAATATTGATTTATTTATTCATAGCTTTAAAATAGCTTAAAATAGCATTAAAACTCTAATAGGGTGAAAATCCTGTTAGAGTTTTTTATAGGAGGATGTAACTTGAAAAAATTAGGTATTTCCATATATCCAAACCATGAAACTAATGAAAAAATTCTAGAATATATTGAACTGGCTGCGAGGTATGGATTTAAAAGAATATTTACTTGCCTTATAAGTGTTGAGGGCAGGGATATAGAAGATGTGATAAAGGATTTTAAAGAAATTATGACCTATGCAAATGAAAAGGGTATGGAAGTTATTGCAGATGTAGATAACTCTGTTTTTAAAAAATTTAACATTACTTATAAGGACTTATCCTTTTTTAAGGAACTTGGACTTTATGGCGTAAGACTAGATATCGGGTATAGCGGAATGGAAGAATCCATAATGACATTTAACTCATATGGGATAAAGGTTGAACTTAATATGAGTGGTGGAACAAAATATGTGGATAACATTTTTTCATTCAAACCAAATGTGGAAAATCTATTGGGATGTCATAATTTCTATCCCCATGTTTATACTGGACTTGAGTATGATCATTTTGTAAAGTGTAGTAAACAGTTTAAGGATTTAGGAATAAGAACTGCAGCCTTTGTAAATTCTAAGACTGCAAAATTTGGCCCATGGCCTGTTTCTGAAGGCCTATGCACATTGGAAATGCATAGAGATCTCCCTATTGATGTACAGGCAAAGCATTTATTTATTACTGGGTTGATTGATGATGTAATTATTGCTAATAGTTTTGCATCAGAGGATGAATTGAGAGCATTAAGTAAAATAAATAAGGAAATGCTTGAATTTAAGGTAAATCTGGTTAATAATATACCAGAGATTGAAAGAAAAATAGTTCTTGAGGAATCTCATTTTAAAAGAGGAGATGTTTCTGAATATGTTGCAAGGTCAACCCAGAGCAGAGTTAAATATAGTGGGTATGACTTCCCACCATTTAATACCCCGGATATTAAAAGAGGTGATATATTAATTGATTCTTCACTTTATACAAGATACGCAGGAGAGCTTCAAATAGCATTAAAGGATATGAAAAATTTAGGAAAAACAAATGTGGTAGGCAGAATTGTGGAAGAAGAATCGTTCCTACTAGATTATCTGGAGCCATGGATGAAATTTGGATTTATTTGAAATGGGCAAACACAAATCACTGAAAATCTTAATTTTCAGTGATTTGTGTTTGTTATTACTGGAAAGATATTTGATTATTATATTAATATTTTTGTAACTATTATTAAATATGTTTGTAAAGCAAAAAAAGAATAGGAAGATTAAAATTATTGTATAAAATGGCGACCTTATATTAAAAATGGTGAGGATGTGAATATATACTTTAATATGATTTAGAAAATTACGCAACATAAATTATAAGAAATAATAATGTTCATATAGATGGATAGTTACAGAAAGGAGAGCAAAATGAATAAATACAATGGAGCAGGGAAAAGAGCTGGCATTAGAATAATCGTAATTGTATTAGCTGTCATTGCAATAGGATTCTCAGCTTCTGCACTCTTTATGTATTATCAGCTTGATAGAGTTAAAATAAATAAAATATCTAAAAGCGATGAAGACCTTGGTATTACACCAATTCAAATAGAACCGGAGGTAGAAATAAAACAAATTGGAGAAGCAGTGCCAATTAAAGAAACTCAGCCAATTAAAGAATCACCACCAACAAATGGAAAAAATCCTATTGCAGAAGAGAAAAAAAGTAAAGGAAATAAGGTTACAAATATAGCCCTATTTGGTATAGATGTTGGAAGGCAAAAATATGAGGCAGCTCATTCAGATGCAATAATGATTATTTCTATTGATGAGACCCATAAAAAGATAAAACTTTCCTCCTTTATAAGGGATACCTACGTAGATATTGATGGTCATGGTAAGGGAAGAATAAATGCAGCATATATGTTTGGAGGACCACAGCTTGCAATAAAAACCATTAACAAAAATTTCAACATGAATATAAGGGACTACTACACTGTTAATTTCTCAGGGCTTGCAGATATAATAGATGGAGTTGGTGGGCTTGAAATTAATGTTAAAAGAAGTGAAATAGATGAAATTAATAAATACATGAGAGAAGTTGCTAAAATAAAAAAGCAGAGGGCAACTCCAATAACAAAGGCAGGAATTCAAAGGTTAAACGGAAAACAAGCTGTAGCATATGCTAGAATTAGAAAGGTTGGAAATGGAGATTTCGACAGAACTGAAAGGCAAAAAGAGGTTTTAACTGCATTGATTATTAAAATACAAAATCAAGGTACTGGAAAATATCCATATATTATTTCTAAAATGCTTCCATATGTTGAAACAAGCATGTCCAAAACTGAAATTGTAAGAACTGGTACTGAAGTATTTACAGCTGGAATATCAAATGTTGAGTGGTGCAGGTTTCCTATTAACGGGTATTACAAAGGAAAGATAGTAAACAAAGCATGGTACCTGATAACTGATATAAAAGCTACAAAAAAACATTTACACAAGTTCATATATGAGGATGTTAACCCAACAAAATAGTAAAGATTAGCATTGTTTTAAAGCATAGCTTAATTATATAATTCTGATAAAATAGTAATAAGGTTAATATGAATATGGAGTGATATTATGAGGGATGAGGGAATAAAGATTCTTATTTGTGAGGATGAAGGTTCAATAAGAAAGTTTATCAACATCAATTTATGCATAAATGGTTTTACGGTAATAGAAGCAGATTCTGGAGAAGCTGCCCTTGAAATGATAGATAAACATAACCCTATGATCGTAATACTTGATATAATGCTTCCTGGAATAGATGGCTTTGAAGTATGTCAAAGAATAAGAGAATCAAGACCTGAAATCATCATTATTATGTTGACCGCAAGAGGGCAGGATATGGATAAAATAATGGGCTTAGGATTAGGTGCAGATGACTATATGGTAAAACCCTTTAATCCCCTTGAGCTTGTAGCAAGGATAAAGGCAATACTTAGAAGAAGTGAAAAACCAAGCTTACTATCAAAGAAAAGGATTAGGTTTGGAGTTCTTGAAATCGATACAAAGTCACAAAAGTTTTCAAAAGATGGTAGAGAAATTGACTTAACTCCTACAGAGTTTTCCATTGTGAATGCATTTATGAAAAATCCTGGGAAGGCCTTTAGCAGGGATGAGTTACTAAATACAATTTGGGGACAAGACTATTTTGGTGACGTTAAGACAGTTGATGTGCATATTAGGAGGCTTAGAGAAAAAATTGAGGACAACCCATCTTCTCCAAATTTCATAGAAACCGTATGGGGATTTGGATATAGATGGCAGGAGGAAAATAAATGAAAAGCATAAAGAAAAGGCTTGTAAGTAACTTTTTATTTATTATTATTATAACTGTGGTAATACTTGAAGTCTTAATTATAAACATTGTACGAGAAAACTATTATAAAAATCTTGAAGATAACATGTATAATCAAATTAGAGTATCTTCAGATTTATACTTAAGATATTTTTCAGACTCAAGCCTTTCAGATAATGTGCTTAATAATGTGGATACATTTTGGAAGCAAACAACAGCACAGGTTCAGATAGTTGATCTTTCAGGTAATGTGCTTATGGATTCCATAGGAGTAACTCCAGAAAACATATTGCAAATGGAGGATGTAAAAAAAGCATTGAATGGTGAAAGAGGAAGATGGATAGGGAATGTAAACTATTACAATGAAAGAGTAATGACAATAGCCTATCCACTAAAATCAAGTAGTAGTATTGTAGGAGCACTTAGATTTATTTCATCATTAAGTGAGGTAAACAGGGAAATTAAAGAAATAGCGATTGTTTTTATTGGAATTGGGTTAGTGGTTATTCTAATTTCAGGTGTAATGAGTATTTTCTTATCAAATACAATAGTTGAACCTCTAAAGGAAGTAACTGGAGTAGCTGAGAAGATGGCAGCAGGAAATTATAAAATACAAAGCAAGAAAAGATATGATGATGAGGTTGGAAAACTATCAGATACTCTAAATTACATGGCCGAAGAAATTCAAAAGGATGATCAGTTAAAAAATGAATTTATATCCTCCATGTCCCATGAATTAAGGACTCCCCTAACTTCAATAAAAGGGTGGGCTATTACATTAAAGAATAAAAATGTGTCCAGTACAAATATGCTGTTTGATGGTCTCGATATTATAGAAAAAGAAAGTGATCGCCTTACATCAATGGTTGAGGAGCTTCTAGACTTTTCAAAGTTCACATCTGGTAAAATAACTCTTAAAAATGAAAGATTAAACATTATTGATGTAATACTTCAGATAAAAACTCAACTCACACCTAGGGCAATCAGAGAAAATATTGATTTTAAGGTTGAGTTTAATGAAAATGTTCCATTTATATTTTCAGATGAAAATAGGCTTAAACAGGTTTTTATTAATATTTTGGATAATTCATTTAAATTTACTTCTATTGGAGGAAGTGTAATATTGAATTTAGATTTTATTGAGAACAAAATAGTTATAAAAATAAGTGATACAGGATGTGGAATTCCCCCGGATGAACTTCCAAGAGTAAAAGAGAAGTTTTTTAAAGGGAAAAGCAGTAAATCTCAAAATGGTATTGGACTATCAATTTGTGATGAAATTATAAAATTAATGAATGGTACTTTTGAAATAGAAAGTGAAATAGATAAGGGTACTGAAGTAGTTATTACCCTTCCAGTATAGGTGGTGGTAAAATTGGCGAAAAGTAAATTAATTTATACCATGTTTTTATTGATTATTATACTATCAGGCTGCAGCAATTCAGCTGTGGATACAGTAGGTAAAATAATAACTCCGCAGAATAAGCTCATGCCAATAGAGGGTAAGTGGGAAATCGAAAGAGGCTTGAACAGTGATTTCACAGAAATGACAGATGAGGTTATGAGCAAATGGATTGGCAATACTGTACAATTTTCAGCTGAATCTGTATTTGTAGGAGGAGATTTGTTTAATGAACCTCAATATAAAATAAAAAGAGTGAATACAGATGATTATTTATTATATAGACATAAACAGCCTGCAGAAAAATATGGTATAAAGAATAGTGATATCTATGTTATTACAATTGCAGTTAAGGAGTTATATTCCTTTGATGCTCTTGTAATAGATAATGAAAAATTGATAATAGAGTTTGAGGATTATATTTTATATTTAAAAAAACTTTCAGATAATGTGGATAACTCTATTAATAATAAATTAAATGAAAACAATGAAAATATTGATAGTAGTTTATTAATTAATGATTTTCCAGCAAGAACTGGCCTTGTTTTAGGACTAAAATATATTGAAAAAGATAGTAGGGGTGAGGCTGGATATAAATACAGAACATTATGGATTGGAGCAGAGGATAAAAAGCTCCGCACTACTATGGAAACAATGGGAATATTTTTCCCAAGGCATGATGGATTTTGGAGAATAGAAACCAAAAGAATTTACACAGTAGATAGAAGAGAAGATATTTTTTATGCGCATAGTGTACTCAACGGAAGTACAGAAGAATTGATTAATATAACCATCAACCCTGAAAAGTGGGGAGATAAAACCGGTAGTATTTCCCGAAGTATATCATATGTTGGTAATGATTATATTGGAATTGAAAGCATTGGAGAGGGAGGTTATATTGATAACAGTGATAAATGGAGTGAAAACAGACTGCAGCTGCAGCTTGTAGACAATCTTCCTAACTTAAGGGGCATCAAAATATTTGATATAGCAGGTGAGACAGGTATTAGGGCAATAAACAATGGAAAGACAGAAGCTCTAGGATTGTTAGATTTGGGGAAAATAAATCAGTTAGGTATGGTACAACAGGATGAAAACTACAGCCTGTACAGAAAGGCAGGCCACTGGTTATTCAAAGGCAGACTTAATTATAAATCTGAAGAAGGATACAGATTTTCTGATTTTAACATCAATATCATTCCCCCATCGGAACTGGTTTTTTATGATGATTTATGGGTATCCTGGACACAAATAAAGGACAGAGTACCTGAAGCTATAGATGCTTATACATCTCCAAACAAGGATATTGCAATAATAGTAACAAGGGATAGAATACTTATATATGAAATCTTAAAGGGAACTCTTGGAGAGGTACCATTAAAAAGGATTAATTTAAAAAATGGTGAAACAGTAATAATGGCAGAATGGGCTAATGGAAGCTACATGGATAATTGGGAAAAAAGTTTTATGAAAAATAATGTTAGCGAAGTAAAATAATTTATGGAAGTAGAGATGTTGTCGCACCATAAAATAGGACTAATTTCATATCAAGACGCATTCTTCATATATAAAGATTAAAAGAGGTGCAAAATGAAAATAGTTATTAATAATGGGACGGTTATTGATCCGAAGAATCGTGTATTTTCAAAACTTAATATTGGGATTGAAAAGGGTAAAATAGTTGAGATTTCAAATAGAAAATTAATTGGTGATGAAGTCATAGATGCTGATGGGTTAATCGTTTCTCCAGGTTTTGTGGATATACATATGCATGAAGATCCATATGATAAAGCCGTGGATGCATTCAATATAAGTATTTTTGATTGTTTGCTAAGAATGGGTGTTACTACTGCTGTAGGAGGAAATTGTGGAGGTGGTCCTGAGGAACCTGATGCTTATCTTGATGCAGTTGATAGAATAGGTATCCCGATAAATCTTGGGCTGCTTGTACCTCATAATTCATTAAGAAAAAAGGTAAATGTAAATAATAAATATAAAAGTGTTTCAACTGAGAACATATTAAAGATGAAAGAACTTGCCAAGTATTACTTAAAAAAAGGATGCCTTGGGATATCCTTTGGAATAAGATATATACCTGGAATAACTGGTGAGGAGCTTATTTCTGTTTGCGAAGCATTAGCAGGTGGCAACAAAATTGCAGCAGCTCATATAAGAGATGATTCGAGTGGGGTTATTCCTTCAGCTATGGAGCTAATCGAGATAGGTAAAAAGCTTAACATTCCTGTTCAAGTATCCCATATAGGAAGTATGGGAGCTTATGGTCAAATGGAGGAGTTATTATCATTAATTGATTACCATAAACAAAATGGAGTTGATGTAGCTGCAGACTGCTATCCATATAATGCATTTAGTACTGGAATTGGTGAAACTACATACGATGAGGGATTTTTGAAAAGGTATGGGACAACATATGAAAGTATTGAAATTGCTGAGGGCGAATATAGAGGACAAAGATGCAGTGAAGAAATATTCAATAAGCTTAGATGTGAAAAACCAGAAACAATAACAATCGGTCATGTAATGAAAGAAAATGAAGTGGATATTGCATTAGCTAATCCTAATGTTTTCCTAGCAAGTGATGGGTTTATGCATAACTTTGAAGGACATCCAAGGGCTAGCGGAACTTTCCCGAGGTTTATTAGTAAATATGTAAGAGAGAAGAAACTATTGAGTCTTTATGAGGCAATTGAAAAAATGACATATTTACCTTCAGAACGTTTTAGACTGAATAAGGGTTCACTAAGCATTGGAAGTGACGGAGACGTTGTTATTTTTGATTATAATACTATTGAGGATGGGGCTACATTTGAAAAACCTGTAGAACCACCTGTTGGTATTAAGTATGTATTGATAAATGGAGAAGTCGCTGTAAGAGATAATGTAATTATTAATGGAAAGCTTGGAAGAGCATTGAGAAGGTGAGAACCCTTAATGTCGTTGTTATGGAAACATAATCCTTTAATACCGAATGTCATCCTGAGCGTAGCGAAGGATCTAATGTCCTAAGATCCTTCACTACGCTCAGGATGACAGTAGGGGCTTTTATTGCAATGACACAGGTGGCAATAACAAATTAAGCTTTCGCAGTAACAGCAGACCATAAAGCAGGTGTGTATTTCACCATTAAAACAGCCCCCATCATACTAGATGGAGGCTGTTTTAAACTGTATATAGTATTTTAAGGAGGTTGTATATTTAGTTTATCAATTTCTAAGACTCCACCTTCTATAAGGTGGAGTTTCCACTTTTTGCTTCAGGTGGGGTAGAGTCCCCATCTGAAATCTTGATGTTCAGCTTTAGCTGAACGAGTTCACTCAACCTGAAGGTTCTTACTCCTTAATATTTACATCTACCTTAAGTAAGTTAACGACCATAGTTGCTGCCTCTCCCCTTAGTACATGCCTTTTAGGGTTAAAGACTCCGCTTTCAGGAAGAACTATTCTAAGCTCTGAGGCAATTGCCACATATCCTTTATATTGAGTTCCAACTAATTTTGCATCTTTAAATGACAGTGTGTAAATATTAGATAAATCTCCTACAAATCCAACATTAAGTGCTCTAACAAGCATTTTAGCTGCAATCTGTTTTGATATTTGCGCATTTGGTAATTTTTCTTTTTCAGAAATAATTTTTCTTTCTATAGCTATTTTATAGTATTTATCATATTCCTCCTTTGAATCATTGATGTAGGTGTTGTAGGTAAAAGCATATGGTTCAATTGCTCTAACTATCATTTTAACGAAGTCCTTTTGAAGTAATTCGTTGCTTGCATTGAATTTTCCACTTTCATCATCAAGTATTCCCATATCAATTAAAAGCTGTATATCCTTTTCGGATGAAGTACCCTTAATATCTGAGAATTCTATTTTCTTTGCTTCTTTAACTGGCTTTCCTGAATAGTCTAGCACAGCACCATTATTTGAAGCTATCATTCCCGAGAAGTTCTCAAGAACATATGCAAGCTTTATTTCAGGAGCTGAATTTGAACCCCTGCTGTAATCAATTTTTCTAATATACTGCATTGAAAAATCAAGATTGTTATATAATGCTTTATATGCATCCTCTAGTGTCATTGCTCCATCTGTTGAAGGAAGTTTAACATCCACCCATTCCATTCTATAGGACTGGATTTCTCCTGTTTGAGGGTTTAC
Organism: Clostridiaceae bacterium; assembly: GCA_041639705.1. Taxonomy (GTDB): domain Bacteria; phylum Bacillota; class Clostridia; order Clostridiales; family Caloramatoraceae; genus JARDZI01. The sequence continues at coordinate 6,632 of JBEQBT010000015.1, read as the reverse complement.
AGTTATATTAAAGTTGTTAAATGGGGTAAGAGCTCCATTTTGTTTGTTTATATATGAGAAAGAATAACTAGTCGGATAATTTTCTACATAAATTTTGGGTTGCTTGTTTTCTCTATATTCTGTGGCTGCAAATTTTTCTGCCTGCTGCGACCTAATAAACTTTTCAGCTATATCTTTTGTTTGAGCTTCAGTAAATTTAGGTTCAGTTTTCCCATCTGAATAGAATTCATCTCCAGACAGATAGAAGGAAATCAATTCTGAAGTTTGAGCATTAACTTCAGCACTTAGATAATCTCTTGATTTATCCTTGCCATTATCCTGAGACCATGATAAATACCAGGTTGCTGTTTTTCTAACTTCATTTGTATATAGATTTGCATTTTCCAACTGGAAGCTATTAGCCTGTTTGATGTATTTCTTTACAATCTCAATTGCTGCATCCTTGGATATTAGATTGTCGTTACTATCAACAGTGCTTTGCTCCTCTGGAGTAAGGTCGCTCTTTGTGGATTGAGGTGAAGCAGAATTCTCGCTTTTATCAAGACTGTAAAGTCTATAGGAATTTTCTATTATTTCACCTGTAAGTGCATCTATTGGTTTATTACTATCCTTTAATGCATATACAAGTATTGGAGTTTCTGTTTTCTCATTATAATCGTAAATAAGTTTGTAGCTTAATTCTATTCCAAGCTTTTCACCAAATACTTTTTTAGCTTCATCTAAACTAAGTGCTTTTGCCGCCTCCGGGAATGGTCCATTATCCCAATCAAATGAATAATTCTTCATTTTTAATGTGTTTTTATCAAGTGTAATTGAAATACCATTGTCTTGCATTTGAATACCATTTACAATTCTTATAAACTTAAATGTATAAGAATCCTGGGATGTGTAAAATGGTTCAGTACCATACTTTGTAGCTTCATATAACTTTGTTTGCTGAAAGTTAACAGGTTGAATCTTCTTTGCAATTTCCTGAGCGGCTTTTAATGCCTGCTCCTTTGAATATGCAGGTATTTTACTTGGAATGGTGGTACTTGACTCCCAACTATTCATACTAATAACATCCCCAGTATTTGAATCAACAGAGACATTAATATTTGATGATGGTTCTTTTTCTTTATTCCAACTTAAGCTCCATAGGTTTTTCCCATATTGATTTTCATAATACTGATAATTTAATTTGTAACCCTCTGTTGTTAGATTGAAGGTTTCCTTTGCAATAGTTATTGCTTTTTCAAGAGAAATATTTGTTTTTGTTTCTGCATTAGCATTAATTGGATTCAATATTCCAACAAGCATCACAGCTGTAATGATTAAACTAAATATCTTTTTCATAAGCAGTCTCCTCTCAAATAATTTTTGCTTTTTGATAATTAGACATTGGCTTATTTATAAAAGGTTCCTTAAAAACTAAATTTTTCATAAATGATTAATAAATTCTAAAAAAATGTATAAGAATGCTTCTTTTTGTTAATTATTCTTAAATAGTGAAACAAATAATGGAGTTTTTGTGTCTAATTTTATATCCTGCTATAATTTACTTATATTATGAACTTAAAGGGGAGGGGAGATCATAAAAATATATATATTTGAAAAGGAGGACCTGTGGATGAAAAAAGGTAGGAAGGTTATATCGTTTATATTAATTGGGGCATTTGTCTTTGGTTTATTTCCAGGTAAGATGATGATTCCTGCTAAGGCAGCAGATCTTGAGGTTGTTTTGTATGACAAGCCTATTGGAAATGGGATGACATATACTGAAAAGCAACTGCAAAGCTTTAGCTCAAATATTAAGCAGAGAGTAAGCATTGTTACTGCAGATTTAAATGAAAAGGATGTAAATATAATTTTTTCAAAAGCGAAGGATAAGGTAAAAAAGGCAGATACACTTAGCCAACAGATTCAAAGGGAAATATTTAAAGGAAACAATGTGGTTGCAGGTATAAATGCAGACATGTTTAACATAACGACTGGATTTAGTACAGGCCCCCAGGTTAGGTCGGGTGCCATAATTGCAGCTCATAATACAAGAAGTGAAGAAAAAATTTATCCCGTATTTGGAATTGACAAGGATAAAAAAGCTTTTATTGATAACATTTATCTTACAGCAAAGTTAACTACTGGAAGCGGTAATTCTGTTGATATTGATAATATAAACAGAGAATCTACCAGAAACACTCTTATATTAAACACTTACCAGTTAAATGAATATAAGAAAATTGATTTTTCAAACTCTGCAGCTACAGGTGCTCTTACTGTTGTAAAGGGTATACCATCACAAATACTACTTGGTAGAGAGTATGAAGGTACTGTTGATACAATAGGTGCAGGTAGCAAGGAAGCAGTACTTAGTGAGGATTATATAGTACTTGCAAGTAACGGAACAAAAGCAGACTGGGTTAAAACAAATCTAAAACCTGGAGATAAAATAAAAATAAAATTAGACTATAGTAAACCAAATATTGTTGAAGCAGTAGGAGCATATTCTTATCTTGTAAAGGATGGTAGAACATTATCTTCACAGGAAATGATTAATGCTGGAGCATCAAGCGCTCTTGTAACCTCAAGAAGATCAAGAACAGCAGTAGGAATAACTGCAGATAATAGGATAATAGCTATTACATCAGATGGAGGAACTCCATCTAAAGGGATAAGTGATGGCATAACATTAGTTGAAATGGCTCAATTAATGAAGGACATAGGAGCTGTACAGGCTGTCAGTATGGATGGCGGTGGCTCAACTCAAATGAATGTTAAGTTAAATGGTGAAAATGATTTGAAAATAATGAACAGACCTTCTGATGGAACTCAAAGGGCTATAACAAATGGAATATTATTTGTAAGTACTACTGATAGGGCAAATAAGGTAGGAAACATTCAGGTAGATAAGAATATTGTTATTTATAAAAATAGTCAGTTTAAATTTGGTATTAGTGGAACTGATACTAACTACAATCCAATCAATCTTCAAAATGCATCTGTAAATTGGACTGTAGAACCAAAGCTAGGAAGGGTTGATTCAAACGGATTATTTACCTCAGGAACCAAGCTTGAATCTGGAACAATTACTGCTGAATGGGGTGGAGCTAAGGGACAAGCAAACATATATGTAGTGGATGATGTTGATACCTTGGATATAAATGGTGGTATTACTCAGATACTTCAATATGGAAATACAAAGGGATTAACGTTAAATGCTACAGCATTTGGTGGACAGCCAGTAATACTTAATAACACTTCTGCAATATGGTCAATAATAGGAAATATTGGGACCATTGATAAAAATGGAATACTGAAAATTACAACAAAAAAAGGCAGCGGAGAGGTATCAGCACAGATTGGTACTAAAAAGGCAACTGTCAAAATTGACGTTGAGGATACAAGCCAACTGATTGATGATTTTGAACATCTTGATTCCTCAAGGTATTCAATAAATGGATATGTTGGAGGAGTCGGAGGTATTTCAGGGGATCAGGCAAAAAGTGGAAAATACAGCTATAAGGTTACATATGATTATGATAAATCATGGACAAGAGTATATAATGGAACAATCAATTTAAAACATGCATTAGTGGATAAATTGGGAAATGATATATCCGAAAGCTTTATGACAACTCTTATGCCAAAGAAGCTTGGAATGTGGGTTTATGGGGATGGAAAAGCGCCGTGGCTTAGAGCAGTTCTAACTGATGGAGAGGGAAACGATAGAACATTAGATTTAGCCACTAGAATTGATTGGATAGGTTGGAAATACATAGATGTTGATATACCATCAGATGTACCACTTCCAATAAGCTTAAATTATATTTATATGGTTGAAACAAACAAAAACCTTCATTACAAGGGGACTGTTTATTTTGATGATATTAGATTCGCATATTCAGATAATGAAGATTTAAAAGGCCCAGAAATCAGTAGTTTTCAACCTTCTACAACAGTATACAAAAGGGATGTTCAAATATCATTACTGATTAAAGACTTACAAACAGGGGTAGATAAAAGAACAATAAAAACAAAACTGGATGGGAAAGTAATTGCCACAATTTTTGATGAGAAATCTGGTAAGCTGACTTATAATGCAAAAGGTTTAGCTGAAGGGAATCATACCTTTGAACTGGAGGTTTCAGATAAGGCTGGTAATAAAGCAAATCCTATTTATAAAAAAACATTTAGTGTTAGCTTGAAAGCAGATACTGAGAAACCGGTGATCACAAGACTTATGCCTCTGCAGGATATGGTTGTGGAAACAGCTACTCCCAGAATATCTGTAAATATTAAGGATTCTCAAGTAGGAGTGGATACACAAAATATATCTATATATTTGGATGGAAAAAAACTTAATCCTTATTATGATGAAGCATCAGGATGGGCTTATGCAATTGCAGCTGCACCACTTGTACCCGGTTCTCATAATATAAAGGTAAGTGCGAAGGACAGAGCTGGCAACCAAGCAGAAGAAAAAACTACAGCCTTTATAATTAAACCTTTAACAGGACCTAAAAATACTGAAAGCTTTACTGTTTCGGTTACATCGGACACCCAAGCAACAGGCTTTGGATATGAGATTTTTAGTAAAATAAATAAGGATGAATCAGAATTGGTTATACAAAATGGAGATTTAATAGATGAGGATGAGGAAGGTCAATGGAGAGAGGCGGTAAGACAATTAATGCTTGTAAATAACAAAGCATTAATGCTTTCACCTGGAAACCATGAGGTGGTTAATGGGAATCTTGATGCATATATGAAAGCCTTTGGAGTGTCACAGTATGCATATAGCTATGAATATGGAAATACATTATTCATTACCCTAAACAGTGCTTTTAACCAGAGTATAAGTGCAGCTGATCCAACACAGTTTGATTATTTGCAGAAGCTTTTAGCTAAAAACACTAAACAAAATGTATTTATATATACACATGCACCAACGAGGGATTCCTTCGGAACCGGACATGAAATGTTGAAGTCTGATGCAGATAGGCTTGAAAAAATATTAGGAGACTATAAGAGTACCAACCCAGCTAAAAACATAAATGTAATGTTTGGAAACCTTCATGTAAGCCAAAGCTGGGAGCTAGCGGGAGTAAACTATACTATAACTGGTAATGGAAGCCTGAAAAGATATGTAAAACCTGAAGATGGAGGCTTCTTAGGATATACAAAGTTTATTGTTGATGGTTCAAAGGTATCCCATGTATTTGTGCCTCTGGTTGAAAGAATTGCAGTTATAGATCCAGCACTTAGGGCTGAAGAAATGAAAATTATAAAAGGTGCAAATAAAGCAATTAATCTGTATGGTGACTTCATGGCCCAAAATGCAAACTATATAATTAATTTAAGTAAGTTTAAGAACATGGGTATAAAGTGGCAATCTGATAATTCATCTGCAGTTACAATCTCTGCTGATGGAGTAATGAATGCAAAGGGATTAGGTAGCTCAAATATCAAAGCAACCTTAGGAGATAAAACCTTTACATTTAAAGCATCAGTTATTGATTCTAAGGATATTAAACCAGTAAGCATAGTCGTAAACTCTGGTACAATTACAACAGCCTCTGGAGTTAGTACAGCTTTACAGACAACTGCCTATGACATGTATGGCAATAGCTTCAACCTGGATAACTCACTTGTAAAGTATCAAGTAGACAAAAATATTGGAACAATAAGTGGTGGAATATTTACGGCTGCTAAAGGTATTAGTAGTGATCAATCTGGTTACATAACAGCTGCTTATCTTGACATTACAAACAAGCTGCCTGTTAAAGTAACAAAGCCTAAAACCTATGTTATTATCACATCAAACACATTAAATATAAGAGAAACTGCGTCGTCCTCAGGTAAAATTATTGGAATACTGAAGAAGGGGGATAAAGTAGAAGTCATAGGAGAAGCAAATGGCTGGCTGAAGATAAATTATAATGGAAAGGCATATTATATAGCTAAACAATATACAAAAGCAGTTTAAACAATAAAAAACAATCCAGAAATGGTGGAATTTTAAGGAATACTTCATATAGTACCCTGTCATTGTTGTGAAAAACTATTTGTCATCCTGAACGGAGTGAAGGATCTTTGGGGTATCTTGGGGAAAGATCCTTCGCGATGCTCAGGATGACAGTGCTTGACTTTCATTTATCGTGGTGCGGATATGCGTGGGAATTCTGAGGGTAAGGTCGGATCTTTCCACAAGGTGCGCATTATGATCTGACCCTTTGCCAAGGATGACAAGTGGTAGAGATGACCTTTCATATTTATGACAATATAAGGATAGTTATTAAGTGTTTGCAGAATCGTTCTTTTCTATTTGTTGTTTAATTGCAATAAGAACGTCCTTTATGTCAATTACACCATCGTTATTTAAATCTGGAATTCCCTCAATAGTAATTGTATGTTCTTTTACAACTGGTAAGGTGATAGTTATGACTGTATTCATAGAAGTGTTTATTGAAGTACTTTCTTGGGTGGTAGGAGAAGGAATCAAATGTTGATCTTCAGAAGGCATGGATATGCTGGATGCTTTTGTGGTATTTTCGCTCATGGTATCCCCCCCTTAATACCATACAAATGGGATTGATTGATATATTACATTATATGCAGGTTAGGTTTAATAGTGTCAGGCACGTAATAAGTGA
>JBEQBT010000014.1:0-24134 GCA_041639705.1 Clostridiaceae bacterium | reverse complement strand
TATCGTAATTTGCTATAATTCTTTTTTTGGTGCATTTAGATGGTATTTTTTTATTTCTTTTTCTAATTCTTTTCCAGCCTCATTTAATAAGCTCGAATGAAATGGACCACTAACATTCAGCATTATCATTTTTAATGCTCCCATATTCTTAAGCATACCAGCTGCCTTTTCAACAATAGCTTTTTCTCCTGAAATTACTATCTGTCCAGGGCAATTATAATTTGCCACTTCAACAATTCCTTCACTCTTTAAGGACGCGCAGCATTCCTCAATTGTTTCCCTACCAAGACCAAGTATGGCAGCCATACCTCCATAACCCTCTGGACAAGCGTCCTGCATTATTTTACCTCTCTTCTTGATTAATTCAAGCCCATCCCTAATATCAAATACTCCTGAATAAATGAGTGCTGAATATTCTCCAAGACTTAAACCTGCGGCATAGTCCGCATAAATATTATTTTCATCAAGTACACTTGCTATTGCCATTGAGGTAGTTACAATAGCTGGCTGAGTATTTTCTGTTTGGGAAAGTATCTCTTCTGGTCCTTCAAAGCACATTGATGCTATATCCATACCAGTTGCCTTATTTGCCATTTCATATGTTTCCCTGGCACATTTAAAATTATTATAAATTTCTTTTCCCATTCCCAGGTATTGAGCTCCCTGTCCTGAAAATAAAAATGCAGTCTTAATAATTTTCACCATCCCTCATTTTATAAATCGGTGGTTCTTAAAACCCTTTAATATTTGCCAGATTAGCTTTATATTCATTAATTAAATCCTTAATAATTTCATCACAATATTTTATATCTTTAATTAAACCTGCTATTTGACCTGACATAACCGAACCATTTTCAACGTCACCATCTACTACAGCCTTCCTAAGTGCTCCCCGTCCAAGGTCCTCCAATTCTTCCTTTGTACCGCCTGTTACTTCAAGTTTCTCAAATTGTCTGGTTAATTTATTTCTCAAACATCTTATAGGATGCCCAGTTCCTCTTCCTGATGCAATAGCATCTCTATCCTTAGCGTTTATAATTGCAATTTTGTAATTTTCATGTACTATACATTCCTTAGAGCATACAAATCTTGTTCCTAATTGAACTCCATCAGCACCTAGAGCAAAGGCTGCAAGCATTCCTCTACCATCACCTATTCCTCCAGCTGCAATTACGGGTATGTTAACAGCGTCCACCACCTGCGGCACAAGACTCATTGTTGTCAATTCTCCAATATGCCCTCCTGATTCTGTACCCTCTGCAATAACCCCATCAACTCCCTCCTGTTCAAGTCTTTTTGCTAATGGAACTGATGGTACTACTGGAAATATTTTAATTCCTGCTTCCTTTAAAGATTTTATATACTTTCCTGGATTACCTGCTCCTGTAGTAATAATAGGCACCTTTTCATCAATAATTACTTTTATTACCTCGTCAACAAATGGTGACATAAGCATTACATTAACTCCAAATGGCTTGCTTGTTAATTTTTTTATGTTCTTTATTTGATTCCTTAAATATTCACCATCAGCATTTCCAGCAGCAATTATTCCAAGTCCTCCTGCGTTTGTAACTGCTACTGCCAAGTGGTATGTCGATACCCATGCCATACCTCCTTGAAATATTGGATACTCAATATTTAGTATTTTACATACATCTGCTTTCAATAGAACACCTCCAAACCTGTTTATGTCTTTAACTAAATCAACCATTTAATAAGTAAAGCACCATATGTTAGACCTGCACCAAATCCAACAATAACAATCTTATCATCCTTTTTAATTTTGTTATTTTTATAAACCTCATATAAGGTTACTGGAATGGAAGCTGATGACATATTGCCATATTTATCTATAGATATTCCCACCCTATCCATAGGGAAGTTAAGACGTTTTGCTGCTGATTCTATTATTCTTATATTAGCCTGATGAGGTATTAAATAATCAATATCGCTTATTTTCAACCCTGTTTTATCCAGGATATGATTTACAGCATCAGGCATAGCCTTAACAGCAAATTTAAATACCTCTGCACCATCCATATGAGTAAAATGTAATCCCTTTTCTACGGTATCAAATGAAGCAGGCATTTTTGAACCACCTGCAGGTAATGTAAGATATGCTCCTCCTGAACCATCAGATTTAATATATTCACTGATAATTCCTTCATCCTCTGTTCTTGATATAACTACAGCTCCAGCGCCATCTCCAAAAAGTACACATGTATTTCTGTCTTTGTAATTTGTTATACTTGAAAGAATATCACAGCCAACTACAAGTATGTTTTTATAAAGTCCACTTTTTATAAATTGGTTTGCTACAGTAACCCCATATATGAAGCCAGTGCATCCAGCTGACAGATCAAATCCTGCAGCATTAACTGCTCCAATGTTATTTTGTACAATTGCAGCTGTTGTAGGAAACATCATATCAGGAGTTACAGTACAAACTATTATTAAATCAATTTCTTCTGGTTTTGTTCCTGACATATTTATTGCCTCTATTGCTGCTTCAGTTGATAAGTCGGAAGCTGCAATATCATTTGATGTAATTCTTCTTTCCTTAATACCTGTTCTTGTAGTTATCCATTCATCACTGGTCTCAACCATTTTTTCAAGATCAGCATTTGTCAAAATTTTTTCAGGTAGTGAAACACCTATACCTGTTATTCCTGCCATATATGTCATAGCAATCTCTCCTATATATTATTGTCTGTCTGATTTTTTTCTATTTCATTTCTAATACTTTCTACAACACCTCCTTCAATACATAAAACAGCCTGCCTTACTGCATTTTTTATAGCCTTTCCATTTGAGCTTCCATGTGCTTTAATAACTGGTCCATTAACACCTATAAGAATTGCTCCTCCATGCTCAGTATAATCAAATTTCTTTTTAAATTTTTTAAATACTGGTTTAAGTAAAATTCCTCCTATTTTTGTCCTTGTAGTAGCCATTATTTCATCTTTTAAAGTATCAAATATAGTTTGGGCAACACCTTCGAACAGCTTTAAAATTATATTCCCAGTGAATCCATCACATACAACCACATCTATATTACCTTCAGGAATGTCCCTACCTTCTACATTTCCTTTAAAGTTTAAATTACTTTCCTTTAAGAGCTTAAAGCACTCCTTTACAAATTCAGTACCCTTCTCCTCTTCTGCACCAATATTTACAAGGCCAATAGATGGAGACTCCTTTTTAAATACCTTTTTCATGTATACTTCGCCCATCATTGCAAATTGCAAAATATTTTGAGTTTTACATTCAGCATTTGCTCCTGAATCCATCAATAGAAATGGTCCATTTTTGCCTGGAATAATAGGAGCCAAGGCTGGTCTATCAACTCCCTTAATTCTTCCTACCACAAATAACCCTCCTGCAAGAAGTGCTCCTGTATTCCCTGCTGATATGAACGCATCACCCTTACCCTCTTTTAACATTCTCATACCAACAACCATTGATGAATCCTTCTTTTTCCTTATGGCCTGTGCAGGATGATCATTATTAGTTATAATCTCAGTGGCATGTATTATTTGGATTTTATCTTTGTCAACTCCTTCACTAGTTAAAACAGTATTAATTTTACCTTCATCACCTACTAGTATGATGTCAACATTAAACTCATTTAAAGCAGCTACAGCTCCCTTTACTATTTCCTCTGGAGCATTATCTCCACCCATTGCATCTATTATTATTTTCATGCGTTTCCCCCCCCATTATCCTCAATACCAACAAGTGCAAATTTCCCTCTGAATACTTCCTGCTGATTTACATATAAGAATACCCAAACAAAAAATTTATTGCCTCTTACTCTGATAACTTCACCCTTAGCTATAAGCCTTTCTCCAGATAGAACAGGTCTTTTGTATTTTATATTAGCTATTCCAATTAATGCTGCTTTTGCATCAACAATTGCTAGTGCAAGTGTTTCTGCCATTGCATACATATACTGTCCTTTTACCACCTTGGTCTTTTCAAATACCATGCTCTTATCTGTTTCTAGTAGGGATATGGCACTTTTCCCGGGGGTTATGTCAATTAATTCGCCAACAAATTCCTTTCCAACAATTGTTTTAACCTTTGCAAAATTTGTTTCAGCTACATTTTTAACTCTTTCTCTTAACTCAGGTATTCCTAGTTCCATTCTATCCAACCTTATAGTTTGTATAGATACATTGAATTTCTCAGAGAGCTCCTCATCAGTAACAAATGGATCCTCCTTTAGAATGTCCTGAAGTTTCTCCTGTCTTTCATTTTTTTTGAATTTTTCATTCATAGGTCCCACTCCTTATACTTAATTTTATGACCTACTACTAATAACAAGTATATAGGACATTTTAAAATAAATCAATACCTTATTTAAATACACTACTTAACCTAGTATAATACAAAAAATAACAATAAATCTATATATAACGCAATAAAGATTTTACATTAAGGTATTTATTGCGTTATATGAATCAATGAAAATATTTTGCATAAATGATTTTTTAAAATTTAAAATCATTTATGCAAAATATGTAGACAAAATAAAAAGAAAGTCTCATAGAGACTTTCTTTTTTAAATTATTTCGCAATTACAGCTCGATTTTTGTAATATCCACAGTTTGAGCATACTCTATGAGCAAGCTTCATTTCATGACACTGTGGACATTCAACCATTCCTAGCATAACTAGCTTCCAAGTTTGTGCCCTTCTCTTATCTCTTCTTGATTTTGAATGTCTTCTTGCTGGATTTCCCATTTGCTACACCTCCTTAATCACCCATAAAAAGGTCTTTAAGTACTGCTAATCTTGGATCAATATTATCTTTATTACAGTCACATTGATGTTTATTTAAGTTCTTACCACAAACTGGACATAATCCCCTACAATCTATACTGCAAAGAAATTTAAAGGGCATTGAAAGAATAATGTTATCAATAACCATATCCTTTAACTCAATACTTTCCTCTTCAATTGGATATATCTCCTCATTACGTTCTAACTTAGAGAAATCCTCATCAAATTCCACATTCAATTGGTAATCTAGGGGTTCAAGGCACCTAGAACATTGAACTTCAATAATACCTGTAATGCTTCCTTTTAGGTTAACTATTTGTCCATCATAGGTTGCATTTCCACAAACCTTAAGCGGTGACTTTAATATTAGTTTAAAATCTTCCCTCATTATAAAATCACCATTATAAGCAATTTCAAAGGGTAATTCCACTATTTTTTTCCTTAATAATTCAAAAATATTTAAAGTCATAAGCTCACCTCAAATTAAACGCCACAATCATTATATAAAGACGGCAAATAAAAGTCAAGATAAATTAATATAATATACCATCATAAACAATAATCAATATACTTTGTTAGTTTATCCTACAATTTCCTTTGTATCCCTTGCTATCATCAATTCTTCATTTGTAGGAATAAGTAATACTTTTACCTTTGATTTGCTGGATGAAACTTCGGTTTGCTTGCCTCTTGCCTTATTCTTGTCATTATCAATTTCAATTCCAAGGAATTCAAGTCCCTTGCATATATCCCGTCTTGTTTCAGGTGAATTTTCACCAAGGCCTGCAGTAAATACAACAGCATCAACCCCACCTAGGGCTGCTGCATAGGCTCCAATATATTTTTTCACTTCGTAATGAAAAACATCAAGTGCAAGCTGAGCTCTTTGGTTTCCTTCCTCTGCAGCTTTCTCAATGTCCCTGAAGTCGCTACTCACTCCTGATATTCCAAAAACTCCTGACTTTTTATTCATCAAATCATCTACTTCACTTGAACTCATTCCTTTTTCCTTTTGGAGGAATGTTACAATAGCAGGATCTATATCACCGCATCTAGTACCCATAACAAGACCTTCAAGTGGTGTAAATCCCATACTTGTATCAACTGATTCTCCATTTTTTATTGCAGCGACACTCGCACCATTTCCTAAGTGACAAGTAATAATTTTGCATTCCTTTAGGTTCTTTCCAAGCATATCAGCTGCCATGTTGGATACATATCTATGTGAGGTTCCATGGAAGCCATATCTTCTTATGCCATACTTTTCATATAATTCATATGGCAGTGCATACATATATGCATACTTAGGCATTGTCTGATGAAAAGCTGTATCAAATACTGCTACCATTGGGGTTTTAGTCATAAGATTTCTACATGCATTAATACCAATAATGTTAGGTGGGTTATGTAATGGTGCTAAATGTGTGCACTCATCAAGTGCCTTCATTACCTCATCATCAATTAATACTGAAGCAGAATATTTTTCTCCTCCATGTACCACTCTGTGTCCCACTGCAGTAATCTCGGACATATCCTTTATTACTCCATGTTTTTGATCAACTAAAGCATCAAGCACCAGCTTTATTGCATCCTTGTGATCCTTCATTGGATGTTCAATTACTATCTTATCCATTCCCTCAGGTCTATGTGTTAAAACAGATCCCTGAATCCCTATTCTCTCAACTAATCCTTTAGCCAGTACTGATTCATTTTTCATATCAATTAATTGATATTTTAGTGATGAACTTCCACAATTAATTACTAAAATCTTCATATGTATAACTCCTCTCAATTTAAATCTTTGCTATGTTACAATTTTATAGGTTTACTCCTTGAGCTTGAACAGCTGTAATTGCAACAACATTAACTATGTCCTCTACACTGCAGCCTCTTGAAAGATCATTAATTGGTGCTGCAAAGCCCTGACAAATTGGACCTATTGCTTGAGCATTTCCAAGTCTTTGAACTAATTTGTATCCTATATTACCTGCTTGTATGTCTGGAAAAATTAATACATTAGCATGACCTGCAACTTCACTTCCCTTTGCTTTTAATAATGCTACCTTAGGAACAATAGCTGCATCTAGTTGTAATTCACCATCTATCATTATATCAGGTGCCATTTCTTTTGCCAACCTTGTTGCTTCCACAACCTTGTCAACCAATTCATGCTTAGCACTTCCCTTGGTTGAAAAGGACAGCATAGCAACCTTTGGATCAATTCCACATAAAGCCCTTCCTGTATTTGCACTTGCCACAGCTATTGCAGCAAGTTCATTGGCATTTGGATTAGGATTTACTGCGCAGTCTCCGAATATAAACAATCCATTATCTCCATATTCAGGATTTGAAGTCTCCATTACAAATATACTTGATACAAGTGATATACCTGGTGCAGTTTTAATTATTTGCATACCTGGTCTTAGTAAATCTCCAGTTGCATGAATTGCTCCAGATACCATTCCATCAGCATCCTTTAACTTAACCATCATTGTTGCAAAATAGATTTCATCCTGAACTATATGTTTTGCCTGTTCTGATGTTACGCCTTTATTTTTTCTTAATTCATAAAATTTTTCAGCATAGTAATCTAATTTATCAGAGGTTTTAGGGTCAATTATTTTTATTCCGTCTAAAATTACACCCTCCTCAGCTGCTGTTTTATTTATATCAGCCTGGTTTCCAATAAGAATTACTTCTGCTAATCCTTCTTTCTTAATAATTTCAGCTGCCCTTACTGTTCTTGGTTCGCTGCCTTCTGGCAAAGCAATTACTTTCTTATCACATTTTGCTTTTTTCCATATTGTTTCCATTAATTTCATAATATTACTCCCTCCAAAATAAAAATTTCACAACTTATATTCTTCTATATAAAATAGAAAAATCCTTCTTTATTTAATAATGTTCTTTAATAATTGTCATTTTATACGAAAAAACTTTTATATTGCTATTTACTTTAATATATTTCGACTATAAAATTATATAAACAGTAATCTCATTTTTAAAGGAGTATTTCGATGAATGTAACAGGTATAATAGTTGAGTATAACCCTCTTCACAATGGACATATATATCATATTAATAAAACTAAAGAGCTAACAGGCTGCAGCTATATTGTTGCTGTTATGAGTGGTAATTTCGTACAAAGAGGAGAACCTTCTCTGGTAAACAAATGGGCAAGAACTGAAATGGCATTAAAGTCAGGCATTGATCTTGTTGTTGAGCTTCCATTTATATATTCAACCAGCAGTGCAGAAGGTTTTGCATTTGGTGCTGTATCTACCTTGAATAGTCTTGGATTTATAGATAATATATGTTTTGGCAGTGAAGCTGAAGATATGGAATCAATTAAATATATTGCTGACATTCTTGCCGATGAGCCAAGCCAATACAAGATATTGCTTCATAAATATCTTAAGGAAGGTGTATCCTATCCAACGGCTAGACAAACCGCTCTAATAGATTATAGTGAAATTAAAAATGATTTGCTTCATAATGCTAAAGAACTTAAGGAAATACTTAGCTCTTCAAATAATATTTTAGGAATTGAATACCTGAAATCTATTTATAGACTATCCTCTAAAATAAATCCTTTTTCAGTTAAAAGAATGAATAACTCCTATAATCAAGCCAGTTTGACTGGGTCAATCTCAAGTGCAACCTCCATTAGGAAAAATATTAATAATAAGGATATTGTTGAAGCCCTACCTGATTATATATACATTATTCTTGAAAACGAAAGGAATCATGGCCGATGCCCTGTTACTCTATCAAATTTCTCTGATTTAATTCTATACAAGCTTAGAGATTCGAGTTTATCCGCTATTAAGAACCTACTGGATGTAGGAGAAGGTCTTGAAAATAAAATTAAAAAGGGTGCCGAAAGCTCAACTTGTATAAATGAATTAATTGAATTTATAAAGAATAAAAGATATACCACAACCAGAATTCAAAGAATATTGTTATATTCATTATTAGGTATAACAAAGGAAATTAAGGATAATATTAAAAGTCCTGTAAAGTATATAAGAGTATTAGGCTTTAATGAAAATGGCAAAATGCTTCTAAGAATGGCAAGAAAAAGTTCTACAGTCCCAATAATTACAAATCCCTCATACAGAAATTCTGAATTGCTTAAATATGATACACAATCAACTGATATTTATGTATTAGGGTATGAAAACTCTAAGTACAAATCTGCTAAACAGGATTTTAAAATTCCACCTGTCATTATTTAAATGAGCAGCAAGCTTGATTTTTATATAAGCTTGCTGCTCATTTTATCCTATTTTATCACATTCCTCAATTAAATCCTGACTACTGTTTTCAAGTTCCTTTATATGCTTAAGTATTTCTGGTATTGCTTTTTCTGCTGCATCAATACCTCTCTCAACACACAAATCAACTAAATCAAATCTAGTAGGGTCAACATCATTTAGGTCGACTCTAATCATAATATCTGCTTCCTGTTTTTTTATCTGAAATAATTCATATGACATAAGGTCATAAGCCTCATATAGAACATGGAATATACTCTTGCAATTGCTTGTTGATAAATTAAACCCAACATCAACACCAATAACAAAATCCATCCCTTTATCCTTTAATATCCTAGCAGGAACTCTTTCTAAAACTGCCCCATCTACAAGTGTCATATCATCCTTAAAATAAGGGGTAAAAACTCCTGGTACAGATATACTTGCTCTTATGGCCTCATACACCTTTCCTTCATCCAAAACCTTCAATCTTTTATTTTTCAAATCAGTAGCAACAATTAATAAGGGGGTTTTTAAATCTTTAAATTCACAATCCTTTGTAATAAGCTTTAACATTGCTTCAATTTTATTTCCTCTAATAAGCCCAGTCCTTGGAACTCCAATATCAATGTAATCCTTTTGATTTAAATGTTTACAAAGAAGTTTAACATATTTAAAATCTAAATCACAGCAATACATGGAACCTATTAGTGCACCTACACTACTGCCAGAAATCATGTCCATAGGTATGTTATATTTTTTTAGGATTTCTAATACTCCAATATGTGCAAGTCCTCTTGCAGCGCCAGATCCTAACGCCAGTCCAGTTCTAAAATTTCTATTCATAATACTCACCTCTGGTTAATAGAAATAATATAAAGTAATGTTATAAAGGTCTAATATGAATTATTTTTTTACCATATTAGTCGCTGCTTCACTTTTTATCTTATTACTTAATAAAACAAGAAAATTGTCTATTATTATGATGTTATTTATATTCCTTGTTCTTCTTACAATATATCCCAGGGAATCTCTAAACGCAGCAGGTGATGGCATTAATCTTTGGATTTTTGTTGTAATGCCTTCTCTTTTCCCCTTTTTTATAATAAGCGATTTACTTATATCATTAAAAGTTCCTGAGAACATAGCTAGATTATTTACTCCAATTGCAAAGTTTCTTTTTAATACATCTGGTTATGGCGCATATGTATTTATTATGAGCATATTCTCCGGCTATCCATCTGGAGCGAAAATCACCTCAGATCTTGTTGTAAGTGGAAAGATCTCCTCAAGAGAGGGTCAAAAAATACTTACCTTTAGCAGCACCTCAGGGCCACTTTTTATTATTGGTGCTGTAGGAGCTGGAATGTTAAAAAGCACACAAGCAGGTTATATTATATTCATAAGTCACATATTAGGTGCAATAATAAATGGAATATTATTAAAACATTTTAATAAAAATAAATACCCTTTAAATGAAATTACAAACAAAACCCTTTTACTAAATAGAAATTCATCTACGGGTAATATAATGTCAAATGCAATAGTAAATTCACTTTATACCAGTGGTTTTATAGGTGGTTACATAATTTTATTTTCTGTTATAATAACTCTGCTGGATAAAGTCACTTTTTTTTCTAGCATCACAAATATAATTAGTATGCTTTTACCCAATAATATTTCCTGGTTTCCAGGCATTTTGCTTAAAACATCACTTGAAATATCCAACGGAAGCAAAATCATATCCAGTTTACCTACTGAATTTGATTTAAAACTCATTCTCATCAGTTTTATAATTGCATTTAGCGGATTTTCAATTGTTGGCCAAGTGGCAAGTATTATAAATAAAACTAAAATAAACTTAGGAGCCTACATTCTTGGGAAATTAAGTCATGGAGTTATATCTTCATTTTTATGTTATGTATTATTAAAAGTTAATTTAATTCAAATAACTACATTTCAGTCTACATTCTTTAATCTATTTAGCTATAATGTTTTTCTACTTCAATTACTTCTCTGCATAATTTTATTACTAAATATACTTAGCCAAGTGAACTCGTCCAGCTAAAGCTGGACATTGGGACTTTGGTGGGGGACTCTACCCCCACCAAAGTAGGCAATGGTACTCCCACTTATAGAAGTGGGAGTCTTGAAAGTGGATAAAAAAGAATTCCTGTCATAAGTAAACTCAGGTTTATTTCTAATGAGTTTACTTAAGTTTTTTGAGTTCTTCCATATTCCCTTTAATAGACCCAATTCTTTCCCTGTATTCCTGTTGTATTGTTTTTAAAAATATATTATACTCATTTTCCAGGTTTTGAATTAACTTCTCTTGGCTCATTTCAAGTTGTGTCTGAAGCTCTAATAGTAAATTACAAGAATATTCCCTGGCACCTATTCGCAGCTCTCTTGCATTTATACTTGCCCTATTCATTAATTCTTCTGCCCCACTCTCGGCCAATTTGGTTACTTCATGACTATTAACTTGATAGCTAACATATTGTTCAGCTTCCTTAACCAATGTTTCTGCTTCCTTGTTAGCCTCAATTAAAATGCTATTTTTATTTTCCATTACTTTTTTAGCTTCTTCTAATTCTTTAGGTAAACTCTTTTTTATCATCTCTAATGCATCAAGTAATTCATATTTGTTAACAATAATCATTTCGGACATAGGAATTTTTTTTGAGTTTTTTAAAATTTCATTCATATAATTTAAGCTATCAAAAACCTCCACCAAACCCACCCTCTAATCTTATTTAAAATTATTTAATTTAAAAAGACTATTTATTTTACCCTTTACCCATTTTTAATAAAACATCCTTAATAATTTTATCTGGTACTAATTCCTTAATACATCCTCCATACATTGCCACCTGTTTTACTGCACTAGAGCTTAAATATGAATATTTGTTGTTTGTCATCATAAAAAGTGTTTCTATATTTGGGTCAAGTTTACTATTTATCGATGCCATTTGAAATTCAAATTCAAAATCCGATACTGCTCTTAACCCTCTTATAATTATATTAGCATTTTTCTTATGCATATAATTAATTGTTAAACCATTAAAACATTCAACCTCTACATTTTTTATATGTGAAACAACTTTAGTTATTAATTCAACTCTTTCCCTGGAAGAAAATAGAGCATTTTTCTTTTCTGGATTTTCTAGTACTCCAACAATAAGTCTATCATATATTTTTGCGGCTCTTTCAATTATATCAAGATGACCCATTGTTATAGGATCAAAGCTTCCTGGATACACTGCAATCTTGTCCATTTTATTCCTCCCTTTTCCAAAAATATATTTTGGTCCTACCGTATTTTTCAGTTCTATATATTTTTATATCGTATACATTTTCAGAAATAATATCCTTTTCGTCACACTCACTTACAATAATTCCATTTTCCTCTAAAATCATCAATTCACTTATTTTTTTTATCGACTTTTCCACGAGCCCCATGCTATAGGGTGGATCTAAAAAAATTATATCATATTTTTTGTTGCTTTTACCGAGATTTTCTAACACATCAAATGCATCACGTTTATATAGCTCAGTATTCCCAGTAAATCCAAGGGATTCAATATTGAAAGCTAATATTTTATATGTACTGTTATTGCTTTCTATAAACGTGCATAGCTCAGCTCCTCTACTTATTGCTTCCAGTCCAAGATTTCCTGTTCCAGAAAACAAATCTAAAACTCTTGCTCCATATATTTTTTTTGATATGATATTAAAAAGTGACTCCTTTACCCTGTCTGAAGTTGGTCTTGTATTAAGTCCATCAGGAGCCTTAATTATTCTACCTTTTGCAATTCCAGTAATAATTCTCATAACATCCTCCATATATTCTTATTCCACAATATTTTAGCACAAAATCAATTTGAATAATATATTCTTATCAGTACAGAATACTATTATAGACTTAATTGAAGCTTTTGCTTCAGTTTCTCCTCTTCCTTAACTGGCGGATATCCGCCAGTTATATTGTTTTAATAATAATTTTAAAAAAGGGAACCATCAAAAGATGATTCCCTTTTTTAAAATTTATTTAATTTGTGCTTCCACTAACCTCTTCCAGCTAAATTTCTTTCATATGCTTCTACCATTCTCTTTACCATGAATCCTCCAACATAGCCATTTTCCCTTGAAGTAAGGTTTCCCTTGTCAATGTTAGCATAGTTAGTAAGACCTATTTCGCTAGCAACTTCATACTTGAACTGATCAAGTGCATTCTGTGCCCCAGGTACTAAAACTCTGTTTCTTCCAGTGTTATTATTGATATTTGCCATATATCTTACACCTCCTGTTTTCTGTTTCTAGTATTAATTTAACCAATTTTAAAGCTTTTAAACTAGAAATATAAGTAATTATAGATGGATGTGTCTAATATGGCTAATTAAATGTAATATTTTCAGCTTTTTCATTAAAAATTTTATTAATTGAATTCATCAATAAAGAGTATTCAGTAAGACTCAAATAATCTTTATTGATAATTTCTCTTGCTAAGTCCCTTGTTTCTTTCAATACATCAATATCCTTAACTATATCTGCCATTTTTAATTCTGGAAGTCCATGCTGCCTAACGCCAAAGAATTCTCCTGTTCCTCTCATTTCCATATCCTTTTCAGCTATAACAAATCCATCATTGGTACTGGTCATAATTTTCATTCTATCAAGAGCAACTTGATTTTTTGCTTCTGATATCAAAATACAATATGATTTATGAGTTCCACGCCCAACTCTTCCTCTCAATTGATGAAGTTGAGCCAGTCCAAATCTATCTGCATTTTCTATAATCATAACAGTTGCATTTGGAACATTTACCCCAACTTCAATTACAGTTGTAGAAACTAATACATCTATGTTTCCTGCTTTAAAACTATGCATTACTTCATCTTTTTCCCTTGAATTCATTCTGCCATGTAAAAGTCCAACCCTATAATTCATAAAATATTTTTCTTTTAAATTTTTTTCGGTCTCTACAGCTGACTCAACCTGCAAATTTTCTGACTCCTCCACCAATGGACAAACAACATAAATCTGCCTTCCCTTTTGAATTTCGTTATTTAGAGAATGGTAAACTTTATCACGTCCGGTCCCTTTAACAAAATGAGTACTTATCTTTTGTCTGCCTTTAGGCATTTCATTAATTATAGATATGTCCATATCTCCATACAAAAATAATGCTAGGGTTCTTGGGATTGGTGTAGCAGTCATTACGAGTACATGAGGATTATGGCCTTTATTTATAAGGTCTGCCCTCTGTCTTACACCAAATCTATGCTGTTCATCTGTAATAACCAATGAAAGATTATTAAATTGTACATTTTCCTGAATTAATGCATGTGTGCCAATGATTATATCAATTTCTCCACTAGCCAATTTGTCTAAAATTTCCTTTTTTTTACTTTTTAGAGTACTTCCAGTAATAAGCCCTACTCTTATTCCCCATTTGCCAAGAAAGCTGTTAAAAGATTCAAAATGCTGCTCCGCCAGTATTTCTGTAGGTGCCATCATGGCACCCTGATAGCCATTTCTTGCACAATTAAAAAGTGCAATTACCGCAACTATTGTTTTACCTGATCCAACATCCCCTTGAACAAGTCTATTCATCGGTTTGCTATTTTTCATATCAGTCAATATTTCTCTTATTGTTTTTGATTGTGCGCCAGTAAGTTCAAAGAGAAGAGATTCCTTGAAATCCTTCATTTCTTTACATACCGGAATCCCAAATGCATTATTACTCTGAATAAGACGCTTTTTAATTAGAAATAACCCTAGTTGTAGGGTTAATAATTCCTCAAACTTTATTCTTCTCCTGCATAGGTTTAAAAACTGCATATTTTTCGGAAAGTGTATATTAGTTAATGTTGTTTTTATATCTAAAAGCTTATAAATTTTTCTTATACTTTCTGGAATACATTCAGATATTTCATCATCAATATAATTTAATGCCTGTGCTATAATCTTTCTCAAAACCTTTTGAGATAAATATTTATTAGTAGAATAAACAGGTATTATACCCTTAGGGACATTGTCTACGTCCTTTTCATATTGTGGTTCAATAATTTGAATCTCTCCCATTTTTCTAGAAACTCTACCAAAAAGATAAATGCTCTCTCCTACTTTAAAAGTATTTTTAATATATGGTTGGTTAAACCATACTCCTGTTAAATATCCTATTTCACTTTTAAAAAGAATTTTTGTTATTGTTTTACCAGTAGCTGTTCTTCTTGATCCATAAATTATTGATGTTTCACCTATGAATGATATCATTTCTCCATCCTTCATCTCAACTACAGGCTTTATGTTATTTCTATCCTCATAATCCCTTGGGAAGTATGTTATAGCGTCCTCAATTGTATATATTCCAATTGAATTTAAATGTTTGAGAATTTTAGGTCCAACACCTTTTATTTTCTCCAATTCCATATAATCACCAACTTAATAAAATGGACTTGCAAATGCAAGCCCACTTAATAATATTTTTATTCAACAGATATAATGTAATAATATAATGGCTGTCCACCATAATTTACACTTATATCAGAATCCGGATAATTTTCAGAAATAAATTCCTGTATTTCTGAAGTATCTTCTTCACTAATATTGTTTCCATAGAATATGGTCACTAACTCACTATTCTCATCCATCATATTACTAATGAGCTCCTTAACCACATCATTTATATCCTCACCGGCTTTAATTAACTTCCCATTAAATATACCAAGAATATTTCCTTCCTTGATTTCAACATCATTAAACATAGTATCCCTAACAGCATAGGTTACCTGTCCTGTTTTAACCTTTGCTATTGCTTTATTCATAGCCTCTTCATTTTCCTCGGGTTTTAAGTCAGGATTTAAAGTAATAACAGCTGTTACACCCTGAGGTATACTTTTTGTAGGTATAACTATTATGTTTTTATTGCTTAAATCCTTTGCCTGATTAGCAGCCATTATAATATTTCCATTGTTAGGAAGAATAAAGATATTTTTTGCTGAAATAGAATTTACTGCTGACAAAATATCCTGGGTACTTGGATTCATAGTTTGACCACCTTCTATAATCACATCCACACCTAAATCCTTAAATATTCCAGTTATTCCATCACCCATTGCAACAGTAACAATACCATATTCCTTTTCAATTTCAACAGGTTTAATCTCTTCTATTATCTCACTAGCTTCCTCATTAATTATACTTCTATGCTGCTCCCTCATATTATCAATTTTTATCTTAGATAATTCTCCAAGCTTCATTGCATAATTAAGCACTGTACCGGGTTCATTTGTATGTATGTGAACCTTAATTAATTCTTCAGTACCAACGACTACAAGTGAGTCCCCATATTCTATAATTTTATTTTTAAAAGAATCAGGGTTTGCATTTTTCGTTTTTATGAAAAATTCTGTACAATATCCAAATTTTATATTATTAGTATCAATATTTTCATAGGTTTGAGGTTTTACATTCTGAACTTCAACTCCGGGTTTATTTAATACAGTCTCTATTTCCTGTAGCCTTTTGAGAATTCCATAATATATACATAGAAGTCCTTTTCCTCCTGCATCAACAACTCCTGCTTGTTTTAAAACAGGAAGCATTTCAGGCGTTCTGTCAAGTGTAGCTGAAGCATCTTTGTAAACCTTTTCCATAAAAATTCTAAAATCAGATTCATTTTTTGAAAGTTCAATGGCTTTATCTGCAGACTCCCTGGCTACTGTCAATATTGTTCCTTCTGTAGGCTTCATAACAGCCCTGTAGGCAACATTTACACCTTCCTTAAGTGCTAATGCAAAATCCTTTGTTGAGATAGTTGTTTTCCCCTTAAGTTGCTTGGAAAACCCTCTAAGTAGTTGTGATAAAATAACTCCAGAATTACCTCTTGCTCCCATTAAGGATCCCATTGCTGCTGCATCTCCTATTGACTGAACTGTTATATTCTTTACAAGTTTTATCTCCGATACTGCAGACATTATTGTTGCTCCCATATTTGTACCTGTATCTCCATCAGGAACTGGAAAAACATTGAGGGAATTTACTAATGATTTATTATTTTCCAACTCATATGCTCCGCTAAGCAGCATTTCTTTTAATAATTGACCATCAACATTACTGTATTTCAAAATATGTCCCTCCCTGCTTTATACTCTAATTCCTTGTACGTAAACTGTAACCTTTGATACTTTTAATCCCGTATATCCTTCAAGGGTATATTTAACCTTTTGAATTATATTATTTGCAATCACAGAAATTTTTGTGCCATATTCAACAATTATGAATACATCAACTACAATTTCTTCTCCATTAGCAGTAATTATTATTCCCTTACTTAAATTTTCCCGTTTTAATAGCTCCCATAAACCGTCAGTCGTCCTCTTCGATGCCATTCCCACTACTCCATAGCATTCCATCGTTGCGGTGCCTGCTAGGCTTGCTAGAACGTCATCTGCATATTCAATATAACCTAAATCATGCTTTACTTTTATAGGCATTACAAAACCTCCCTCAACAAATTTTTAAACAGGGAAATTATATTATTATAATTAATTTTATATTAAACCAGTAATTTCTTCAAGACCTTTATTTATAATGGTTAAATATCAAAGGTTTTTTCTATATATTCGTTATATATTCGTTTTTATATTAACATAAAGTAATTATATTTACAATTCTAATAAAGTTATATATAATTAAAGTGTTGTTTATTACCTAAGTTTTTAATATATAATATTTTATTGCAAATTCACAATTATTCTGATAAAATATTATTTGTTTAAATGCGGTATTTTTGCTTCATTGTGACATAAGGAGGTGTTTTTAATATGTCTAGAAAATGTGAGATCTGCAATAAAGGAGTAGTTTTTGGAAATCAAATAAGCCATTCAGATCGTAAGTCAAACAGAACATGGGCTCCAAACCTAAAGAGAGTTAAGGCAATTGTTGACGGTTCACCAAAAAGAATATTCGTTTGTACAAGATGTCTTCGTTCCGGAAAGGTTCAGCGTGCTCTATAATAAAAAAAATGTGCAATAATGCACATTTTTTTTATTATATGAAAAAATTTTTGCATGCCCAAACTATTAATGAAATTGATACAATAAGTATCCATATCCACACTGGAAAAATTAGAACCATTAGCATACCACATCCAATGGATCCCACAATCATTCCAAGGGTTCTAAATTTAAAAGCAATTCTAAAAGGCCATTTGAATCTACTCAATCTAATCCCCCACATATATTACTTTTTGTATATATCTATTCCAAATAGTATTAGAATAATTCCATATTATACTATGCAGATATAATTAAAGTGTTACTATTAGAGAGATTTTATATATCATTCTGTTTGATAACAAGAATTTCACCATTTGCTATTTCAATACAACATTTGGTATCGGTCATTTCATTAGAAATTCCAATTGGCTTACCAAACTCTATGCTTAAGTTATTTAGTTCAAATTTTAATCCACTAGATTTTAACCCATTTGCATTCCCTAATAAAGGAATTATAGAAACTGTATCTCCAATCCTTCCATTTAATTGAATATAATCCTTGCACAAATAAATAGTACTATTTTTAGAAACAATATAAGCATTTACTCCTTTTTCCCCGGCAAGATGCAGCAGTCCAATATTTCCAAGACTGTGATCTATTCTTGAACCAATTCCAGCTATTATGCAAATCTCTATGCATCCAAGTTCTAGTGCTTTATTAACACATATTTCTGTATCAGTATAATCCTTGTCCTTAGGATACCTAATAATATCAACACCTTTTTCCGTGAAGAAAAATAATATTTCCTTGCTTATAGAATCAAAATCTCCAATTAGATAATCGGGAATAATACCCTGCTCGTAAGCAAATTCTCCTCCTCCATCTGCACAAATAATGTAGTCAGAGGATTCTATCTCTCCCAACAGCTCTTCCACTTCTCCAGCTTCTCCATATGCAATTATAGCAGCTTTCAAAGTTCTTCACCTATTTTTTTAAATTCATTTATAGTTTTTTCTATATCCTTACTATTAAAAATAGCAGAGCCAGCAACAATTATTTTTGCTCCTGCTTTAACAATATGTGGGAGATTTACAAGATTCACTCCACCATCAACTTCTATATCTATTGACCTGTCATTTATAGTGTTTTTTAACCTTTCAATTTTGGTTATTGTATTTGGAATAAACTTTTGACCTCCAAAACCAGGATTTACACTCATAAGCAGTACCATATCTAAATCATCTAATACATAATCTAATACTTCTAATGGAGTAGCAGGATTTAATGCCACTGCAGCTTTAATATTATGGGACTTAATATTCTGAATTGTTCTATTTAAATGTTTACAGGTTTCTGCATGAACAGAAATAATATCAGCACCTGCTTCTACAAATTGATTAATATAATTATCAGGATCTTCAATCATTAAATGTACATCAAAAATCATTTTAGAATTAGGTCTGAGAGCCTTAACTACCATTGGTCCAATTGTTATATTCGGAACAAAATGTCCATCCATAACATCTATATGAAGTATATCTGCTCCTGCTCTTTCAATTCTACAAACATCACTATAAAGATCACTAAAATCTGCAGATAAAATTGATGGTGCAATTTTTATCATTTCCACTTCCTCCTAATCTCTTGTAATTCCTTAAGAATCCCTAAATATGTGCCATATCTTTCCCTTGTTATCTTTCCTTTTTCAACCATTTCCTTTACCTTACAACCACTTTCCTTTGAATGGAGACAGGTGGAATATTTACATTCTCCTAAATAATCGGCGAATTCTCTAAATGAATATTGAAGCTCTTCAATTCCTATGAAGCTTAGGTCTAGTGAGGAAAAACCTGGGGTATCAACAATAAATGTGTCCTGTGTTATTTCAATTAGTTCTGAATGTCTTGTAGTATGTTTACCTCTCCCAATTTTTTTGCTTATATCTCCTGTTTCCATAACCACTTTACTTTGGATTCTATTAAAAATAGTGGATTTTCCAACACCTGAAGGTCCAGCAAAAACAGATATTTTCTCTTTTATTTTTTCCTTTAATAATTCTATTCCCTCTCCTGTTTTACCATTAGTTTTAATCAAATCATATCCAATGCTTTCATAACAGTGCTTAATTTTCTCAATCTCATTGGCATTAGCCAAGTCACTTTTATTTATGCAAATTAATGCGTCTATTCCATGATGTTCAATAAATATCAGAAGCTTATCAAGTAAAATAAGGTTTAAGTCAGGTTTCTTTATAGCAAATACTAAAATAGCCTGGTCAATATTCGCAACCAAAGGTCTTATTAGTTGATTCTTACGGGGCTGAATTTCATTAATTACTCCATGCTTATCATCTAATGGCTCAATAAACACCTTGTCTCCTACAATTGGTGAGAGTTTTTCATTTCTAAACTTTCCTCTCGCCTTGCATTCGAAAATATTTCCATCATGGTCTTCAACATAATAGAAGCCTGCAATGCCCTTTACTATTACCCCTTCTTCCATAAATACCTCCCTTTTCCTATTGACCTCCAGATTCTGGGGCAGTTTGATTTACCTCCAAC
The DNA here is from genome assembly GCA_041639705.1 of Clostridiaceae bacterium. GTDB lineage: Bacteria > Bacillota > Clostridia > Clostridiales > Caloramatoraceae > JARDZI01. The sequence goes on along the minus strand of JBEQBT010000014.1, from coordinate 3,526 downwards.
GCGTTTATAGTAACATTTACCACGGAACCTTCCTTTAACTGAGTACCCACTGGAAAACTCTGACCAATAACCACTTTATCAACATATTTTGTATCAGTTCCATAGGTTGTAGCTCCGAGGATAAGTTTATTGCTTATAAGTTCATTTGTTGCTTCATCCACTGTTTTTCCTATTAAATAAGGAACATTAGTATAGATTAGCTCTGGTCCACTGCTTATCACAATATTTACCTTGCTATCTTTTTCCACCATGCTCCCTTCTGCTGGTAATTGTTCAATAATTAAATCCTTTTCTACTTTATCACTGTAATTTGTATCTGTAGAACCCAATTTCAAGCCTTGTTTTCTTAGCAATGTTTCAGCATCTACTACATTAATGTTTTTAATATCAGGCACTTCTACCTGTACAGGTCCTGTACTTACAAGAACATTAACTGGATAATCGACCTTTACTATTGTCCCCACTTCTGGATATATTCCTACCACTTCACCTGCAGGTTTTTCAGAACTTACAGTTTGGCTCTCCATTTTTAATCCTGCCTTTTCAAGGAGCTTTCCGGCATCCACCTCTTGCATACCAACAATCGGTGGTATTTTAACTTCTTTAACAATCATCCACTTATTGAAAGCAAATACTCCACCCATTCCCAGGAGCACTAATACAGATAGAGTGCCAAATATGATTTTAATAGCTTTTGATCTGCTTTGTGATTTCTTTTTTTTCTCTAATTCATCATCTATTTCATCAACTGAAATAACCCTTGTTTTTTCCTTCTCAATTTCCCAATTATAAAGTACAGTATTTGGACTGTTTTGTGCCAGTTCAAGATCACCAATTAAATCTCTGATATTTTGATACCTTTTGCTCATATCCTTTTGCATAGCCTTAACAACTATATCATTTAATGCATTTGGAATATCTGAATCCAATTCTTTAGGTTCAATAACAGATTCCTGGATATGTTTCAATGCAACTGTTATTGGGCTTTCTGCATCATAGGGCAGCTTACCCACAATCATTTCATACATAACAACTCCAAGAGAGTATATATCAGTTCTATGATCACTATATCCTCCCCTTGCTTGTTCTGGAGAAAAATAATGAACAGACCCCATAACTTTACCTGTATTAGTCATTGTCATTGTTGAAGATGCACGTGCAATTCCAAAATCCGCTACTTTAATAATTTTATCATCAGTAATCATAATATTGTGAGGTTTAATATCCCTATGTACAACTCCATTTTTATGTGCATGCTCTAGGGCATAAGAAATCTGTTTAGCTATATTAATTGCCTCAAAAGAGCTAATTTTTCCCTTTGCTTTTATATATTCCTTAAGAGTCTGACCATGAATATATTCCATTACTATGTAGTATATTCCATCCTCTTCTCCTACATCATATATTCCAACTATATTTGGATGAGACAGGCTTGCAGATGCCATAGATTCTCTCTTGAATTTCTTGATAAATTCCTCATCTGTGGTAAATTCTGGCCTTAATATTTTTATAGCTACATATCTATTAAGTAATTGACATCTAGCCTTATAAACTAGTGCCATTCCTCCCTCTCCCACCTTCTCAAGCAATACGTATCTATTCCCCAATATTTTACCTGACAGGTTATTCATTTTCCCCCTCCTTCCTGGCGATAATCACAGAAATATTGTCACTACCTCCCCTTTCATTTGCCAATTTAACCAGGTCCTCAGTAGCCTCCTCATGTTTCAAGGATATTATATCAAATATTTCGTTACTGCTTACATAACCTGTTAAACCATCTGTACATAGTACAATAATGTCATTATTGCTGAGGCTTCCTATCTTTGTATCTATTACCACATATTCTTCAGTTCCAATGGATCTTGTAATTACATTTCGATTAGGGTGGTTCTCTGCTTCACTTTCAGTAATGCTTCCATTATCTATAAGCTGCTGCACAAATGAATGATCCTGAGTTACCTTATGTATACCATTATTATTTATTATATATGCCCTACTATCCCCTACATGTCCTATATAATACCAGTTTTCAAGCATTAAACAACATGTTAAGGTCGTTCCCATACCTCTTAGTTTTTCATCACTTAATGACTTTTTATAGGTTTCTTGGTTCGAGCATATAATTGCATCTCTTAGCAGTTCCTCTTTATCACTATAAATATTAAAATTCTCAAACACAAAATTTCTAACTGTTATTGATGCTATTCTACTTGCTACCTCTCCTCCCTTATGACCGCCCATTCCATCTGCAGCAATAAGCAAACAATATTTATTACTCTTTAAGGTCAAAACGTAATCCTCATTAACCTCTCGTATTTTCCCCCTATCAGTCTTACACTTTATATACACAAAAACACCCCTTTTTAACTTTCAGTCCTATAGCTTCTTCTTAGTTGTCCACAAGCAGCGTCAATGTCGCTTCCAAGTTCACGTCTTACAGTTGTTTCAATGCCATGTAAAAGGAGTACTTGCTTAAACTCCTCAATCCTTGCCCTTTGTGATTTTTCATATCCTCTATCTTTAACCTTATTAATAGGAATAAGGTTAACATGACATAACATTCCTTTTAATTTTGTAGATAGTTCTTTTGCATCTTCTTTCCTGTCATTAATCCCATCAATTAATGCATATTCAAATGTTATTCTTTTATTTGTTTTTTCTATATAATAATTACATGCATTTAATAATTCATCATAGGAATACTTATTAGCAATAGGCATAAGTCTTTTCCTAATTTCATCATTTGGCCCATGGAGGGATATTGCAAGGGTTATTTGAAGATTCATATCTGCTAAATTGATTATTTCTGGAACAAGTCCACAGGTAGATAATGTAATATGCCTCATTCCTATATTTATTCCTTCAGGGTGGTTGACAATTTTGAAAAACTTCAACACATTTTTCAAGTTATCTAGTGGTTCACCAGATCCCATTAATACTATATTTGATATTTCCACTCCAGCGTCCCTTTGAACCTTCATTATTTGTCCAATCATTTCTCCTCCGGTTAAATCTCTATTCTTTCCTCCTATTGTTGATGCACAAAAGCTGCATCCCATACTACAGCCAGCTTGAGTTGATATACATATTGAATTTCCATAGGAGTACCTCATAAGGACACATTCAATCATATTTCCATCCTTTAGGTGCATTAGATACTTAACGGTTTCATCATTTGCAGATTCTTGCTTTGTCTCTACTTCCATATTTCCCAAATATCCATTCATCTCTAACTTTTCTCTAAGGGAAATAGATAAATCGGTCATCTCATGAAACTCTTCAACTCCCCTGTGTATCCATTTAAATATTTGTTTTGCTCTAAACTTTTTTTCTCCGATATTAACTAAGTAATCTTGGAGTTCATCAAAGGTTAGGTCCCTATAATCCATCATTTATCATCACCATTTTCTTAAGAGTTTTGCAATAAAGAATCCATCTAAACCATGAATATTAGGAAATAGCTTAATATAGCCCTTATTGCATGTATCATCTTTTTTGATGTCATCAGGTAAGTATTTGCATA
>JBEQBT010000013.1:0-25695 GCA_041639705.1 Clostridiaceae bacterium | reverse complement strand
CAGTACATCCGCAAATATAAAAGAAGGGGCCATAACAAAAGCAGGAACATCAGATATATACAAATATGACAACACTCTATACAAGCTTGAGGTAACTGGAAAGCAGTTAAAGGCTTATATGGAATGGTCAGCTGCATACTATAATACATTCAAACCAGGTGACTTAACTATTTCATTTAATGAGACTATTAGAGGTTACAACTATGATATGTTCTCAGGAGTTAAATATGATGTTGACATATCAAAGGAACCAGGAAGCAGAATAGTTAACCTTACAAGAATGAACGGAACACCTATTAAAGATGATGACGTTTTAACTCTTGCAATTAACAATTATAGATCAAACAGCCAGTTAAGCTCTTATGGACCTGTATATAAGGAAGGGGAAGCGCTACCAAAGGTACTTGAAAAAGATGTTCTAAACAACGCAGCAGTAAGAGATTTAATTGGAAAATACATTGTAGAAGTTAAGAAGGGTGTTATTAAACCAGAATACGATAATAATTGGAAGGTTATAGGAAATAATTGGGATGCACAGTTAAGAGAAGCAGCTGTTAAAGCAATTAATGATGGTAAAATAGAACTTCCAGTTTCAGCAGATGGAAGAACTCCAAACGTTAAATCATTAACAGAAGTTGATTTAGTTGCTAAGGGAATTATACCAGCAGGAAACAAATACAAATTAATTGACATATTATCAATAAATGACTTCCATGGTTCATTAAAGCAAGATACAAAGAATGCTGGTATAGCTAATCTTGTTGGAGAAATTAAGAAGGCAAGGGTAGCTAATCCAAACACAATTTTCGTTGGAGCAGGAGATTTATATCAGGGAAGTGCACAATCTAATTTACTTAATGGAAAACCAGTAGTTGAAGGATTGAAGGCAGCAGGAATGATAGCTTCTGCTATAGGAAATCATGAGTTTGACTGGGGTTCAGACAAAATAGCTGGATGGGCAAAGGACGGAGGATTTGAGTTCCTTGCAGCTAACCTTTATAATAAAACAACTAATCAAATTGTTGATTTTGCAAAGCCTTATAAGATATTTGAAGTTGATGGAGTAAAGATTGGATTTATAGGTCTAATTACTCAAGAATTACCAACACTAGTAAAGGCAGAGTATGTAGCAAATGTAGTAGTTAAGGATCCAGTTGAGTTACTTCCAGGACTTATAGAGAAGGTTAAGGCAGATGGAGCTCAGGTTGTTGTAGCGTTAACTCATTTAGGTGCTTCTCAGGATAGTAAGACTGGAGTTATAACAGGTGAAGCAGCAGACATAACTAAGGTTCCAGGACTTGATGCAGTTATTGCAGGACATTCACATAAGGAAGTTGTAGGAAATGTCAATAATATACCAGTAGTTGAGGCATATTACAATGGACGTGACTTAGGAAATGTAAAATTCATATTAGATAAGAGTACAAATAAGTTAGTAGCAAGTTTTGTATCATTAGACAAACTTTATAATAGACCTACTACACTAACTGCTGATACAGATGTAAAAGCTATGTTTGAAAAATACACAGCAGACCTTGACCCAATCCTTTCAGAGAAAATTGGTGTTGTTACTGTTGATATGATTAAGGATGGTGCTACTCCTAATTTACTTGGAGAGTGGTCTGCAGACCTTATGAGAAAGGTAGCAGGAACTCAGATAGGTATACAAAATGGCGGAGGACTCAGAGTTTCAATAGAAAAAGGTGATTTAACTGTTGGAAAGATGTATGAATTCATGCCATTTGATAACACACTGGTTACAGTAGATTTAACTGGAACACAGTTAAAAGAAGCTATTGAAGTTGGAATAGGAAATGAAAAAATATCTTTTGGACAAATTGCTGGAGTTTATGCAAAATATGATTTATCAAAACCAAAAGGTGAAAGAGTAATTGCTATGGCATTGGAAAATGGTGATAAAATAGACCCAAATAAATTATATTCAGTAGTAACAAATGACTTTATGTTAACAGGCGGAGATGGATATACAGTATTTGCAAAGGGTAAAAATATTGTAAATCTTGCTATTCCAATAAGAGATGCAATGGTTAATTACGTTAAGAAGAATCCAACCGTTGCACCTGAATTAAAGGGATATCAAAGAACAACTGACTTACCATTTGCTACAGTAGTTGAAGTTAAACCAACTCAACCAACAACTAATGTTGTAGAATACATCGTTAAACCAGGTGATGTTCTCTGGAGAATAGCACAAAAATATGGTGTAACTTACAAACAAGTTGGAGAATATAACAAGCTTAAGAACTTTAACTTAATTTATACAGGACAGAAGTTATTAATACCAGCCAAATAATAGGTTAATTAAGGGGAGATACTCAGTATCTCCCCTTTGAATTTTATAAAAATGGAATGAACTCATCTTCAATTCTAATATATATAAATAAAAGGTTTGGGGATGAAGGAATGATAAATAAGTTGAAGCTTTCTAATATTAAATATGTTATTATAATATTTGCGTTAATTGGGTTGTTTACAGTTATTTTATCCATAGATAACAGGAAAAGTATCCAAAGTTTATATATAGTTGATTTGTATGAAAGAATTACCTCCATTGAATACTATGAGACAAACGAAACCTATGGACCAGGTGATGGAAAAAATATTGAGAACCACAAAATAACATATGTATTTCCAGATAAATTGAAGATTGAAAACAATGGAAATACTAGGTCTGTTGAGATATATAAATATGATACATATCTTTATTATGATTACCACAGCAGCTACATCAAATCTAAGGAATGCTTCCCTCCAGATGAACCCTATATAACTGAGATTGAGAAAAAAATGATTAATATATTAAAAAATGGTGAATATGAGTTTTTGGGGTATGAAGAAAAAGATAACAAGCGTCTTGAGATAATTGGAGTTAGGTCCAAGGCCGATGGTCACAACTACATGCATAAATTATGGATAACAGAAATCAATGGGGTAATACTACCATATATGGAAGAGTATTTCATTGATAATGTTGTTGTTTCTAAAAGCAGTTTTGAGTATTACAAAGTAAATGAACCTGTGAATCCAAATGTTTTTAGTGTAGAATCTCTACCAAAGCTTAAGGTAGTTGATGATGGGGTACTTCCAAAACATGTAGAAACATTTAAAAAAGCACAAAAGTATATTAATTTCAATTTGTTACTTCCAGTACAACTGCCAGTAGGACTAATACCCTCTGAAATTGGGGTTGTTCCTCCTGTGAAAAATCCATCCTTCTATTGTATTTACTTCAAAGAAGGGTATAGAATATATTTAAATGAAAAGGCAGAAAAAATCCCTATTAAACCTAATTCAACACTTGGTAAATTCCCTGCAGAGTTTATAATTGATGACGAAAAGGTATTATTAAGATGGAATCAGAACAATATATCAGTTACTTTAACAGGAGATGAAGCAATATTAGAGGATATAATTAATTTAGCAGAACAAATATCTGATGAAAAGCTTGTAAAGAATGATAATATAAATTAAAATTTACAGAGGAAACCTTTTGTATATAACGCATAATGATTTTGCATTAAGATATTTATTGCGTTATATGAATCAATGAAATATTTTGCATAAAATGATTTTTTAAGTGTAAAAGTATTTATGCAAAATATATAGATAGAGGAGAAAAAAAGATGAATAGAAATCTTTCATTTGTTATAAGCAAGGAACATGAAGATAGAAAACTGGTCAATTATTTAAAATTTCATGGTAATATGTCAACAAGACTTACCAGAAAGCTAATAAGAGGAGGATTAATCACAATTAATGACACCCTAGCAAGAAGCAATGATTTGCTAAAAGAAGGGGATAAGATTGATGTAGTTTTGGAGATAAAGGAAACCCAAGATATTATCCCTCAGGACATACCTATTGAGGTGGCATATGAGGATTTGGATTTACTAATAGTAAATAAACCTCCATTTATGGTGGTACATCCAACTAGAAGTCATTTGGAAAATACCCTTGCAAATGGTATTATGAATTATTTTAATAACACTAATCAAGACTGTATTGTAAGGCTTGTAAATAGACTTGACAGGGATACTTCTGGACTTATTATGATAGCCAAGAGCCAATATGCTCATCAGGGAATGGCAAAGAAACTGGATAATAATCAGATTGAAAAAACCTATATTGCAGTGGTAGAAGGGCGACTTGAGGGTAAGGACACAATTGATATGCCAATTGACAGACCAACACCAGAATCTATGAAAAGAGAAGTAATGGAGGGAGGACAAAGGGCAGTTACACACTATGAAGCTTTAGCATCCTCGGACAAAATGTCAGTACTTTCAATTAAACTGGAAACAGGAAAGACTCACCAAATAAGAGTTCATATGAAAACTATTGGTCATCCTATTGTTGGAGACAGTCTTTACGGTAATGTAAGCCAATATATTGATAGGCAAGCACTCCATGCACACAGGTTAAGGTTTTCTAGCTTGAGGGATAATATTGAGGTGGAAGTATTGGCTGAATTGCCTGCTGACATGAAAAAATTGGTTGAAATTGTCGAACAGAGCAGATTAATGGACTAAAATGTATGACACATAATATTGAGAAAAGTTCAAGATAATATTATAATATATGTAAGGGGAAGAATGGGCAAGCTCGTTGAGAAAAGGCGGCCAAGGCTGTCAGCACTCGTTCTTCTTTTTTTATTGATTATTTATAGAAATAATATTTTAATTGAACAAGTAATAGATAAATTGATATTTTGATTAAGAACCCGGTAAGAAATTACCGGGTTTAATTGTATTGTTTTTTTGAGTAGTTATACATTGGCAAATAAATTATTATATAAAATGCATAACCAAGCAGCACAATTAATGGAGTACTGTTTAATTTGCTAAGGAAAAAGGAAGTAACTATGAATAACAAAATAGAGCACAATATTGGCAGAAGCAAACAGCTATATAAATTTAGTCTGAATTCTACAGTTTTTTTAATTACTATAAAACTAAGTATCAATCCTAAAATACCTGATATTATAAAGCTTACTGCATAGCCCTTTATATTAAGAGAGGGTATTCCTAGAAATATATAAATAAGAATTAATTCTGTGACTGAAAGAATTATTGAGTTAATAAGAAGTCGAGTTTGCTTCCCTAAACCATTAAGTATGGAGAAGGCAACCATTTCTATGTATATTATAGGAATCCCGGGTACTAATAGCTTGAGTATTTCTCCCACAGCAGGGTCCTTATACAGGAACTGTCCAAGCCTTTCTGGAATAGACATCATTATTGCTGCAGAAGAAAAGGCAGTAACTGATGCTATGGTTAGAGATATATTCATTCTATGATTAATAATGTAGTTCTTCTTAAATGCAATTGCTTCAGATATGGAAGGTATTAGTAAAACATTAAGGGCTCCAATAACTATTGTTGGATAAAATGCTATTGTTAGTGCCATACCTTGAAGCTTTCCAAGAAGGGACAGTGCACTCTCATAGGGTATACCTGCAGCCTGCAGCCTCTTTGGAATCAATACAGTAGCAATTGTACTGAATATTGTTGAAAGTATTCCATTGACTGCAAGTGGAAAGGAGAGTTTTAAAACATTTAATATTAACTGGGGGCTGTTATCGCATTTTCCATAACCATGGTGATTTCTAACAAAGCTTTTATAACATATAAAGAAAAGGGCGAGGCTTATTAATTCACCACTGCTCAATGAAAATACTGCCGCTGCTGAAGTGATTTCAATTCCAGAGTTCCTTGTGAATCCAACAAATAAGATTATTATTAAAACTCTTCCTACCTTTTCCACAATATCAATAAGTGCTGGTTCTATAACTCTTTGAAGCCCATAAAATGCACCCTTATAAACTGAGGAAATGGATACAATAATAATTGCTGGACAAAATGCAATTATTCCATAAAGAGTTCTTTTATCAGCAAGTATTGAGGATGATATAAAGGTTGAACCAATTAGCACAAATGCTGTAATGATCAGGGACCATATAAATTCAAATATGCATAATGCTTTAACAGTTTTGTATAATTCATTATAGTTACCTTTAGCTTTTTTCTCAGCGGCGATTTTTGAGACAGTTACTGTTATCCCTCCGCCAGTAAAGGATAAAAAAAACAAGTAGACAGGCATTACAAGCTGGTAAAGTCCAACTCCCTTAGAGCCAATTTCCCTTGAAAGTATTATGGAAAATATAAAGGTCAATGTACCTGTTAATATATTTGATAGGGTCAGTATTATTGTTTTCTCAAAAAATGCAGAGCGCTTCATTTTACCTCTCTTAAATAATGCTTCTCTTTATAAATATGGTGGTTTAGAATTTGCTATGCTAATTTAGTTGATATAATTTGTGATATAATATATATGAAATTTGAGTGGAAAATTAAAGCATGAGGTATTTATATGATAAAGAATATTTTATATGAAAATGGGAAAATAGCAGAAAATTCATTAATTAAGAGTATAAAGTTCACATTGAATAGTGGAGAACAGATATTGGTTGACATAGAGAACCCCAATGAAAAAGAGATGGACATCCTTAGGGATATTTTTAAGTTTCATCCACTTGCAATTGAGGATTGTGTTCATAGGATTCAGCGCCCTAAGGTTGTTAATTATAAGGATTATTACTTTATTGTTCTTAATGAATTTATAGGTGGAGATATAAACAAATATTTTACATATACAGAGGTATACATTTTTCTTGGTGAAAATTATATTGTTACAGTTCATTGGAATAGACTCAAGGTTATAGGAGATACATGGAAAGAATAACAAATGGTCCATATATATTTGAAAAAGGTATGGATTTTATTCTTTATAACCTTTTTGATACTTTAGTGGATGATTATTTTCCTCTTACAGACAGTATAGGGGACGAAATTGATGATATAGAGGAAACTATATTGCAAAATCCTAAAAAACAGGTTCAAGACGATATATTAGTTTTAAAGAGAAACATATTAAAACTAAGAAAGGTATTGTCTCCTCAAAGGGAAGTTTTAAACATACTTTTAAGGCATGACTTTGACCTTATAAAGGAAGAAAACAGACTTTATTATATGGATGTTTATGAAGGTCCTAACCATGATCACAACAATAATGATGCCCCTATTACTGATTGCAGGCATCTACGGAATGAACTTCAAATTCATACCAGGGCTTGAAGCAAGGCATGGATACTTCGCAACCCTAGGATTAATGGCTGTTATTGCTGGAGTGGAGATAATATATTTTAAGAAGAAAAAGTGGCTTTAATGGAATAGGTGCCAGCAACATGAGATTATGAGATTTTCACTGAAATCTCATAATCTCATGTTGCTGGCGTCCTTTTTACGAGGCTATAACAGTATTGTAACATTATAATTTGAGTATAATACTTTTAAATATACTTAAAATAATGTATAGTATTTTTTATGGGGATGATATTATGAGCATATTTGAGAGATCTTATTCTGCAGTGATTACAAATCTATTTAGAGCTGTTAATCCAATAAAAAAAAGAATAATGAAAACTGAATGCAAGGTGCATAAGTATATTAATGAGCAGGGGATAATAATTCTTAAAAATGACAATCATATGAGGGCGTATAACTTATTTCAAGCATATATAAGGGATATTAACACAGGTGCAGTATGGGCTGATCAGGACCTAAAGAGCAGTAATCATTTTTATAATCCTGAGATGGATAGGGGCCTATATGGAAGAAGCAACGCCTATAAGGAATATATGATATATTATACAAATGCAATTAACTTATATTTTTCTGGAGATATGAGGGCTGCAATGTTTTATCTTGGGGCTGCTTGCCATCTGATTCAAGATATGACAGTACCTCAACATGTTAATATAAAGCTTCTTGGCCAGCATAAAAAGTATGAAAATTGGGTTAAAAAAATGTATTTAGAGCATGAATGCTTTAAAACCTTAAGGGAGGGAATATACCTTGATTCAGCCTCCGAATATATATATTATAATAGTATAAAGGCTCTAAAAATATATAAAAAACATCAATTTGAAGAGGAAATCAATAAACGATTTAACGATATAACAGTTGAAATACTAAATTTGGCTCAAAAAACAACAGCAGGGTTAATGCTGAACTTTTATAATGATACACAAGAAGATTAGAATAATAGTAAAAACCAAAAGCTGCATATTGCAGCTTTTCATTTTTTGTCTTTATGTATATAATGACCATGAGGTGATAATATGTCAAAAGTAATATGGAAGCCTGGTACTATGCTTTATCCGGTGCCTGCAGTTATGATAAGCAGTAAGTATGGGAATGTTGAAAATATAATGACTGTATCATGGGCAGGTACAATATGCACCAATCCCCCAATGGTATCCATTTCTATTAGACCAGAAAGATTTTCATATAATCTTATTAAGAATTCTGGAGAATTTATTATAAATATACCTAATAAGGAATTAGCATTTGCAGCAGATTTTTGTGGAGTCAGATCCGGTAGGGCTGTTGATAAATTTGATTTTTTAAAACTGACTAAAGAAAAAGGGGCCAAGGTTGATGTTTCTATAATTAAGGAATCGCCTCTTTCAATAGAATGTAGGGTAAAGGATATTGTTGAGTTAGGAAGCCATCATATGTTTATCGGGGACGTTTTATCAGTTGATGTGGAGGAGAACCTTATTGATAAGGAAGGAAAGCTTCACCTAGATAAGGCTGAACTTATATGTTATAACCATGGACAATATTTTGTTCCCTCAAAACCTTTAGGTAAATTTGGATTCTCAGTTGAAAGGAAAAAGAAATCTAAAAAGTAATTGAAAGAAATGGAAGGATTTCTGCGCTTTTGAAAGAATATTAACCATAATGGGGTGGTAGAATGAAGAAAAGTGCAGTTATCAACTTGAAAGATTTAAATATTAAAGGTAATGTTATTGATGTTGCAGCAAAGGGAAATATTATTGTATCTGAAATTGCATCAAAAGCATTAATGGAAGCAAATAATATGGTTGATAAGGAGTTTATAGCTTGGAATAGAAAATCCATACCATGTGAAGAAAAGTATTATGATTATGCAATTGCATTCTTTTCATTAAGCACAATTGTGAATAAATTTAAATTGGTTAAAATACTAAAAGAATTAAAAAGAGTGTTGAAGAAAGATGGAAAGATAATTATTTGGGATGCCTATGGATTAGGTATAAAACCATCTGTAACCTATGAATTAAAGGTTCTAATTTCTGAGGGAGATATTAGAAAAGTAAAATATAAGATTGCTTTTAATCCTTTTAGAGTAGAGTTTAACGTTGTAATGAAGGCTCTAAAAAGGAATGGATTTATAATATTGAACAGTAGAATAATGGATAATGTATATCATATAGAGGCTGTAAATAGTAATGAAAGGAAATAATATAATATGAAAACAATTTTAGCAGTATTGAATTCAAAATATGTTCATTCAAGTCTAGCGTTGAGATACATAAAATCCTATAGCAGGGAATATGATATTGAAATATTTGAGTTTACAATAAATGAAAATCTTTTGGATAATGCTTTAAAGCTGATTGAAAAGAATCCTGATGTTATAGGATTCTCCTGTTATATATGGAACATGGAGTTGACCCTCAAGCTTTGTAGTGTGATAAAGGAAGCTCTACCTGAGGTCAAAATAGTACTTGGAGGTCCAGAGGTTTCATATGATGCAGATATTGTTATGTGTAATTATAATTACATAGATTATATAATCACTGGTGAGGGGGAAGTCCCATTCAAAGGATTGCTTGAAGCTTTAGATAATAATTTAAATGGATTATTTAAAATTGATGGACTGGTATATAGAAAAGATGGTGAAATTGTAACTAATGGCCAATGCAAGGTAATAGAGGACTTAAATATAATTCCTTTTCCTTATGAGGATGAAATACCAGACAGGATAATATATTATGAAGCATCAAGGGGATGCCCTTTTAACTGCAGTTATTGTCTTTCATCTACTTTAAGGGGTTTAAGACACTTTAATATTGATAGAGTCAAAAGAGAACTAAAATATTTTATAGCTAAGGATGTTAAGCTGGTTAAATTTGTGGATAGAACATTTAATGCCAACAAAAAAATAGCAATGGAAATATGGGAGTTTTTAATTAATAATAGTAAAAACACTCTTTTTCATTTCGAGATTGCAGGGGACATACTAGATGATGAGGAAATTGAACTCCTTAAATCCGCTCCCAAGGGATTATTTCAATTTGAAATAGGTGTTCAAACCACAAATTCAGAAATTTTAAAAAATATAAATAGAATAATGGACTTTAATAGAGTGAAAAAAAATGTTGTGAGTTTAATGAAGGGTGACAACATTCATTGCCATCTTGACCTAATAGCAGGGCTGCCCGGGGAAAACATAGCATCCTATAGAAAGTCCTTTGACATGTGTATGGAAATAGAACCACATGTGCTTCAACTTGGATTCCTAAAAGTACTTAAAGGGTCTCCTATATATTTACAAAGAGAAAAGTATGGCATACATCACATAAACTTTACACCATATCAGGTATTATATACTAATGATATGTCGATTGCAGAAATGACTAAGCTTTTAAAATTAGAAGAAGTATTTGAAACCTATTATAACAGTGATATGTATAAAATAACTATGAAATACATACTGCCACTTGTACATTCCCAATTTGATTTTTTTATGGATTTTACTGATTTTTTAATAGGTTCAGGGTTCTTTATTAAAAATTATGATTTAAAGGATAGGTTCAAATTTTTGTATAACTATCTGGAGTATAAATATGATATGGATATAGTTAGGGATATACTTCTCCACGATTTTATTATAGGTACAAAAAAATCTTGGCTCCCTGATTTTCTAAAAAGAGAATACTCTGAGGAAGTAAAAATAAAAGTAAATGAATCATGGAGTGAAGTTACAGAAATGCTAGGAGAAGTAAATCCCAAAAGAGTATTATATGTTCCAGTAAAAACAAGGGTTAATATTTGTGGTATTAAATATAAAATTGAAAAATTTGATGGAATAGTAATATTTGATTTACAAGATTCAAAATTTTGTTATTTATAATATTAATTTTTAAATAATATTATAAAAATTATGATAATTGAATGAAAAAATCTTACTATATTCATTTTTTTTATAAATTTTATTATATTTTAAGTGAAAATATTGTATAATTATATCTATATATTCCATTACAATTAATTCTTTACTCAGAGGTGGTGATATTTTGGCATATGATGTAATAAAAAAAATAACTGATACTGAGAAGGAGGGTGAAGAAATAATTAAAAAAGCCCAGGCTGAAGCTTCAAAGATTCTAAAAAACTCCAAGGATGAGGCTGAATCCATTATTGAAACTGCAAAGGAAAAGGCAGATGAATATTATAAAAGTATTATTTCTAAATATGAACTGGAAGCTAGGGAAGCTTCAAAACCCATAATTGAAGAAAGTCAAAGTTCAAGAAAGAAGCTTGCAAATGTACCAGCAGAGCTGATGAACAGTGCTGTAAATATGGTTATTGAGAGGATAGTGAATAGCCATGGCAATAGTTAAAATGAATAAAATAACCCTGGCTGCTCCTCAAAGTCTAAAGGAAGATATTTTAAACTTAATTCAAACAGAAGAATCTATTCATATTGTAGATTTAAGCCAAGCTGAAATGGATTTTGAAGGAGTAGATTTTTTTAAAGAGAGTAAAGTTGTATCAGATACAGAAATGGAATTTAATCAAGTTAAAATTACATATGAGTTTTTAAAACAATATAGCCCTAAAAAGGGTGGACTTCTTTCTAAAAGAGAGGTCATATTAAAGGATGACTTTGATGTATTGCAGGATAAAATAGATTGGAAAAAAATCTATGCAGGATGTAAAGAAGTTGAGGATGGAATAAACCTGAATAAAAGTGAAAAAAGCAAGGTGAGCTCATTATTAGAACAATACTCAAATTGGGTTAATCTTGATGTGACTTCAAAAGAGCTTGAGAGAATGAAAAAAGCATCCTATTTTATTGGATCCCTAAATAATAAATATGAATCCAATCTTTACGAAGAATTAAATAACGAGTTTGAGGATATTTACATCGAAAAGATATCTGAAGTGCAACAGGATATAAATTTGTTTTTGCTTTGTCACATCAATGACTCCCAGGGTGTTTCTGAAATTCTCAAAAAGTATGGTTTTTCAAGAGCTACTTCAGAATTAAGTATATTACCCAGTGAGAAGGTAAATGAGCTCAAACAACAAAGCATTAAGCTAGATGAAGAGGTTGTGAGGCTAAGTGAAAGAGCAAATAGCTTAGCTGAAAGTATGAGGGATATTGAAAGAATATATGATTTTTACTCAGTAAAGCTTGAAAAGGAAAAATCAATATTTAAGCTTGTGAAAACGAATGAAACATTTATTCTTCAGGGATGGGTATTTAAGGACAAGGCTGAGGAAATACAATCTAAGCTTGAAAAGGAATTTAAGGATGTATATATTCTTATTGAAGAACCTGGGGAAGAGGAGGAGTATCCAATTGCTCTAAGAAACAACTCTTTTGCAGAACCATTTGAAGCAATAACAGCTCTCTATAGCCTGCCACTTCAAACTGAGGTGGATCCAACACCTATAATAGCACCTTTTTTCCTGTTCTTTTTCGGAATGATGATGGCAGATATAGGTTATGGCATTGTAATGGCAGCTGGAGGGATATTTGCACTAAGATTCATGGAATTAAGTGAAGGAACTAAAAAAATGGCTAAGCTTTTGGTATATGGAAGTATTCCAACTATTATATTTGGTTTCCTGTATGGAAGCTTTTTCGGCGGAATAATTAAGTTGACTCCACTATGGATTGACCCTGTTAGTAAGCCTATGGATGTATTAATCTGGTCAATGGTGTTTGGCTTAGTGCATTTGTTTACTGGCCTTGGAGTAAAAGGATACATGTTAATCAAGGCAGGAAAAATCTTAGATGCAGTTTATGATGTTTTATTTTGGTATGGGTTAATAATTGGGCTAGTATTGCTTTTTATAGTTGGTGGAACCTTCCCAAAGGTACTTTCAATAGTATGTGCAGTAGGACTGGTTGCAACTCAAGGGAGAAGCAATGAAACTATTGTAGGAAAGTTCTTTGGAGGCTTGTATGGCCTTTATGGAATAACAGGTTATTTAGGGGATGTTCTTTCATATTCAAGATTGCTGGCACTAGGGCTTGCTACGAGCCTTATAGGCTGGGCATTTAACCTGCTTATTGGTATGGTCAGTGGACCAGCAGTTTTTATAGCAGGACCTATAATATTTGTATTTGGACATACATTTAATTTCCTAATAGGAATATTGGGAGCATTTGTGCATACCTGTAGATTGCAATTTCTTGAGTTCTTTGGTAAATTTTATGAAGGCGGTGGAAGACCTTATACACCTTTTAAAATAAATACTAGATTCATAAATGTAAAAAAGAGTTAATTAAGGAGGATTTATTATGGAATTTACTAATTTTCTTGATTTTTTAAAGACTTATGGAGGACCAATACTTGCAGTATTTGGAGCAGCATTGGCAGCACTATTGGCAGGAATAGGCTCAGCAAGAGGAGTTGGAATGGTTGGTGAGGCTGCTGCAGGACTTATAACAGAGGATCCAGAAAAATTCGGAAAGACACTGATTCTTCAGGTTATTCCTGGTACACAGGGTTTCTATGGGTTTATCACTGCTCTAATACTTCTTCAAAGAATAGGGCTTTTCACAGGAACAATTGCACCATTAACACTAAGTCAAGGATTTTTATTTTTCGGTGCTGCGCTGCCATCAGCTTTTGTTCAGTATAGAGCAGCAATATATCAGGGTAGAACAGCTACTGCAGGTATTCAAATTCTTGCAAAGAGACCTGAAAAATTTTTCAGTGGAGTTATATATGCAGTAATGGTTGAAACCTATGCAGTTATTGCACTTATTACATCAATCCTAATGATAGTTAATATACCTGTATAAGGGAGTGGCGAAATGGCGGTCATTGAAAATCTTAAAAATAGAATAATCAAGGATAATGAAGATAGGGCTAAGCAAATAGAAAATGAAGCAATAGCTAAGGCGGAAGATATCATTAGTCAGGCAAAAAATAAGGCTGATGAAATAATGAATAACATGAAATCAAAGGCTGAACGTGATGGCCTAGAAAGAAAAGAAAGACTTATGTCAAGGTCACAGCTGGATTCAAGAAATGAAGTTTTATTTGCAAAGCAGGAAGCTATTGATAAGGTTTTAGATAATGTAGTTGGCAGGATAAACCAAATGGATGATAAGGATTATTTTGATTTTATTGAGAAGGTACTTCTTAGTAGCGTTGAGTCTGGGGAGGAGGAAATCATTTTCTCGGAAAAGGATATGGGAAGGATACAACCATCTTTTATTACTGTTGTAAATGATAAATTGAATGCAATGGGTAAAAAGGGTTTGATTAAAATAAGCGAAGAAGCCAGGAACATAGGCCCAGGTTTCATATTAGTACATGGTGGTCTTGAAATTAATTGTTCGATTGAATCCCAAATAAGATTATTAAGGGACAGCCTTGAGGGTGATTTAGCAAACCTTCTATTTGAAGGCAGGTAACCTCATGAGGAGGTGTATGAATGGATTATACAATATTTGCCCATAGTATTGCTCGAATAAAAGCCATGGAAAATAAATTATTGAACAGGGCGAAACTTGATACATTAATAGATGCAAAGGATTTCTCAGATTCTATTAAAATGATTCAAGATACTCAGTATGGAGAGTACATAACTTCAGATTCCTATGAAAGTGGTTTAAAAAATGCACTTCAGGATTTTTATCAGTTTATGTATAGTATTATACCAGTTCATGAAATTATAGATGTTCTTGCAGTACACTATGATGGACACAACATAAAAAGCATTTTAAAGGGTAAGTTTTCTGGTTTTGATACCTCAAGTATAATAATTAATGTAGGAACAATTCCAATAGTAAGTTTAAAACAAATGATTTTAGAGGAGAGCTACAACGATATACCTGATACTGTTATTAAAACAGTACAAAAGGCAGTATCAACCTTTAGTGTAACAGGTGACCCACAGGATATTGACTTGATTGTTGATAAGGGTATTTATGAATATGCTTTGGAAATAGCTAAAAATAGTAAATATGACTATTTAATCGAATTTGTGAAATTTAACATTGACATAACTAATTTGAAAACATTTATTAGAATAAAGGCTCAGGAAAAAAGCATTG
This sequence comes from Clostridiaceae bacterium, assembly GCA_041639705.1. GTDB lineage: Bacteria > Bacillota > Clostridia > Clostridiales > Caloramatoraceae > JARDZI01. Next base: position 10,482 of record JBEQBT010000013.1, on the reverse strand, counting down.
AGTTTTTAGACAAGGTATTTATAAGTGGCGGAACACTTGAGTATGATCGGTTTGCAAGCTTTATAAATGAAACCTTAGAAAGGTTTGCAGAAAAACTATCCTATACTAATTTTTCGAAATGGTCAGATCAATGCATTGCAGAATATATTAGAAATGGTGATTTGGGAAGCATTGATAGGTATGGGGATAATTATATACTCGACCATATTAAGAAATCCAAGTTCATAAGCCTTGGAACTGAACCTATTGTTGCATATATTTACGCCCGGGAAAACGAAATAAGAGCATTAAGAATTATACTAACAGGAAAGAAGAGCAATGTGCATCCAGAAAAGATTAGGGAAAGGATGCGTGATGTATATGTATAAAATTGGAGTAGTGGGGGAAAGAGATGCAGTACTAGGTTTCCTATCCCTTGGTATGACAGTTAAGGCTGCTGAAAATAGTGAAGAAGCCATGAAGGCCATTGATAGCATGGCTAGAGAAGGTTATGGATTGATATTTGTTACAGAGACAATAGCTAAGGACATTGAAGAAACTATTGCAAGATATAAGAATGAAATGCTTCCCGCAATCATTCTAATACCAGGAAGTCAGGGAAGCCTAGGCATAGGACTTGCAAAGATTCGAAGCAATGTTGAGAAAGCTGTCGGAGTTGATATATTATCAAAGAAGGAAGGTTGATAGCTTGAGCATCGGAAGAATTATAAAGGTTTCAGGACCTTTGGTTATTGCAGAGGAAATGGGCCAGGCAAAGATGTTTGACGTTGTAAGGGTTGGAGATAAAAAGCTCATTGGCGAAATAATTGAAATGAGGGGAGATAAGGCTTCAATCCAGGTATATGAGGAAACCTCAGGCTTAGGTCCTGGAGGTCCTGTTGTGACAACTGGGGAACCATTAAGTGTTGAACTTGCCCCAGGACTTATTGAAGCTATGTTTGATGGTATTCAAAGACCACTTGAGACAATAGCAAAGCAGGCAGGAAATTATATTACAAGAGGTATTGATGTTCCTGTTCTTGATAGGGAAAAGAAATGGGGATTTACCCCTGTAAAAAAACCAGGAGAAAAAGTTGCAGCAGGTGACATAATTGGTTTAATACAAGAAACTTCAATAGTTGAACATAGAGTAATGGTTCCAATTGGAATCGAAGGTGAAATTGTTGAAATTAAATCCGGGGATTTCACAATACTGGATGTTATAGCAAGCATAAAAAATCCCAAGGGTGAAATCAAGGATGTAACTATGCTTCAAAAATGGCCAGTTAGAAAGGGCAGACCCTATGCAAACAAATTAGCTCCAGATGAGCCAATGATAACAGGACAAAGGGTAATAGATACCTTTTTCCCTGTTGCAAAGGGAGGAACTGCGTGTGTTCCAGGACCCTTTGGAAGTGGAAAAACAGTTGTTCAGCATCAGCTTGCAAAGTGGGCAGATGCCGAAATAATAGTATACATAGGCTGTGGAGAACGTGGAAATGAAATGACTGATGTATTAATGGAATTCCCAGAGCTAAAAGATCCAAAAACTGGGGAGCCACTCATGAAAAGAACAGTTCTTATTGCAAATACCTCCAACATGCCAGTTGCTGCTCGTGAAGCGTCAATATATACAGGTATTACAATTGCAGAATATTTTAGAGATATGGGCTATTCAGTAGCGGTTATGGCAGACTCTACATCAAGATGGGCAGAGGCTCTTAGAGAAATGTCAGGTCGTCTTGAGGAAATGCCTGGTGAAGAAGGATATCCAGCATATTTAGCCTCACGTCTTGCAGAGTTTTATGAAAGAGCTGGAAAATTTGTATGCCTTGGAAGTGAAGGCAGAATAGGAGCCCTAACTGTTATTGGCGCAGTATCACCTCCAGGTGGAGACTTATCTGAGCCTGTAACACAGGCAACTCTTAAGGTTGTAAAGGTATTCTGGGGTCTTGATGCTAATCTTGCATATAGAAGACATTTTCCTGCAATAAACTGGTTGGAGAGTTATTCATTATATCTTGATAAGGTAGCTCCAGCCATTGAAAAGGCAGGAGAAAAAGGTTGGTATGAAATGGAAAGAGAGGCTATGAGGATTCTTGAAGAGGAATCAGAGCTTGACGAAATAGTGAGGCTTGTTGGTATAGACTCACTGTCAGAAAGTGATAGGTTAACCCTTGAATCAGCAAGGTCCCTAAGGGAAGATTATCTCCATCAGAATGCATTCCACGAGGTGGACACATATACATCAATACCTAAGCAGCACAAGATGCTAGGACTAATACTTGACTTCAATGAATTAGGCCACAGGGCATTAGATGAAGGGGTGTACTTAAATAAAATCCTTTCCCTGCCTGTAAGAGAGAGAATAGCAAGGGCAAAGTATATATCTGAAACAGAACTTAGAAAGATTGATGAAATATCTGAAGCTCTCAAACAGGAAATAGAATCTTTAGTGGGGGAGGCGAAGTAAATGCTTAAGGAATACAGAACCATAAGTATGGTTGCAGGTCCACTAATGCTTGTGGAAAAAGTAGAGGGAGCAACCTATAATGAACAGGTAGAAATAGAAACTCAAACAGGAGAAATAAGGCGTGGTAAAATACTTGAAATAACAGAGGATAAGGCACTTATTCAGCTATTTGAAAGTTCAGCTGGAATAAATCTTAAGGACAGCAAGGTTAGATTTTTAGGAAAGGCATTGGATCTTAGTCTATCAACAGATATGCTTGGAAGGGTATTTGATGGAATAGGAAAACCAAAGGATGGTGGACCTAAAATAATACCTGAGAAAAGGGTTGATATAGAAGGTGAACCAATTAATCCTGTTTCTAGAGACTACCCATCAGAGTTTATTCAAACAGGTATTTCAGCAATAGATGGGTTAAACACACTTGTTAGAGGGCAGAAGCTGCCAATATTTTCAGCCTCTGGACTTCCGCACTCAAGGCTTGCAGCACAAATTGCAAGACAGGCAAAGGTTTTAGGTGGAGAAGAAAAATTTGCAGTTGTATTTGCTGCAATGGGTATAACCTTTGAAGAAGCAGATTTCTTTATTGAGGACTTTAAGAAAACAGGCGCCATAGACAGAGCAGTGCTATTTATAAACCTGGCAAATGACCCTGTAGTTGAGAGAATTGCAACTCCAAGAATGGCACTTACCTGTGCTGAGTACCTTGCTTATGAAAAGGATATGCAAGTTCTGGTTATTATGACTGACATGACAAACTATGCAGAAGCCCTAAGAGAGGTTTCAGCTGCAAGAAAGGAAGTGCCAGGAAGACGTGGATACCCGGGCTACCTATATACTGACCTTGCAACACTATATGAAAGAGCAGGCAGAATAAGGGGAAAAAAGGGTTCAATTACACAGATTCCTATACTTACAATGCCTGAGGATGACAAAACCCATCCAATACCTGACCTTACAGGTTATATTACTGAGGGACAGATAATATTAAGCCGTGAGCTACATAGAAGGGCAATAATGCCTCCTATAGACGTGCTACCATCACTATCAAGACTTAAGGATAAGGGAATTGGTAGGGATAAAACTAGGGAAGATCATGCTGATACGATGAACCAGCTTTTCTCTGCCTATGCCCAGGGCAAGCAGGCAAAGGAGCTTGCAGTAATACTTGGAGAATCTGCATTATCCGATGTAGATAAGCTTTATGCAAAGTTCGCAGATGAATTTGAGAAAAAATATGTTTCACAAGGTGAGTATACAAATAGAACAATAGAAGAGACATTAAACCTAGGATGGGAGCTTCTATCAATACTTCCAAAGGGAGAACTCAAGAGAATTAGAGATGAGTATATTGATAAATATCTTCCCGATAGAGGGGATGAATAGATATGAGACTCAACGTAAACCCAACGAGAATGGAGCTGACCCGCCTTAAGAAGAGATTAAAAACTGCATCAAGAGGGCATAAGCTTTTAAAGGATAAGCAGGACGAATTAATGAAAAGATTCATTGATCTTGTAAGAAAGAACAATGAGTTAAGGCTTAGCGTTGAGGATAAGCTCACTTCATCTTTAAAGGAATTCACCATGGCGAAGGCAGTTATGTCAACTGAAATGTTTGAAGAGGCACTTATAATGCCTACTGAGAAGATTGAACTTGACATAACTAGAAAAAATATCATGAGCGTAAATGTTCCTGTAATGAAGTTTGTAAGAGAATCAAAGGAGGGTGCAAGCATTTACCCATATGGTTTTGCTCAGACCTCTGGAGAACTAGATGGAGCAATAAAAAAACTCAATGATATATTGCCAAATCTTTTAGAGCTTGCCGAGGTTGAAAAGGCATGCCAGTTAATGGCGGATGAAATAGAGAAAACAAGAAGAAGGGTTAATGCCCTAGAATATGTAATGATTCCTCAACTGGAAGAAACAATAAAGTATATCACAATGAAGCTGGACGAAAACGAAAGAGGAAACCTAACAAGACTTATGAAAGTAAAAACAATGATTAACAAATAAAGACTTCGGGCAGTTTGCCCGAAGTCTTTTTATGGTATAATAAGGGGACAAGTATCCACATTATAGATACTCACCAACCCGTAATTTGCATCCTGTATTCTACCAATAGTAGGGGCGAACAGTGTTCGCCCGAGGGTACCCTGGATGTATATTATTCTTTGAATCAAAGTGCGCAAAACGGGCGAACACTGTTCGCCCCTACAGCTATGTGAGTATAGACAAAAATAGAGAACGGTTAATAATTTATTTTAGTCTAGGAGGGATTTGATGAAAAAAATTAAAGCATTACTAATAATTATAATTTTCTTAGCAGGAATAGGATATCATTTTTATACAGTAATATCTCTAAATGGGGAATTAAAAGCTTTAAAATTTCAAAAAAATATCTCTCTTGAATTGGAGAATAATCCTAGTAAAAATGAGCTTGACTATTATAAAAAATTGACACTAAGAACAGTAAACCTTTTGTCTGAAGAGCAATTAATTGAACTGGCCAAGTTTGAGTGGAACTATAAATTACTGATTAATGGTGAGGAATTTAAGGGACAGAATATAAAAATAGATGGAGATTCTATACAAATAATTATAACTGAGAATAGGGAAGGGAATAGCATTCTTCCTAAGGACCTTAGTATGAAGGGACAATTTGAGAGTTACTTTAAATATATAAGTATAGAGTCAAGGATAGATCCTGAAATAACTAATAAGGATGAAGAATATACAACAAGCATAATATACAAGTTTTCAAAGCTATCCTCAGGAGATAAAATAAAAATATCCATGTCTGAGGAGTTAAGCAAGAGATTGGGACTAAGTAGTAAAAATTATGTAATACAAATCCAATGATTAAAGTCAAATTAAAAAGACCTCCAGAGGTGTTATACACCTTTGAAGGTCCTACATTTGAAAAACTCGTTTCTTGTTATAGTATGAAAACCACTATTGGCGAATTTGTCATCCTGAACTAAGTGAAGGATCTTGTTACAGTAGTTTAAGGAAAGATTCTTCACTACGTTCAGAATGACAGAATCTAGCTTTCTTATACCGTGGTGCGACAATGGGTGAAAATACTGAACACAATGAAGAATCTAAGATCCTGCGCTACTCTCAGAATCTAAAATGTAAGTTATTGTCCACTTCCACATTCTGTATCAGTACCCCTTAAAGTACCAACAGCGTGAGATAATACAGGAAGTACAACCTCAAGATTTTCCTTTACAGCCTTTGAACTACCTGGGAGATTTATAATAATGCTATTTTTTCTTATACCAGCAACTCCACGTGAGAGCATTGCCTTTGGAGTTACCTGTAAGGAACGGTATCTCATGGCTTCAGGTATTCCAGGAATCTGCCTATCAACAACATCTAGTGTTGCCTCAGGGGTAACATCTCTTTTAGAAAAACCAGTACCGCCTGTTGTAAAAATTAAGTCTAAATTCATATCACTTAATCTAATTAATTCATTAGATATTGTTTCTCTATCATCAGATACTATTATATATTCTACAACTTCACAATCAATAGATTTGAGCATTTCTTCTATCAAAGGTCCAGAAGTATCTACTCTGAGTCCCTGTGACCCCTTATCACTGGCTGTTATTATTCCAACTTTCACAATATATCCCTCCTTAACATTTTATTAAATTATACCATATTTATAGTTTAGTTTATAAAAGTATTGAGAATAATTTTTATCTTAAAGTATTTTAATGATATAATATACGTAGGAATATAAACAATGTGAAATGATTAGTTAATTTATTAATGTACTATTTTTTATTGGGAGGGTAGATAATGGATTTTACACATTTCAATGAGTCAGGAAGAGCTAGAATGGTCGATGTTGGTCAAAAGGATGATACAGAGAGAATAGCAAGGGCATCTTGTTTTATAGAAATGAAAGAGGAGACTCTTAATGCAATAGTTGACGGAAGAATAAAAAAGGGTGATGTACTTGCTGTAGCACAGGTAGGAGGAATAATGGCAGCAAAAAGAACTTATGAGATTATCCCAATGTGCCATAACATATTAATCACTGGATGTGACATTGATTTTCAAATTGACAGAGAAAAGAATAGAATTAACATTCTATCAACAGTTAAGACTAGAGGGAAAACTGGGGTTGAAATGGAAGCACTCACAGCAGTATCTGCTTGTGCGTTGACTATATATGATATGTGTAAGGCGATAGATAGAGGAATGATTATTGGAGATTTAAAGCTTATGGAAAAGGACGGAGGAAAATCAGGTCATTTTATTAGGAGGGATTAATTTGGCAAAGGTAGTTGCTGTTAATACAAGTGAGAAAAAGGGAGTAGTTAAGAAACCACGTGATGAGATTACGCTGGTAGAGGATCTTGGCATTTTTGGAGATGCTCATGCTGGCAAATGGCATAGACAGGTAAGTCTTCTTGCTCTTGAAAGCATTGAAAAGATGAAAAAGCTAGGGATAAATGATTTATCCTATGGGGTATTTGCAGAAAATATTACTACAGAAGGTATTGAATTGTATACACTACCGGTAGGGACAATTTTCATGATAAATGATGTTATCCTGGAGTTGACTCAGATAGGCAAAGAGTGCCACCAGGGATGTGAAATAAGAAAGCTGGTGGGGGACTGTGTAATGCCAAGAGAAGGAATATTTACAAGGGTAATAAAAGGTGGAACTATTAAGCCTGGTGATGAAATACTTCTTAAATAAAGGTGTGCCAGTAAATGGAGTTGAATATTTGCTTCATATATATTAAAATTGAGGTTAAGTAATATTCTTTTTAAATGTGTTTACTGGTATCTATATGAAACAATCTACCTAGTCATCCTGAACGCAGTGAAGGATCTTATAGAAGCACCTCGGGAAAGATTCTTCACTACGTTCAGAATGACAGCAATACTTAACATGAAATGCTCTTTGTTTCATAATATTTTGTGCTGACGCGCCAGCGTGTGAGTTAATATGAATAAAAGTTGGAGGAATCAAAATGGCCATTAAGGAAATTGTTAAGTTGGGTCACCCTGCTTTAAAGGCTAAGAGTGCACAGGTTAATGAGATTGATGATGAGGTTTTAAAGCTTATTAAGGATTTGAAGGATACATTGTATAGCACCACTGGAATTGGACTTGCTGCACCTCAAATAGCTGTGAATAAAAGAGTTATATTCATAGATTTAAGAGATGATACGGATTCAATAGTACTTATAAATCCTGTTATAACAAAAAGATCTGGAAGTCAAGAAAGCGAGGAAGGCTGCTTAAGCTATCCTGGATATTATGGATATGTTGAGAGACCTGAGAAAATAACAGTAAGAGGTTATAATGAAAAGGGCGAATTATTAGAATGTAAAGCAGAAGAACTTATGTGTATAGCCCTGTGTCATGAAATAGATCATTTGGATGGAATAATGTACACTGATAAAGCCCATGATATACACATTGAGGAAGAAGAAGCATAAAAGCTTGTGCCGACGGCATAAGCTTTTATGCTTCTATATATGTGCACATATAAATTACTGCATATGGGAAAATATTAATGAGGTGATTTAATGATAGTAGTTTCTGCAGCTATAATCCATATGGATGATAAGATATTAATATCTCAAAGGCTTGAAGGAAGTTATTTAGAATTTTTGTGGGAGTTTCCAGGGGGGAAGGTGGAGGAAGGAGAATCCCCTGAGGAATGTATAGTAAGAGAAATTATGGAGGAACTTAACATCAATATTGAGGTATTAGATATATATGATGTTGTATATCATAAATATGAGGATAAAACCATACTACTACTTGTATTTAATTGTGAATATATATCTGGAGAACCAAAACCAATTGAGTGTAATGCTTTTAACTGGGTAAGAGTTAATGAGCTTAGTTCATACAAATTTACATATGCAGATGAAAAGGTTGTAAAGAAAATGACAAAGTATGTGTAAATATGTAGACACGACATGTGTCTTTACAGTATAATATACGTGAATAGTTTCAAAAATGAAAGGGCACATGTCGAGGAGGAAAAAATGAATACAAGGGAATTAACAATTGGAGCACTGTTAAGTGCATTGACTCTACTGATTATTTTAGTTTTTTCACCATTTCTTAAAGTTGCAATTCCACCATTTTTTACTGCAACTATACTGCTTCATGTACCACTCTTTTTAAGCATGTTAATTAGCCCGAAGGTTGGAGGAATGGTTGGAGTAATATCTGCCATAGGATTTATGATGACTCCCCTTGGACCAATTGTGGCTTTGAGGGCTTTAATGCATAGTGTAGTTGGGTATATGGGAGGTTCAATGATAAAAAGAGGTGTAAAATATTCATATGTCCTTACAGCTACACTTCCTGTCCATGCATTACTTGAGGGAATAGTAGTAGTAATTGCGTTGGGATTAACTCCTGAAGGGATAAAGTATGCATTGATTGTGGTTGCAGTAGGTACAGCAATACATCATATAATTGATGCTGGTATTTCAATAATTTTTACAAAAATCCTTAAAAAAAGGTTGAATAAAGACTTAAGAAAAGTAGCCTAAAAGGATAAATGCAATTCACCTGTGGTATAATGAATTAAATTGACGAATAATATTATAAATTATATAATCATTATGGAAACGAGTTAATTGCATTGTCTTAATCATCTATATGCATTTGTTCTATTTTATTAAATTCTAAGTATGCAGTTACCTCAAATCATGTTATAAAATTTTGGGGGGACTTTAATGAAGGAGTACAATAGTTTTGATGATCAGTATTCACTGAGAGCAAGAGTTTATAATTCATTAAGAGAAAACATATTAAATGGAAGATACAAGGTAGGAGAAAATCTAATTGAATTAAGAATTGCCGAGGAATTGAATGTAAGTAGAACTCCCGTAAGAGAAGCAATAAGACAGCTTGAGCTTGAGGGTTTAGTAGAAAGTATACCAAATAAGAGAGTTACTGTAAAAGGGGTTTCTTTAAAGGACATGGAAGATATATATAGAATACGAAGAGCACTTGAAGGCCTTTCTGCAAGATGGGCAGTTGAACAAATTACAGATGAAGAAATTATTGAACTTCAGGAAGTATATGAGCTAATGGAGTTTTATACTCAAAAGAGTGATGTAGATCAGATTTCAAAGCTAAATACAAAATTTCACGAAATAATATTTAGTGCAACAAAAAGCAGTGTTTTAAAGCACATATTAAAGGATTTTCAGTTCTATGTTAAATGGGCAAGGCATGAATCCTTATCAAGTCCAGGTAGAATGGAAGAAGCTTTAAAGGAACATTTGAATATTTTACATGCTATTCAGAATAGAAATAGTGATGATGCTGAAAAATATCTTACCATACATGTAGAAAACTCTAGTAAGAATTTATTTAATAAAATACAGGAACAGTTATAAGCGGTTCCTGTATTTTATTATTATCATTATTGTAATGTATTCAGAGAGTCTAGGAATACCTTAATGGATGCTTTTACTAATTTTCTATCATATCCCCATGACTTTAGTCCTGTTATTTTCATTTCATCCTTATATTTCTCAAACTGGGCAGGAATGATAACATCGGATTTTATACCACTACTGGTTTCAGTAATATTTACATACAAAATGTTTTTATAACCTTTATCTTTAAAATATTTAATGGATTTTTCAATTTCGCTGCTAATAATTATTTGTGAATCTGTATAGCCATAATTATTAAGAGAAACCTTTAAACGGTTTGAAGCATAGTTATCATCCCCAAGTATAAATATACCATCCCATGTGAATGGCATATTAATTATTCTAGATGCATACATTTCAACAAAACTCTCGGTGCTGGATACTGACTGGGTAAATTTTATATTAATGCCCTTTGATCTTAAACCATTAACGTCTATTTTCTTGTTTATCTCATTTTCTAAATCATTGTTAGCTGTATAATTTAGAATAGTAATCTCGCTACAGCCATCTGAAATTGCAGTATATATACTGTCCTTTATATCTGGCACATAACCTTCAAAGCTTATGTAAAAATAGTATGGTTTAAAATTCA
>JBEQBT010000012.1:0-26173 GCA_041639705.1 Clostridiaceae bacterium | reverse complement strand
GGTAAATGTGTATTATCCTTCTATTATATGTGTAGGGATAAGTATTATATTTCTATCTGCCATATTCATATTTCAAGGGGAGAGTATAAAAATGGAATTAGATAAAAGGATGCATATATAAAAGGGGATGAGTGCTTGGCACTTTATGGTATAATTCAATATATAGATTAAATAAAAAGGAGTGTGAAGCATGAAATTAAATATTACAGTTGAAGATCTAATGACACTTTCAGAGGGACAAAAGAGGTCTTTAAGAAGTTTATGGATGCCTGAAAAATATGACTTGGCAGCAGCATTTGTTTGTATGAATGTTGAAACAGACGAAATAGATAAAATCGAATTTATTGTGGGGGATATATTAGTCCAGGAAGTTAATGGTGGAAAAAGAATTGAGGTTAGAAAAAATGCCAAAATCCATGACAATTTTAATGTAACTCTCAGAAGTTTAAGACTGGTTAATGAAGAGTTTGAAGAAAATTTAGATGATAAGGAAGAAAATTTGGAAGAAAATGAAGCAAACATAGAAGACAATGACTTTGATTATCAATATATGAAACAGGAAGATTATTTTAAATTGGATTATTGCCTTCCGTTATTAAATATTGGGCAAATGATTAATATGCTTGAAGAGAGTGGATATAAATCCTATGATTATCATATAAACTTCAATTCAGATACAAATAAATACTCACTAGAAAGAGCGGAATCAGACTTTATAGATAGTGAAGCTGAATATGAAGAACTATGTGATGTATTGTGGAAAAAACTAAGGAGTTTCCTGGAATAAATGGTACAGTTAGTCAATAACATAATCAAGTACCATGCATATTCAAGAGACCATATGTCTGCAACATGGTCAGCAGGATAGGTGCGTGCCAGGCTCTTGTGACAAACGACAAATAAAATGTCATTTGTCAAGAGCCTGGCACCTTACTCTACTGCAGACATACTCCTGAGTTTATCCATAACATTACATAATCCAAGAAGAAGTATCACTATGCTAATATACATTAGTAAAAAGATATTTATACCTTGGGGTTTTATTATCTTTTCTAGTAAAGAGATAATAAACAAATGAATAATATAGATTTCCAGGCTCCATTTACCAAGAACTGAAAAGGGGTTATAAATACTTAAATTGCTTTTTAAATCAATAATATAGAATAAAATTATAATTACACCTATGGATGTTAATATAAACCCATAAGTTGGAGGATAGAAGAGTTCGCTGTAGCCATTTCGTATAAACATTTGTCCAGTGTTAATATTCCATATGATTTCACCAAGAATAAGTACAATAAGACCAATAAAAAGTATCATCAAATTTGAAAAGTTTTTATATTTAAACCGTATATCTGCTGCGATAGAACCGAGAAAGGCAAAACCGAGCCAGGGGAAGAGAGGAAACCATCCATCAATAAACCATTGCTTGAGTATTGCTTTTATGGGAATGGAAATATTTTCGTATACCAGTGGCAGGTGTATCTCTAAAGGTATCCACCCATAACCAAAAACACTTTGAAGTAAGGGTGCTAATGCAAAAATAATTATAACCAGTGTATACTGAGAAAAAAAATTAAGTTTTTTAAATAAAAATGTTAAAAGAATTGAAGCTCCAATAAGATATAAAACATCAAAGGTTATAAAGGGGTAAATACCAGTTATAAGAAGATCAATAGCTGCTCCTGTTAAAAGTAAAATAATAGTTTTTTTAATAAAGTATGGTGCAGAATGATTCTTTTTAGTAACAATGAATGAAACCATCATTCCAGATAGAAAAATAAATGTTGGGGCAGCAAAGGAACCATAAAGTCTAAAAAGAAATGATGAGGCATCCCTTAGGAGACCTGGAATCATATTAGCCCCTATCATTGTAAAAATGGCAAGTCCCCTTAATATATCTATAGTCTTGTCTCGTTCATGTAATGTTTTAGTAATAGTCATCAACTCCTTACAGAAATATACTATAGAATATGCCTAAAGGTTTATTGTTAATAATAAATTATTTATTAGTGCCTATGCTTAATTAGAAAAGTAGGGATGAAAAAGTAAAAAAAGAGTTTAAAGTGCTTATTTCAATGTCTAAGGAAAGTTCAAGCGCGTGACAAGTGACAAATTTAAATATCACTTATCACGAGCTTGGCACTTTAAAGGTTATAATCCTTAATGCATTTTTTAATGCCTTCCTCAGTAGTTAGAAAGTTAATTCCAAGCTTTCGTAGCTTATCTGTACTTATCCTTATATCTCTTGGGTGATCCTTGAATTTTTCTTCATCCTTTTCAATCAAATCCCTAATTCTATTGGATAGTCCTAATTCATTTAATATTAAAGCTGCAGTATCATATCTGCTTAGATTATTTTCAGCACCTACATTGTAGATTCCATAGGGAAGCTCAAATATTTTATCAAATTTTTCTATTACATCATAAACATATGTCATGCCTCTATATTCATTTATAGTGATCTTTTCTTTTTGGCCAAGTATTGCAGTTTTAATTGTATTCCACAAAATGTTTGAATTTATGTTCAATCCTCTTTCAGGCATTCCAAATAACCATGTAAATCTAAGAATCCAAAGCTCGTCAAGTATTTCCTTTAGTTTACCTTCTGCCTCCAGCTTTGTTTGACCATAAACTGTATCTGGAAATGGAATGTGTTCTTCAGAATATGGACCACTTTCATAATTGCCATTAAAGATTTGCTCTGTACTTAAAAAAATCAATTTTGAAGATGCTAACTGGCAAGCCTTTGCGATATTTATAGATCCAGTTACATTTACATCATGAGCAATATCAGGGTGGGCATTGCAATAGTCTGTAACTGCAATAGCTGCAGTATGAACAACATAATCAGGCTTGTATTCTTTTATAAATTCTATGGACTTCTTCTCATCCTGTATATCTAGAACCTCTCTTCCTGCAGATAGAATGTAATATTTATCCTTATAAAATAAGTTGAATCTTGAAGCAAAAAACCCCTTGCCACCAGTTAATAATATTTTTTTCATTTTATCACCCCGCAAATATTTTATTGTTATGTTATGTTAAAATTAAAAAAACTATATGAAAATGTAAAATGTTCTTGCTATATAAAACGCACTAAAAAATCTGCATAAGGTACTTGTGCGTTTTATGAATCAATGAATATTTTTCGCATAAATGTACAGCCTGTCAATGTAGAATCATTTATGCGAAAAATATAGTTAAAGCTTTCTATCATATATTATTGATAGTTATTGGTTAATACTATTTTATGATTAGTATTCCATTACTTCAATAGAAATTAAAAGTATTTATCAATAAAAATAGTGAAATATTAATAAATTGAGGAGGATGAATATGGATAATAATGAGGAACTTATGAATGAAATAATTAGGCAGGAGAAAATCCTACAATTTGAAAGGTTTACCAATGAGGATGCATTAAATTTAGGGATGCTAATAGTTAGTAGAGCAAAGGCTGGAAATAATGTTATTACTATAGATATAACTAGAAATGGCCATCAATTATTCCATTACTCACTTGAAGGAACCTCACCAGACAATGATCAATGGATTATTAGAAAGAATAGGGTGGTTAACCGATTTAATAGGAGTTCCTTATATGTTGGAACTCGATTGAAGCACCTGAACACAACAATTGAAAGTAAATATAATCTAAGCTCACAGGATTATGCTCCCTATGGAGGAGCCTTTCCGCTAATAATAAAGGGAGTTGGAGTTGTTGGAACTATTACAGTATCAGGACTTACCCAAGCTGATGATCACAGGATGGTTGTGGAATCAATAATGGAATTTTTGAAGCTATAAATTTTGCATACTATGGGTTAAAACAAATTATGGCTTTTAAAAAATAAAGTAAAAAGTCCTCTGCATTATAAATATAATAGCAGAGGACTTTTTTAGATAAGTTCTAAAATGCTGTATTTAGCACTAAGCTTACACTTATTACTTTACTGGTAAAGTTACTTCAATACGATTTTTATAAGCATTTACAAGAGCACCTATAAAGTCTCCATGAGGATCTCTAAGTGACATTGTTGCTCCGGAAACAACATCTGCAAGTTGAGCTTTTTCTGCTGCTGTTAATTTAGCTAATTTGTCCAAATCCTCTTGCTTAGTTGTAGTTGCTTTTATTGGACGTCCGTTAGCTGATGTATTTTTAGCAACCCATGCCTCTAATTCAGCTACAGTTTTGCCAACAAAGAATTTCTGATAGAAGTTCATTTGCTTATACCATTCATTAGCTGGATTCATACCATAAGCATCGCCTCGCTGACGTTTGGTTTGCCATCCATTAACTTCAGCAGCTGCTGATTCTGGTGTATTTACTGATACGCCAGTTACCTTAGCTTCCTGGCCTTCTGCAGCATGTGATGATATATTGTATCCTTCTTTACCAGGCCATCCTGAGAAATGAGGCATTGATGCACCATCATAATTTGGTGTGGAAATTTCATAAGCGTCTAAATAAGATGTAAGTATTCTACCTTCAGCATCAAAGGTAGCATCAGCCATAACAATATTGAAGCTATAAACTGGTACACCATTGGCATCCTTTCCAGGACCATTACGGAATGATACAGTTTGTCCTTGGCCTTGCCAAACCTTTAGGGTACCTCCTGTAGTGCTAACTCCTGGAACTGAAGGAGTTGTAGGAGTTGCTTCGACTTTACCAATGATGATCTTTTGGCCTAGGTATATAATGTTTGCATTTTTAATCTGAGGATTAAGTGATTTAAGTTGATCTAAAGTAAGATTGTACTTTTGTGCAATTTTCCACATTTTGTCTCCACTTACAACAACATATACCTTACTTCCGTCTGTTATTGTAGGTGCTGGTGTGGTTTTTGTCGGAGTAGTAGTTGTAGTTGGTGCAGTAGTAGCTGCTGAAACAACATCAACTTTTAATGCTGTAGGTGAATATACTATCGCAAATGATAGCATAAGAGATAGAACTAATGTCTTGGCAATAATTCTTTTCAAACTAACAACCTCCCATATTTTATTAACTATATTCCCTGTCTAATTTTTAAACGAAATTGACGGAAATTAGTTTGTTAATAAAATATTAACATAATTGTACCTATAGTTCAACTATTTTACAAAAATATTATCAAATTTTACCACGAAAATTTACAACATAAAAAGGTAGGTATATAGGTAAAATTCCTGCAGCAAATGGCTCGGGAGGCACTGATATACACTGGTATGGTTTATTTTTTAATTATCCTAAATTACATTACACTGGTATGGTTTATTATTTATTGATATAACTTTAACTAAATGTTATTGTGTACCAATATATGAAAATATACCCTCTGATTTGTTTTTGTTTTGTCAATGTATCATTAGTAATAGTGAAATTGAACTAGTTAGGTAGAAAGTGAATATAAATTACCAGGCTGCGATTGTTCCATCGGTTCTTGGCTCTGTTCCTCCACAAAGAACCCCTTCCTCATCTCTCCATATGATTTCTCCACGACCCATAGGCGTAGGCTCAAGTAGCGGCAATATATCATGACCTCTGGCTGCTAACTGCAGTGCTAATGAATTAGGGAAGCCAGGCTCTACTTGTATTGTCTTTCCCCCTACCCATTGCCAGCGATAAGCATCCAGAGTATCCTGTGGATTCATATGAAAATCGATTGTGTTCATAACAACCATCAAGTGACCTTGAGGCTGCATGAATCCTCCCATAACTCCGAAAGGACCTATTGCTCTACCGTCCTTTGTCAAGAACCCGGGTATAATAGTATGATATGGCTTCTTTCCCGGAGCTAGTATGTTATCATGGCCTTTTTCTAATGTAAAGTTGTGTCCTCTATTATGTAGTGAAATTCCAGTGCCTGGTACTACAAGTCCTGAACCAAAACCCATATAGTTTGACTGTATCATTGAAACCATATTTCCTTCCTCATCTGCAGTGGCAAGGTATACAGTGCCACCTGTTGTAGGATCTCCAGGAGTTGGCATTAATGCTTCATCATTTATTAAAGATCTTCTTTTTGCTGCATACTCATCGGAGAGCATTTGTTTAACTGTTACAGACATAAATTTTGGATCAGCAACATACTTCTGCCCATCTGCAAATGCAAGCTTGATAGCTTCAATTTGTTTATGAAGAGTATCTACACTGTCTCTGCCAGTAAATTCAAAGCCCTTCAATATGTTTAGAGCCATAAGAGTAACAATACCATGCCCATTTGGAGGTATTTCCCATACATTAAATCCTCTATAATTTGTGCTGATAGGTTTAACCCACTCAGTCTCAAACTCCTGCAAATCCTCTTTTCTTAAATAGCCATTGTATTTTCTTGAAAATTCATCAATTTTCTCTGCTAATTCTCCTCTGTAAAAGGCTTCAGCTTTTGTCTCAGCAATAAGCTTGAGAGTTCTAGCATGGTCTTTAGAATTCCACATCTCACCTATCTTTGGAGCTCTTCCCTTTGGGGCGAAGGTTGTAAACCAATTTTCAAATTGTTCTTCCTTTAATTTGCCTTTATAGTGTTTGTATGCATTTGCCCATGCTCTGCCTAGACTTGGAGTAACTGCAAATCCTTCTTCAGCGTATCTTATTGCAGGTTTAAGGACTTCAGTTAGTGGCAGCTTCCCAAATTTTTTAAATAATGCAGCCCATCCTCCTGGGGCACCCGGTACTGTAACAGGAATCCAGCCATGTTTTGGTATCTCTGTAATTCCTCTCTCCTTCAAGTTTTCCACGGATATGGATTTTGGAGCTTTACCACTGCTGTTCATTCCATAAAGCTCATCTTTGAACCATACCAGTGCAAATGAATCTCCCCCTATTCCATTTGAGGTCGGTTCAACAACTGTTAAACATGCAGCTGTGGCTATAGCAGCATCAACAGCATTCCCACCTAATCTTAAAATTTCAAGACCTGCTTGTGCCGCCATGGGCTGTCCTGTAGCAACCATACCTTTTTTTGCGTAAACCACATTTCTGCGGGACTGATAACTATAAACAGAAGGATTGAATTTCATACTTTAACCTCCCTACTTCATTATAAAAAATCTATAATAAGTATATAATGTAATTATTATATCATATACTTTTCATAGGTTTCACTGGCACTTTAGAAAAAGGGTGCCTTAAAACAATTAGGAGAAATTTAAAATTCAAAGTAATTGGAGGTGCCATAGATGATTAATGAAGCCATTATATTTGCAACAAATGCTCATAGTAACCAGACTAGAAAAGGCAGTAATACACTTTATATTTTACATCCACTTGAAGCAGGGATTATCGTCTCTCAAATAAAATATGATGAAAATCTTATTGCAGCTGCAATTCTTCATGACACTGTTGAGGATACAAAAGTATCAATTGAAACAATAGAAGAAAAATTTGGGAAGAGGGTAGCAGAGTTAGTTGAGATAGAAAGTGAAGACAAATCAAAAACCTGGAAGGAAAGAAAGCAGCATACAATAGAGCATTTGAAAACTGAAAAAGACCAGGATGTAAAAATTGTAACCCTTGGAGACAAGCTTTCAAATATTAGGGCTATGAATAGAGATTATTTGAGAATCGGAGATGAGCTCTGGGAAAGATTCAACGAGAAAAATAAGAATGAACATAAGTGGTATTATGAGGGAATGGTTGAAGCCTTAAAAAGCTTGTCCCAATATGAAGCATATCATGAATTCAAGGAACTAGTTTCCATAGTTTTTAATAAGTAATAATCCCTAGGGATACATCTGACAAAAGTACCATATATTGTTCATATAAAATTCACTTATATATCACATTCTCTAAGCTTATAGAATAATATAGATTGAGTTATATAGTATTTTATTGAGGAGTATAAAATGTTATCAAGAGAAAAGTTTATTAGTCTTTCACTGGAACTCAATTTATTCTTTATGAGAATTATGAAAGAGCACTCCCTTTTCTTAGAGGCAGGATTTACAAGTAAAAATTCAGAATTAGCAGAGCAGGCAGATATGCTTAAAGATAAATTTACTGGACTTCTTTCAGAAGCTGCAAATTTAGCTCATAGTGTTATTAGTCCTGAAGTTCTTGCTTCCGGGGAAGTAGTTACCGAGTTTACATTACAAGCAGAAAGAGCAACTGAGTATTATACTGGAATTACAATTGACAAGAAAGTAACTTCATTGGAATTGTCATTATCAACAAATACAGGACAGCATAATATAGCAATGCTAACCAACCAAGTATTCATGCTTAATCAGAGAGCAATTCAGGCTATTAATATGATAGTTCAATTTAAGAAACAGCTTTTAGATGATGTTTTGAGCTGTAAAATTTTCACACTGAATTATCCTCTTTTAATAAATCATATTTTAAGAGAAGCTTTATTTTACAGGAAATTGATAATAAGATTACAAAATGGTACGGTAATAGATATTAAGAAGGATATAGTTGAGCAAGAAATCTTCTGGAGTAGAATTATGGCAGAGCATTCCAAGTTCATTAGAGGTTTTTTAGATCCAACTGAGGTAGATTTATTTAATGCATCAAATAATTTTGGAAATGAGTTTGACATATTAACTAAAAAGGCTATGGAGCTTACAAGCAATATAACTCCACTGTCTACAGTTACTCAAGATAGCATAAAAGCTACTGAAAATATTAGAAATTTTAAGAGACAAGGTACAGAGGGTATCATAAACTGCAAAATCAAATCAGTAATTCTACCACTTTTAGGAGACCATGTTTTAAGAGAAGCCAGTCACTATCTAAGATTACTAAAATCATATATCTAAGTTACCTATAAGAGCTGAAAGGCTCTTTTTTTAGTCTTTAATATTCACTATTGGAAAAGTTAAGAGACTAAGAATCTAGAAAAAAACAATTTATAGCTAAAATTTAAAAGGGTGCCTGGTCATTTAATAGTATTTTGAGTTTGATATATATTGAACTGTGGCATTGAAATTTACAAATAAGATGGATGTTGTTTCATATTTACAGTAATTTAGATAAAAGCTAATATTATTCATAATAAAATTATTTTATTTCTTTCACTTATATATTGATAGGGTTCAAAAAATGGAACGCAATACTCAAACAGGCTTGGTATTATTAATTTAGTAGTTAATCCTTTTGAAGATTGCGACAAGGAGGTTAATATGAAGATTAATCGATTGAGCTTATTAAATTCACTTTTTTCAATAATCAATGAAAATTACGAAGAGGATTCAAACTATAAACTAGCTTACTACTTTTTAGAACATTATCATGAATTATCAAAACTAAATATTTATGATGTAGCAGCAGAATGTTTTGTTTCAAGATCAAGTGTGAGAAGATTTTGCCAGGCAATAGGATATGAAAATTTCCTTGATCTAAAAATTGTTTTCAAAGAGTATGATGACCAGTATTCTTATTATATGCTTCATGCAAATCGTGATTTATACAGAGAACGACTGACAGAAGAAATTAACAGTATGATTGAAGAATTGGACCGAAGAATGAACACTCAGGAGATAGAAATCATAGTTGATCGAATTTTCAATAGCAGGTATGTAGTGTTCCTAACTTCAGAAACCTCAACTTCCTATGTAAAGGATTTTCAAAGAGCTATGATACTTCATGATAAACTTATTCATATAATTTCTGAGGCTTACACAGATAACACATTGATCAAGAGATTGGACAAAAGAGATTATCTTATTACTATATCTGCTACAGGAACCTTCGCAAAGGCCTCAAAGAATTATATAGCTAATTGCGAAGCATATAAAGCTTTGTTTACCTATAACCGTGAAGAAGAAATCAAGCAGCCCTATGATAAGGTATATCATTTAAGCTCAATCGACAGAACTTATGAAGGCCGATCTGTTTATGGAACATATGGTTTGAATTATGTGCTGGATATTTTATATAGTGCCTATATTAGAAAGTACGGAAATATCCATTCAATAAAGAAGGGAGAATAAAATGTATTACAAAAATAATCCTGTTTTTCCGAAAAATTTTATGTGGGGAGCT
The DNA here is from genome assembly GCA_041639705.1 of Clostridiaceae bacterium. Lineage (GTDB taxonomy): Bacteria > Bacillota > Clostridia > Clostridiales > Caloramatoraceae > JARDZI01. The sequence continues at coordinate 16,200 of JBEQBT010000012.1, read as the reverse complement.
TCAAGTGCAGCCTGGCAGGTAGAAGGTGCAGTAGCTGAAGATGGAAGAAGTTCTGCAATTATTGATTTGAATAGTAAAACAAAGAAGCCCTATGCAGACAACTCCATTGCTGCAGACCATTATCATCATTATAAGGAAGACGTAGCATTAATGGCTGAATGTGGATTTAGCTCATATCGTTTTTCAATTTCATGGTCAAGAATATTGCCAGATGGAACTGGAGAGGTAAACCCAAAGGGTATTGAGTTCTATCACAATTTAATAGATGAGTTACTATCAAATAACATTACACCAATTATCACACTATATCATTATGATTTGCCACTATGCCTTCAGGAGAGATATGGTGGATGGTCAAACCGCCAGATAATTGAAGATTTTGATTATTACTGCAGAGTGGTATTTAAGGAATATGGAAGCAAGGTTAAGTACTGGCTTTCATTGAATGAGCAAAATATGCAGATTTGTTATGGTGAGTGGCTGGGTATTGCAAGAGGCGTAGAAAATTGGGATAAGAACAAATATAGAATTAACCATATAATGAACCTGGCACATACAAAGGCTGTTATTGCATGTCACGAGTTGGTTGAAGGTGGAAAGATAGGTCCCGTGCCCGGATATGTTCCAATTTATCCAAAGAGCTGTAAGCCAGAGGATCAAATTGCAGCAATGAATGCTGAGGAATTAACAGAGAAATTCTGGCTGGATCTTTATGTATTTGGAAAATACAATGGCTTTATTCAAAGCTACTGGAAAGAGAATGATATTGATCCTGATATACGCCCTGGAGATATGGAACTTATTGCTTCTGCAAAGATAGACTTTATTGCACTTAACTGCTACAGAAGCAATGTGGCTATGGATTGCAAACCAGATGACGAAGTTGTTGAATTGCAACTAAATAAGGAAGGGGTCAAGGGAAAATTTGTTTATCCCAAGTATCCAGGTATTTATCAGCTAACAGAAAACACATATGTTAAGACTACTGATTGGGATTGGGAAATAGATCCTATTGCACTAAGGTATATGCTCCGTTATGTTCATGATCATTATCAGTTACCAATGATGATTACTGAAAATGGATATGGTGCCCATGAAACATTAAGTGAAGAAGGAAAGGTTCATGATATTGAAAGAATCGATTTCCTTCGTAATCAAATATATCAAGTGGGTCTGGCAATTATGGATGGATGTGATGTTATTGCTTATAATCCCTGGTCCTTTACAGATTTATTAAGCACAGGTAATGGTATGGCTAAGCGATATGGTTTAGTTTATGTCAATACAACAGATGATGAAGTTTTAGATTTAGCAAGAGTTAAAAAGGATTCATTCTACTGGTATTCAAAACTGATTAAGTCTAATGGACAAGATTGGGGAAAATAAAAAGTAAAAATAAAGAGGGGGATAAAAATGGCCAACTACTGTGAACTAGCAAAAAAAATAATGAATGCAAGTGGTGGAGTAGGCAATATTGCTGTTGTTAATCACTGCGCAACTCGTCTGCGTTTAACATTGAACCAACCATCCTCAGAAATTGAAGAGGCTATTAGAAAAGTACCTGGAGTAATGGGACTAGTCGTAAGAGGAACAGAATATCAGGCTGTTATTGGTACTGATGTAACTAATGTTTACAATGAATTTATTAAGCTGGGCAACTTTAAAAAGGGTGGAACTGTTAGTGAAGACGGTAAGAAAAACATTTGGGGCACTATAATTGATTTCATTAGTGGCACATTTGTTCCAGTACTGCCAGTTCTATGCGCAGCAGGTTTGGTTTCAGCAGTATTAACTATTTTAACAACATTCTTTGGATTATCAACCAAAAGTGGTACCTATACTATACTTGCTACAATTAATAATGCTGGATTTTACTTCCTGCCTGTTTATATTGGTTATAGTGCAGCTAGAAAGTTAGGAATGAACCCACTTATGGGCATGTATTTGGGTGGTATTCTAGTTCATAAAAATATTGATGGCATTCAAGGGTTAAATTTCTTTGGTATTCCTATTACTCAGGCAACATATAATACATCAGTTCTTCCAATAATATTAGGTGTATTGTTTATGAGTATAGTAGATAAGTTTGCTGACAGGATTTCACCAAAGGAAATAAAGTTCTTCTCTAGACCACTTATTACTATACTTATTACTACACCAGTTGTACTAATAGTGTTAGGACCTTTAGGAACAATACTCGGTAATTATGTTGCTGCAGCATTAACCTTTGTTAATACACATTTAGGTTGGTTATCCGTTGGATTAATGGGTGCATTAACACCTTTACTAGTTATGACAGGTATGAATCAAGCATTGTTCCCTGTAGTATTTGCTTCCTTTGCAAAATTCAATTATGATGCATTCGTTATGCCTGGCATGTTGGCAGCTAACGTTGCTGTTGGTGCAGCTGCACTTGCTGTTGCTATTAAATCCAGGAATAAGGATACTAAAGCCATGTCATTATCTGCAGGCTTAACAGGTATTCTTGGAATTACAGAACCTTCTATATATGGTGTTTGTGTAAGATTTAAGAAGCCTTTTATTGCAGCAATGCTTGGTGGTGGCATAGGGGGATTATTTGCTGGAATTGTACAGCTAAAGCAGTATGCTATAGTTTCTCCAGGCTTTGCAGCATTACCTACCTTCATTCCAACTAATGGGGATTCTATGAGCAATTTTTGGTTTGCAGTTGCAACATTAGTTATTTCGGCTGTAGTATCATTTACAGCAACATGGATACTTGGCTTTAAGGATGAAGCTTAAGAATAAATAATTTATTGAAATGGAGTTACTTCCTTAGTAACTCCATTTCAAACTATCCACCAATAGGAGGGACAGTTATGAGCTTTTTTACCAAAATTTTTAAAAAAAATGAATATAAATCAGAAGAATTTGAAAAGGAAGAGATTTCATCAAGTGATGAGATTATAGTACTCAGTCCACTAAAAGGCAGAATAATACCATTATCACAAGTAGCTGATGAGGTTTTTTCCCAGGGAATAATGGGTAAGGGTGTTGCTATTGCTCCAGATGAGGGAATAGTATGTTCTCCTGTAACTGGAAGGGTATCTTTCATATATCCAACCAAACACGCAATGGGTTTAATTGGAAACAACAATGTAGAGGTATTAATACATATCGGAATGGATACTGTTAAATTGAATGGAAAATATTATAAATCACATGTAAAGGAAGGAGACATGGTTAAAGCTGGTGAGATTATATTGGAGTTCGATATGAATAAAATTCAATCTGCTGGCTATGAAGTTATGACTCCGGTAATAATTACTAATTCCAATAATTATTCTGATATTAAAGTAACCGATTCTGCGAGTGTCAATGTTAAGGATGTACTGCTGACTCTTGTTAGATAGCAAGGACTCAAAATTAAAGCCTAGGTCCCTTATTATGCAACCAAAGTGCCAGGTTCGTGACAAGTGGCAAATCTTGAATTTGTTACTTGTCACGAACCTGGCATTTTTGTGCACTTAGTTTATGTCCCAAGTGACTTTTAGTAGATATAAGAAGCATTATTGAAGTATAGAATAATTGATGGTATACTTTTAAATGAAAAACAAGATGTTTTAGAGAAAGTTTTTTGATGATGAAGTAAGAATAACAGCAAATAAGTTACATAAAAATAATGTTGTTCTAAAACATAAGCCTAATAATTAATCTTTTGTCAATTTAAAAAGGATTTTATTAATTTATATAGAATAACATGAAAGTAAATAGCTTGGGATAGTATTAATACAATCTGTTTTTTTATTTTAGTTTGTCGAATTTTTGACATATGAGTCCAAATTAATTGATAACTATTGCTGTAATTATATGAAACAGTGAAGAGAAAAGGAGTAGGTAGAACATGGCGTATAAGGATTTACAGGATTTTATTCGAGTGCTTGATGAGAAAAAGCTATTAAAGAGAGTTAAGTCTGAGGTAGATAGTGACCTTGAAATAACTGAAATTACTGACAGGATTTCAAAAGCCGGAGGACCTGCACTTTTGTTTGAGAGGGTTAAGGGCTCACCCTATCCTGTGTTAATAAATGCATTTGGAAGTTATGAAAGACTTAATCTTGCCTTGGAAATAAACCAAATTGATGATATTGGTAAAGGTATAGAAGGCTTTATGGACATGTCCAGCTACTTTGGGCTGATGAATAAGATAAAATCTGTACCAAAGCTTGCGAGACTTTTAAAGGTATTCCCTAAAAAGGTTGAAAAAGCTCCATGTCAGGAAGTGGTTGAGGAACCAGACCTATCAAAGCTTCCTATTTTAAAATGCTGGCCAGAGGATGGAGGAAAATTTATAACTCTTCCACTTGTTATTACAAAGGATCCGGAAACAGGCATGCAGAATATGGGTATGTACAGACTTCAGGTTTATGATGAAAAAACCACAGGCATGCACTGGCATTTACATAAGGATGGAAAAGAAATATATGAAAAGTATAAAAAGCTTGGGCAAAGGATGCCTGTTGCAGTAGCACTGGGATGTGACCCTGCAACCATCTATTCAGCAACAGCTCCCCTTCCAAAGGAAATAGATGAGATGCTTCTTGCAGGATATTTAAGAAATTCACCACTTGAAATTGTGAAGTGTAAAACCTCTGAAATCTATGTTCCAGCAAATGCAGAATTTATACTTGAGGGATATGTAGATTTGGATGAAATTCGCACCGAAGGACCATTTGGTGATCACACAGGTTACTACTCATTATCGGATTTATATCCTGTTTTCCATGTAACTTGCATCACAAGACGTAAAAATCCTGTGTACCCAGCAACCATTGTGGGAAAACCACCTATGGAGGATTGTTATCTTGCCAAGGCAACTGAGAGAATATTCCTTCCACTGCTTAAGATTATGTGTCCTGAAATTGTAGAAATGAGCTTCCCACTTGAAGGGGTTTTTCATAACTGTATAATTGTGTCTATTAAAAAGAGATATCCAGGTCAGGCTAAGAAGGTAATGCATTGCCTCTGGGGAATGGGTCAGATGATGTACACAAAGATGATTGTTATAGTTGACGAAAACATAGATCCCCATGATTATTCAACTGTTGCTTGGAAGGTTTTTAACAATATTGATGCAGCAAGGGACATTGTTATTGTTGAGGGGCCATTGGATGCATTGGATCATGCCTCTCCACTTCCACATTATGGACATAAAATGGGTATAGATGCCACTAAAAAATGGCCAAGTGAAGGACATAACAGGGAATGGCCTAATGATATTGAAATGACTCAGGAAGTAAAGGACATTGTTTCAAGAAGGTGGAGTGAATATGGTTTGGAAGAAAATTAAAACCTATGGTCAGCTTGTGATGTTTTCCCATACACTGTTTTCACTTCCATTTGGATTCATTGCAATGCTGCTGGCAGCTGACAAGGGGTTGCCTCCTCTTAGAGTCTTTTTCTGGATTGTTGTTGCACTGGTTGGAGCTAGAAATGGTGCCAATGCACTAAACAGGCTTGTGGATAGAAAAATTGACGCTAAAAATCCAAGAACAGCTGACAGACATATGCCAAGGGGAGAGGTAAAGGTTAACGAGGTTATATTTATTGTGATTATATGCTTTGGGCTTTTGACACTTGCTGCCTATATGCTTAATCCACTTAGTTTAATGCTTCTTCCAGTAGCACTTATACTGCTTTTCCTATATTCCTATACCAAAAGATTTACGTGGGCTTGCCATATAGTACTAGGTATAGCCTGTGGTGCAGCACCAGTTGGAGCATGGATTGCAGTAAGGGGAAGCATAGATTTGCCTGCTCTTATACTTGGAGCAGTTGTTACTTTATATGTTGGAGGCTTTGATATAATATATGGGACCCAGGATGTTGAATTTGACAGAAGTGAGGGACTCTATTCAATACCTTCTGTATTTGGAATAAAAAATGCACTTATTATATCTGCAGCCTTTCATGTGATGGTGGTGGGACTTTTAATAATTCTTTATTTCTATATGGACATGGGAGTAATTTATCTTATAGGTTTAGCAATATCTGCAGTGCTTCTTTTTATGGAACATATAATGGTAAAGCCAAAGGAGCTAAAAAATGTTAAGATAGCCTCCTACAGCATAAACCAGATAGTTAGCGTTGTCCTTTTAATATTTACTACATTAGATATATTCATATTGAGGTGATTTAATGGCAAGATACATAATTGGAATTACTGGAGCCAGCGGTAGTATTTATGGAGTAAGGGTAATTGAAGAACTTTTAAGGGGAGGTCATGAGGTACATGCAGTATTAACTCAAAACGGAGAAAAGGTCCTCTCCTATGAATTGGAAAGGGACCTTGAGGAGGCACTTTTAGAGCTTAAGCAGTGTGGCGGTAAATTGATAATTCATGATATAGAGGATTTATTTGCTCCAATTGCAAGCGGTTCCTTTAAGGTAGATGGAATGGCGATTGTTCCCTGTTCAATGTCAACCCTTGGAGAAATCGCAAATGGAGTATCCAAAAATCTTCTAGGAAGGGCTGCAGATGTTTGCATTAAGGAAGGTCGAAACCTTATAATAGTACCAAGGGAAATGCCTCTAAGTTCAATACATCTAAAGAATATGCTTACATTAAGCCAGCTTGGAATAAATATTCTACCTGCCATGCCGGGCTTTTACCAGAGACCAAAAACAATAGATGATATTATAAACTTTGTAGTAGGAAGAGTCCTCATAGGGCTTGGAATAGAAAATAATTTATATTTAAAATGGAGGAATGACAATTGAAAAGATTCTTATGTATTATTTTAACAGCAGCAATGCTTCTATCATTTACAGCTTGTGCAAAAAGCACAAACAATGGTAACAGCACAACCGATGCAAATAACAAAAAGGAGCTTCAGGAGCTTAAAATAGGTGTACTACCAGATCTTGACTCAATACCACTTATAATTGCAGAACAGAATGGATATTTTGAGGAATCAGGTGCTAAAATTACAATAGAAACCTTTAAAAGCGCCAAGGACAGGGACAGTGCACTTCAAAGTGGAAACATAGATGGTGCAATTTCTGATATGCTTGCTGCAGCATTTGCTGCAGAGGGGGGCTTTGATGTTAAGATGACATCTAAAACAGATGGAAGCTATAAGCTTTTGGTTAATGCAGACAAGGGAATAGACAGCTTTGAAAAATTAAAGGGAAACCAAATTGCAATTTCTGAGAACACAATTATTGAGTATGCAACTGACATGATGCTTAAGGAAGGCAAGCTTAATGCAGAGGATGTTGAAAAGGTTGCCATACCACAGATGCCTGTAAGGCTTGAAATGCTTCAGAATGGAAAAGTAGCTGCGGCAACACTTCCTGAACCTCTTGCATCAGCTGCAATGAAAAATGGTGCAGTGTTATTAAACAGCTCAGACAAGCTTGGAATAAATCCTGGAGTGCTATTATTCACAACAAAAGCAACAAAGGATAAGACGGAAGAGATAAAAGCTTTTTATGGTGCATATAATAAGGCGGTTGACTATCTGAACAAAGAGGATAAGTCAAAGTATATTGATGCATTAATCGAAAAGGCTGGATTTCCAACTGCTGTAAAGGATGTACTAGTTCTTCCTAAGTATAATAAGGCAGTTTTACCATCAGAAAAGGATTTTGCAAAGGTTATAAACTGGCTTACAGAAAAAAAATTAATTAAAAACAACTACAAGTATGAGACATTAGTAAGCAATGAATTTGCGGGGTAGTCTTAAATGATTGAAATTAAGGGCCTTACTGTTAAATATAAATCTGAAAAAAATGATTTTTTAGCACTTGATAATTTTAATATGACAATTTCAGATGGGGATATCTGTGCAGTAATAGGTCCATCTGGCTGTGGAAAATCAACACTTTTACATGTATTATCCGGCATAATCAAAGATTATGCCGGAAGTGTTTTAATAGATGAAAATGGGGTTGACACAAGGGTCCATAGGATAGGTCTTGTTATGCAAAGCAATGGGCTGCTGCCATGGAAGGACATATATTATAATTCAACCATCGGAGTAAGATTAAAGGATGGACATAAGAAAGTAAATAAACAGTATACCGAATATATTTTAAACAAGCTTGGTATTGGGGAGATGACCTCAAGATTTCCGAATCAGCTAAGCGGTGGACAAAGGCAGCGTGCAGAAATAGCAAGGGCATTTATATTAAAGCCTAATATACTATTAATGGACGAGCCCTTCTCAGCTCTAGATGCATTAACAAGGGAAGAGATGCAGGATTTGTTTTTAAAGATATGGAATGATAATAAAGTATCAACACTATTTGTAACCCACAGTATAGAAGAAGCACTATATGTAGGTAAAAAAATAATTATAATGTCCAAATCTCCAGGAAGGGTAACAGGAATTTATGACAACCCACTCTTTGGGAAGAAGGACTTGAGACTCAATGAGGAGTATTATAAATTCAGTATTAAGCTGAGAAAAATAGCTAAAGAGGAATGGTCGAAATGAAAAGTAAAAGCTTGAGGCAAGCCACAGCCTTTTTAACCATACTACTCCTGTGGCAGTTTTTTTCTATAGTTGCCAATGTGCCCTTTATACCATCTCCCTTTAGGGTTTTGAAAACAATTGCAAGCATTTTTAAAAGCAAAATATTAATGCACAGCATATACAGCTTATTTAGAATATTTGCTGGGATATTTCTGTCCATGGCAATTGGAATACCAATCGGACTTGCTATGGGATATTTTAAGAGGCTTGATAATATGCTGTCCCCATTCATTTATTTTATATATCCAGTTCCCAAAATAGCGCTTTTACCAATCGTTATGCTCCTTTTTGGAATTGGTGAGGCTTCCAAAATAATAATGATAATCCTTATAGTACTTTTCCAGGTTATTGTTGCTGCAAGGGATGCAGTAAAGGATATTCCAAAGGAAACCTACTATTTCTACAATTCACTTGGTGCTTCAAAGGTAAGCATATTTAAGGACATTGTCCTTCCGGCATCCCTGTCGGGACTTTTAACATCAATTAGGGTTGGACTTGGAACAGCCATTTCTGTTCTCTTTTTTACAGAAACCTTTGGAACAAAATATGGAATGGGCTATTTCATAATGGATTCTTGGATGAGGGTGAACTACCTTGAAATGTACGCAGGAATAGTAGTTCTAAGCATTATTGGATTTTTACTTTTCATGGTGGTAGATAAACTTGAAGATAGGGTGTGCAGGTGGAGGTAATAAATAGGCAGTCATATAAGTTCATAACTTATATGACTGCCTATTTATTATTACATAGTAACAAACATTATGTAAACGAATATAATGATATTAGGTAAAGTTTATCCTTCTAAAGGAAGGTGATAAAATGTTTGGGTTAACGCCATTTGGAAGCTATCTGGCAAGCAGTCTTATAGAAAATATATTAAATGGATTAGTTAATAATCTTGTTTCTCAACCTATTCCACAAACAATACAGATAAGTGGAAATATTATTAGCTCAGAGATTAGAGAGACACCAGATTCATATATTCTTCAAGCAGCTTTGCCTGGCGTTACAAAGGAATCCATAAATGTTAAATATATAGATAATTATTTAACACTAACGGCAAATAGTGATCAATATTTACAAAATGGGAATGGAGGATATATAAGATATATTGGGAATGTAAATAGGAGCTTTTATTTTGATGATATTGATGGGGATAAGGTAGACGGAAGTTTTGAAAATGGTGTATTAAAGCTTATACTTCCTAAGATAAAAAAACAAGTTGAAGACAAATAATTAATAAAAGTGTCAGCCCAATCAATGTCTTGATATGGAGCTGGCACAACTATGAATATTTTAAAGTTCCGTTATTCATGATATTGACTATTTCTACCTATTGCTGTTATAATAAATTATATAAAATTTACTGACTAGTCAGTAAAAAATTATAACAAAAATGGTACAAATTCTCTATTTAATTTAAATTTAATATATTCAGAACCTGAAATGAGATAATGGATATAAATAAAACTGATTGACTAGTTAATAAAAAATTATAACAGGAAGACAAATTTCTTACATATCTTAATGCCAATATATTCAGAGCATGAAAAGAGCTAAAGTGATTACAAAAAAAGTGGACAAACCTTTTTATATAGGATCTTAAGGATTTAAGGGTTAGGTTGTATACAAAAGCATAGCAAAGCACTTCGAAACATGGTGAAATAATTCCATAAGCGCGTGGTGCTTTTGATATATGTAAAATCATAGACCTATGGGATTGCATACTATAAACAACAGCTGAACCCTGTGCAATGTGCCCAGGTACAATATACTGGGCAAATATTGGACATGTTGTATATGGTATGACTGAACGCCGCCTACTAGAGCCTACTTGAAGTAATGAGCAAAACCCTACATTTGACCTGCCATGTCGAGAGGTATTTGAAAGAGGGCAGATAAATATTACTGTTATCGGACCAATACCGGAGATTGAAGCAGCCGCAGCAGAAGTGCATAAAGGCTTCTGGGATTAATTGTTTCCAAATGGTCAAAAAATGGAGGTGCGAGGTTCGTTCTTAGAACAGGATGACGATTTTCGAAAGTAATTGAAAAACTTTTGAACTTGTCAGAGAAAATCAAGAACACTGCAAATAAGTTTATGGCCATAAACAATATTATTTTAATAAGAAAGCGGAGGGATTGTTATGAAAATGACACTAAAAAAAGTATTTTCACTTGTACTAGTTCTAGCTATGGTAATGTCTCTCACCATCGGTTGTAGCAAAAAAGCTCCTGTTACTACTGAACCAACCCCAGAACCAGCTAAAAAAATGAAGGTCGCTGTTATTCTTCAAGGAGCAATAAGCGATATGTCTTGGAATGCAACTGCATACAATGGTCTTAAAAAGATTGAAGCCTTAGGAGCTGATGTATCCTACCAGGAAAACGTTCCAATTTCTTCCGTAGCTGACAGTATAAATACTTATGCTACAGAAGGCTATAACCTTATATTCTTAAGCACAAATGGTTATGAGGATTTTGGCGCTCAGGCAGCACCACTGTATCCTAATACACAGTTCATACTTATCAATGGAAAACAATCTCATGGAGACAATCTGGTTGCACTTAAGATAGCTGACGAGCAGCAAGGCTTCCTGATGGGTGCTATATCTGCATTAACAAGCAAGAGTAAGAACGTTGGATTTATAGGCGGAGAGGAAATCACACCTATAATCAATGGAAGAAAGGGCTTTGAACAGGGTGCAAAATATGCAGATCCTAGCGTTAAGGTAAATGCAACTTTAACTGGTAACTTTAACAATGTAAATCAAGCAAAGGAAACTGCAAAGGCTATGATCGAAACAGGTGTTGACGTTGTTTCACCAATGGCAAATGCCGCTGCTCTTGGAGTTCTCCAGGCTGCTGAAGAAAGTGGAAGCTCATATGCTATTGGTTCAAGTATCGGCCAGCAAAAGAATGCTCCAAAATCATTAATTATTGAAATAGGCAAGGACACTTCAATTGCTTATGAAGCTGCTTATAAGCTGTTTCTTGATGGAAAACTTGGAAAAGATCCTATTAAAATGGGAGCTGACAAGGGAGTTGTATTCCTATCCGAGTGGTTACCTGCAAGCAGTGGAATTTCAGATGAAATAAAGGCAAAGATAAAGACGATCTATGATGATCTTGCAGCAGGCAAAATAACAATTGACTTAAAATAATTGGTAATTTTATAACAGCTCATAAATATTAGAACTTTATCGGAATCCTTGTTGGTTCCGATAAAGTTTTTCAAGACGGTTTGTATAAAACTTATTTAGGAGGAAAGTTATGACAGCGAATACAATGAAAACCAAGGCAGAGTCACTGTTTAAAAACAGCTACTATCCACTTGTTGCTATTGTAATGGCACTGCTTGGCGGCGGAATAATAATTTCCGCACTGGGTTTCAGTCCATTTGATGCTTATCGGTTTTTAATAAAAGGCGCTTTTGGAAACATGAATTCAATTGGTGAAACACTAATAAAAGCCAGCCCTGTTATTTTTACTGGTCTTAGTTATGCAGTTGCAAAACGCTGTGGAATCATCAATCTAGGAGCTGAAGGTCAGCTTTACATGGGTGGACTTTTCGCTACAATTGTTGGAACCACGATTAGCCTTCCTACTGCAATTCATCTGCCCCTTACACTACTGGCGGGTTTTCTTGGCGGTGCACTCTACGGCATGCTTGTAGGGGTTCTTAAGACACGCTTCGGTGCCAGTGAGTTGATTACTACCATAATGTTCAATTACATTGCAATCAACCTGGTCAGTTTTATGGTAACTGGACCTATCAAGGATATGACGACAGCTTCAAATCCCCAATCAAAACAGGTCTTATTAACTGCCAGACTCCCCCGTCTAATGGAGGGCAGCCGTCTGCATGCAGGAATATTTATAGTAATACTGGCACTTTTGTTCTACTACTTCTTTATGTGGAGAACTACCAAGGGTTACCAGATGAGAGTTATTGGTATGAATGCTACAGCAGGTCAATATGCAGGTATAAACTTAAAAACTAACAGTATTATGGCTATGTTTCTGGCTGGTGGTATGGCCGGACTTGGCGGAGCTATCGAGATTATTGCTGTTCAAATCAGATTACTGCAGGGCTTTTCATCAAACTATGGCTTTGATGGTATTGCTGTTGCGCTACTTGGAAACAATACCCCCATTGGAATTGCGCTTGCAGGTATTTTGTTCGGAGCACTGCGCAGCGGAGCAGGAAAAATGGAGATGCTGGCAAGGGTTCCAGGTGCAGTTATATACATGATTCAAGGCTTTATTATAATATTTGTTGTAGGTAGAGAAGTGTTTAATCTTTCTAAGGTATTTAAAAATAAAAGGGATAAATTGAATATGAATAAAGAAAATAATGCAAAGGAGGCTGAATCACTATGATAGATGTTATTACCAGCTTTCTAGCTTCCGATATTCGTACAGCCATGCCTATTTTAATTGCAGCACTGGGGCTTGTATTCAGTGAACGAGCAGGAATTGTAAACATAGGAACAGAAGGTTTTATGCTAATTGGGGCATTGTTTGGAGTTCTTGGCTCATACTGGACCGGTTCTGTACTGATTGGTGCAATTGTTGCAATGGTTGTAACTATGATTTTTTCATGGATTTTCGCCTTTTTTACAATTACCATAAGGGCAGATCAAACGGTTGTTGGTACTGCAGTTAATATTTTTGCAAGTGGTCTTACTATTACCCTTAATCGTGTAATATTCGGACTTTCAACCAGCGTACCTAATATTGATGTGTATGATGCGGTTCCTATACCTTTATTATCTAAAATTCCCGTTCTTGGACCAGCATTATTCAATCAATCTATTCCTGTGTATATAACACTTATTACTATTCCAATTGCATGGTTTGTACTTATGAAGACAAATATAGGACTTAAGATTCGTGCAGTAGGCGAGCATCCAAAGGCATGTGATACTGTGGGAATCAATGTAAGGGCAACCCGCTACAAGGCTGTTATTTTCAGTGGCTTGATGACGGGCTTTGCCGGGTCATTTGTTTCAATGGGCCAATTAAGCTTTTTTACTGAAGGAATGGTTTCAGGACGTGGATTTATGGCCCTTGCGGCTGTTGTATTTGGAAATTACACCCCGGGAGGTGCTTTAGTAGCCGCCTTGTTATTCGGTGCAGGTGATGCTCTTTCCTATCGTCTTCAGGCAGCTAATACGGGAATACCCTATCAGTTCCTGACTATGCTTCCCTACGTTATTACTGTAGTAGCAATTTGTATGATGATCCGTAGAAGCAATAAACCTGCTGCTAGTGCAGTAGCATATACTAAAGAATAGGGGAGGGTGAAACAGTATGGCTTTTTTGGAAATGAAGCATATTACCAAACGCTTTAAATCGGTAGTTGCAAATGATGACGTTTCACTAAGCGTGGAAAAGGGTGAGGTTCACGCTTTATTAGGTGAAAATGGTGCGGGCAAATCAACACTTATGAATATACTGTATGGTATGTATGACCAGTCAGAGGGTGAAATTTATTTTAAAGGCAATAAGGTGCATATTAAAGATACAAAGCAGGCAATTGACCTTGGTATAGGAATGGTGCATCAACATTTCATGCTTATTCCAGCCTTATCAGCAATTGAAAATGTTATTCTAGGTTTAAAGGATAATAAATTGGTACTAAATCTTAACAGTGCTGCAGAAAAATTTAAGGAAATGGCAAAAAGATATAACATGGAAATTGACCCATGGACAAAGGTAGAGGACCTTTCCGTTGGGCAGCAGCAGAGGCTTGAAATTCTAAAGGCACTATATCGTGATGCTGACTTGCTTATACTTGATGAACCTACTGCGGTGCTGACGCCCCAGGAGGTTGTGAGATTGTTTGATATGGTTCGCAAGCTTACCTCTGAAGGGAAAACAGTTATATTTATAAGTCATAAGCTTGCAGAAATCATGGAAATATGTGACCGCTGTACAGTGCTTCGTCTAGGACGTGTGGCTGCAACAGTAGCAATAAAGGATGTTTACAATAAGGAAGAACTTGCCAAGTTAATGGTTGGTAAGGATGTGGAGCTTGTTACTGAAAAGAAGGATGCGTGTGTAGGTAATGAGATACTTAGAGTTGAAAATCTCTGTGCCATTAACAATGACAAGCGTCCTGTTCTAACTGATGTAAGTTTTTCTGTCCATGCAGGTGAAATTCTTGGAGTGTGTGGAGTAGATGGAAACGGACAATCTGAGCTTGTTAAATGTATTACCGGATTATATAAAGTTAACAGTGGTAAATTCTTTATTGACTTAGTAGATTGTACAAACGAAACACCAAAGCAGATTTTAAAACACAATGTTTCACATATACCTGAAGACAGGCACAAGATGGGTATGATAAAAGGTATGACTGTAGAGGAAAATCTGATATTAATGTGCTATGACCAGCCTCCATACTCCAAGAATGGTATATTAAACAAGGATTGGATCGGACAGCATTGTGAGGAAATCTGCAAGACCTTTAGTGTAAAGACACCTAGCATAAAGGAGATGGCTGGAAACTTATCCGGAGGTAATCAGCAGAAATTTGTTGTTGGCCGTGAACTCGACCGTGAACCGGAACTGCTTATTGCAGTTCATCCGTCACGTGGTTTGGATATTGGTGCAACTAAATATATTCAGTCTCGTATGATTGAGGAGCGTGACAGAGGTACTGCAGTCTTGATGGTTTCCACTGAATTAGATGAACTGATGGAAATATCTGATCGTATCCTCGTAATGTATAGTGGTAAGGTTATGGGCATAGTTAATCAGAAGGATGCAACAAGAGAACAGCTAGGCAAGTTAATGGCTGGTATTACAGAATAAAAAACTAAAAGCCACATGAAAAAAAATGATTTTTTTCTCATGTGGCTTTTAGTTTTTAGGATATCAAAAAAGCATAAACCCCTCATTAATATGAACCACTTCTCATGTAATCCTGATCCTAGGGTCGGATCCTCACTATGATGCTTATAAGATCCTTCACTGGGTTCAGGATGACATTGACACATGCAGTGACTTTCATGTTAACCACCACGCCAGCACAAATAAGGATGAAAGCTGGACTCTGTCATTCTGAGCGTTAGGGTCGAATCTTGTAAGTACTCATGCTAAGATACTTCACTGCGTTCAGGATTACAACGCCTTTGGCATTAATTTTCATATTTTTTTTATATTAATGACAAGTGATAATATCAAATGGGTTTTATATAGCAATCCTTCATTAAAAAGAAATTTCTTTTAATATAGCTTTTTTATTTCTCTCTTCTACAGTGCCTATTGACCATTCATTTTGGAATAGGAGTACTGGCTGCTTATCTTCTGTTTCAACTAACTTTGTGTCCATTGTAATGGAAAAGGTTTTTGGGTTAAAGTTAGCCATTTCAACCCACCTGATATATCTATATGGAAGCTGGTAAATATTAATATCAACACCATATTCATTTTTAAGGCGATACTCAAGTACATCAAATTGAAGCACCCCAACAACACCTATTATTAATTCCTCAACTCCTATATTAGGGACCTTATAAACCTGTATGCTTCCTTCTTCTGATAGCTGGGAAACACCTTTTAAAAATTGCTTTCGTTTGAGAGAATTTGTAGTTGATATTCTAGCAAAGTGCTCAGGAGCAAATTTTGGAATGCCCTCAAACTGTACTTTCGATTGATCCTCACATAATGTGTCCCCAATATTAAAAAT
>JBEQBT010000011.1:0-28642 GCA_041639705.1 Clostridiaceae bacterium | reverse complement strand
AGTGCTTCCCCTTCCTTATATACAGGTCCATAAGAGCTTAACTGGCTGTTTGATCTATAATTATTAACTGCAAGAGTTAAAACCTCATCATCTTTAATAGGTGTTCCGTTCATTCTTGTAAGGTTTACTATTCTGCTGCCTGGTTCCTTTGATATGTCTACATCGTATTTAACTCCTGAGAACATATCATAGTTATATCCTCTGATATTCTGGTTAAATGAAATTGTTAAATCCCCTGGTTTAAATGTATTGTAATATGTTGCTGACCATTCCATATAAGCTTTTAACTGCTTGCCAGTTACCTCAAGCTTGTATAGAGTGTTGTCATATTTGTATATATCTGATGTTCCTGCTTTTGTTATGGCCCCTTCTTTTATATTTGCGGATGTACTGAATGCAGCTGCTGCTGATACTTCAGCACCTGTGTAGTACATCTGAACATCATTTATTAACTTAATCATTGCTGTCTCTTGAATCTGTGCTGTTGGGATTCCCTTAACTGCCTCTGGAGCAACTAAGTCTCCACCTTCAAGTTTTCCTATAACAATCTTTGAATCTGTAATTGCTTTATCATCATATGATTTAAGTTTTGCAGAATAATCTGCATCAGGTTCATAATCCTTTGAAGCTATTAAACCTATTTTAACATCTGTCCCTTTATTAACTACAGTAAATTTTCCAGCTGAATCTTTTGTGAGAGTAATTTCAAGATTTACTACATTGTCACCATATCTGCCTGGCTCTGAAATTAAAACATTGTTAACTTTTACTTCTGGAACAACTGAGTGTTCGTGTCCTGCAATTATTGCTGTAAGCTCCGGGACTGCTTGTGCAATTACATCTGCACCATCATCGTTTCCATATTCCGGATCTGGTCCAACGTGAGCAACACCAATCATTACATCAACTTTGCCCTTTAATTCAGCTACAGCCTTTTTGATTTCTTCAATTGGACTTGTTACCTTGTAGCCTTCAAGATTTGCTTTATCCCATTTAACAATATTAGGATTGGTCATTCCAATTATGCCAACCTTAACTCCACCCTTTTCAACTATTGCATATGGAGCTGCAAGGGGGCTTCCATCTGGTTTATATACATTACCTGCTAAAACTTTGCCCTTGAATTGCTTCATAACCTTTTCAAGAGTTGGAACTCCATAATTAAATTCATGGTTCCCAAGTGTCCAGGTATCATATCCAATGAGGTTCATTCCAACCATCATTGGATGAAGCTCATCTTCAAAGAAAATCTGGCTCGAGTTATCCTGGATTGTGTCTCCATTGTCTACAAGAATTGTATTAGGATTTGCAGTCCTAACTTCCTTAACTATAGTTGCAACTCTAGCTAAACTTCCATTCTTGTACGCACTATTAGTTGCATATTCCCATGGTATAAATCTTCCATGAACGTCACTTGTTGCAAGTATGTTAAGCTTTACTTGATTGCTTGCAGCTTTTACTTGTACTCCACTAAATAGGGAAAATACCATGACCAATGACAGTAATAAAGCTGAAAGCTTTTTCATGGATTTGAACATTATAGCACCTCCTGATTTTAATAAAAATTTATAATAAAAAATTATTATAAACAAAATTATTAGTTCACATAAGGCTTTAGAAAATAAATATAAACGTATATTCAGTTATTATGTTCAAAATTTAGACAAATAAAAGCGAATATAAACATATATTCACCAGATAGCAGTATTTTTAGCTGCAAATAATTATATATTAGCTTAAGCCCATGAATATGAAATGACAAATTTATTGATATAAGTATAATATAACCTACATTGGATAGTTTTACAATATAAATCCAATTTAAATTGGATAATTTTTTCTAATTTACATAAAGTATCTACAAAAATTAAGTTATCCTACAAAAATAAATAAATATTATAATATAAAAAACCGGGTGGCCCCGGTTTAAAACTTTAAAACATCGTTTTTTATCTTTTTCAGAATAGGTGAAAGAGCCATTGTAACGGTTTTTCCCTCAAGATAATTTATTGTACCTGTACAATCCTTAAATTCTAGTTTGTAAGCAACTAAGTATTGGTTACTTAATCCATATCTGTCCTTAAAATAATTATTTATTTTTTTCTCTCCATATTTTGGATCTCCTATTATTGGATTCCCCAACCATGCAAGATGTGCTCTAATTTGATGACTTCGCCCAGTAATTAGATCAATATCTACCAGGGAGTATTGACCAATTGTATCTATGTTAATAACCTTAGTAATTATCTCCTTTGAGTCTTTTACTCTGTCCTTATAAACCTTAACCCTGTTTGTTTTTTCATCCTTTATTATATAAGCTCTATATGTATCATTTTCAATTTTACCCTTTATAAGTGCAGTGTAATATTTGGTTATACCGCCATTTCTAATTGTTTCATTAACTGATCTTAATGTATCAAAATTTTTAGCAAACATAACAAGTCCTTCAGTGTTTCTATCTAGTCTATTACAGGGTGAAGGTGAAAAGGTTTTTTCATCCTCAGGGTTATATTTTCCCGAATCATAAAGGTAAGACATCACCTGATCTGTAAGTGTCATTTCCTTTCCTTCATCTGGGTGTACAAGAAGTCCTGCTTTCTTTTCTACTATTAAAATATTATCATCCTCATAATGTGTTTTAAAATCATAATCAATTTCCATAAAATTAAGTTCCTTTTTCTTCTTAACATCCTCTATTACTATATTAAATTTAACAATATCCCCCTCACTTAATATATATTTCTCACTGGATTTACTACCATTTACAATTATTTCTTTTGTTCTTATTGCTTTATAAATTGCACTTAATGGCATACTTTTTAAATACTTTCTCAAAAACTTATCAAATCTTTGTCCAGCCTCATTTCTGGTTATAACTATTTCATTCATGCAAAGCACCTCTTTTCCACTTCTTTAAATTATATACTATATATTATTTCTTAACTAGTCAAATATAATAAAGAGGATGTCATTGCTATGAAAGTCACTGCAAGTGTCAAAGTCATCCTGAACGCAGTGAAGGATCTTATACGTACCATAGGGAAGATCTTTCACTACATTCAGGATGACAGCCATAAGTTTTATGTGAAATAGTTATTTTTTTAGTAGTTTGCAACAACCTCTTATTTAATGACAGGAACCTCCGCCATATAATTGAGAAACGGAAAACCTTTTTCCGAATACTGAATTTCTATAATCTATTTCAAAGCCCTTTGTATATCTAGAAGTTTCTTTATCGAATAATACCTTTACTCCTTCAACTTCGTAAATATTATCTGTTTCCTTTGGCTCATCCAGAGTCAAACCAAACGTTGGACCACCTCAGCCCATACCTGCAACATAAACCCTTACCCCACTATTTTCTCCCTGTTCTGTCATCTTACCCTTCAATTCTTCAGCTGCAGAAGGTGTTACTCTTATCTCCATATTTTCCCCTCCTAGTATTATTTCAATTACCCCCTACGGGTATGTTATATTATATAATATAACATAAAACGTTGTTTTGCTACACAACACTACTATTTTTCGCAATTAATTTTAAATCATGCTTTTTTTTAAAACCTAAAAAATTTTTAAACACCTTTGTTTATAACAAATAAACAAAGACTGTTCAATTTTTTAGGATTATATGAACAGCCCTATGTTTTAAACAATTTTATTTATTTTTTTAGCCTATAGGAAAACCGTTTTTGTAAAGTTTATACTCAGCTTTTACTCCTTCTTTTTTAGCTAATTCGTATAATCTATTAAGATGTGTCTCAGCAGCATTTAATTCTGCTATTGCAACTTGCACATCATTTTCTGTTGCATACATAAATTTATTTTGAGCAGCCAGTAATTTATTATGAGCTTTTCTTATGCATTCAATAATGTCATATTCCTGCACCCAATTCACCACCTAGAAGTATTAATATAGCTTGGTTACTTATTATATAATCATTTATCATATTTTTATGTCTTGAGTGCATTTTTTAAATTGTTTATCATAAGATTTTTAGTACTTATCTGCAATATTATGAATGCTATAATTTATTCTATTTTATTTATTGCCTTATTATGTTAAATTTTTATTAGTTTGCTATAGTTATAAATGTAATTGCACCTTTCTTCTCATATATTTTGTATAAAAATATTATAAATCCGTAAAATAAAAAGCCTGAACCTATTAAGATTACAGACTTTTACTAGTTTTAAGTGGTAAGATTTTAACCTGGGGTGTCATGAACATCTATTGCTTATTTAATATCTTAAAAAACCCCTTAACTTATCAAACTCAAATATATATATTTCCTTCATTCGTTTTACCATTTCATTGGCTGTTGATTCGTCATACATATGAGATGCTCTATTTCTGTCTAGCATCATTTCTATCCATAGGTCACCATTGGAAATCATTTTGTGCTCAAAGGCTGCCCTTATGGTGCTTCTTGGTGACAATGCCTCTTCCAACACTCCCTGGTCCTCCAAATACAGCTTCATAACCTTCCAACTCTGCTCAAATGTAAATTCAAATCTTTGAATAATTCCATCTACTACTATGTCATCATTAAGATCCTTTTCTAATGCTTCCTGTAATCTATTTAGTGCATTAAAGAAATCCTTCTTTCTCTCATCCATTCTTTTAAGAGCCATATACTACAACCCCTTCTTTTAATATGTTGTTTATTAATTCTTTCTTATTTAATTCATTAAATGCCAATATGTCAAAATTTAAGGGTGTATTTAATTCACTAATATCCATATTGATTTTTGCCAATGTTAGGTGATTTAATTTCTCCCCAAATATGCATAGGTCTATGTCAGAATTATATTTGTAATCACCTCTGGCTCTGGAACCAAATAGGACTACCTTTTCGACATCTGGGTATTTGTTGAAAATTAAGACTAGTTGGAATTTTAGCTTGTCGTCCATAGCATTAATACCCCCCCTTGTTCAAATATATTATACATATAATATTATAATGTTACCATGAAATTGCTAAGATATTTTTGGTGCCTGTCTCTTTACGTTTACACTTCACTCTTTACTGTGAGGCAGAAGCAAGTACTGTTACATTAAATCAAATAAAGCTGAATGTAAAGTATATCCTGCTTCCTTCAATGTTATGCTTACTTATATACGAAAAAAGATTCTCCATGGCGTACTATAAATTAAAAAGTCCGCAATCCCTTAAGATTACAGACTTTTACTGGTCTGGGTGACAAGATTTGAACTTGCGACCTCATGAACCCCATTTAGGTTCTCTGTTAGTATTATCAATGCTCCAACGAGTAATAGCAAATCTCAGCATAAGTTTATGCACGTTGATAACAACCTAAAAAAGTTGATTAAAGTGGGTATGGATTAGCAATAGATTAGCATTTCATTCAGAATAAAATGTTTTTTCAATAAAAATGCGACGTATAAATTAGAAACTTTAGTACTTAAATCTTCGTCTAGATTCAAGAATATTTTTTTATCGGGAGGTTGAAACTTAACTTTTCTTCTGTTTTCATCATTAGAACATACTTGGACACATTTTGATGATGTTTTATACATATTTAAGTGCCTTTATCTCTTTTCCAGTTCTATCAAACATCCTATAGTTATCACCTTTTTGCTATTATGAATCTCGCGCTTAAAAAGTCTGTATAACCATACTTGTCATTTACAACACCTTAATTTGATTTTACATAGTTTTTTATTAACATAATAATTATTTAAAAAGTAATATAGTCATTATTTTCTATCGTCTCATATATCCCTTCTCGCCAATTAGGACGTCTCTTTAAATATTCCACAATAAACTCTAAGTAAAGTTCATATGTTTTATTTGTGAGTAAGCTTATTAATTCTTCAAGAAATTTTTTATATAGATCTGCTGTATCACCCACTTTTTCATGATTATACCCTGTTATATAAACTACATTAGATTTAAATTCTGTTGACTCGAATGTTTTATTTAATAAAAGTGCCTTATTGAATAAAGATTGAGGATTTTTAACAAAGTCTTTTAAAGTTGCTCGTTGCTCTTCGCTAAAAGGTAGTTCAATCATCATTTCATTAACATGATGATTGTTATTAAAACTTAATTGTGTGTTTAATGGAGTACTTAGTTTTAAATATTTCTGATTTGCTCTTATACACCTTAAATCATGATATATAGCACAAACAAAATCATTCAAGACTATAAAATTGTCCTTTTCATACACCGCATAAGTACTAGTAGTCTTAAAAGGTATCGCCTCAATACAGTGGTAATATTTCTCGTTAACCTTTGCTATAAATATTTTTGAGATCATATGGGTTAAAATGTGCTTCTTTACATGGTGACTTTTATTTTCATTTTTCAATAAAAAGTATCGCTTATTCTGTTCTATCAATTCAGGAATCTCTCCAGCCTCTATTAACGAAAAAATTGTTGCATCAACTTCCTCAAAAAGAAAATTAATAGATTTATCTTTTAATTCATTAAAATTTACTGTAACTTCATTACTTTCTAAATCAAAGTAATTGTTAAAGTTGTTCTGTTCTAATTTGGTTTTGTATTTTGTATAAAACTCATTGCAACAATAATTATAGAATATAGATAATTGATAAAGCTTTGCTAAAATTAAACTATTTATTGAGTAACCTTTTATGATAACATCTAATAATTTTTTTATGGTATTTTCTATACTACGGTCACAAAATAGTTTAAAATCATATTCATACTCCTTTTTTATATCGTTTCTACTAATAGTAAGCATTTTTTCTGCATCATTTCCTAAAAAATTTATTGAAAAATCGATATCCCTATATACTGCTTGCATTTGTTCCGTATAAACTTCATTTATGCGACTCTTTACATGTACATTTTTAAAAAATATAGTCTCATTAAATTTTGATTTTAAATATGTATATTCCCCATAAACATTATTTTGATTTCCTAATCCTGATAACTCCAGTTTACATATTGTCATAGTTTCTTTGTCATAATATCTAAATAAAATTTCTTCCCCACTAGATTCTAAAAACCCACCTTCACTCCACATATTTTCTTCTAGAAAAATACTGTCATATTGTAATATTTGTTGTTCTAAACTTAAATATGAATTATACAATTTTATCGTTACTGGTATATAATCTGTGATTTGACGTCTCGATAAGGTAAATGGCAAAGCATCCTTATATAAATTATTATAATCATTATTAATTTCACTCATAATTAAATCACATTTTGGGGTTGTCTTGTAATGATATTCAGAACAGTATAAATCATTCATTGTAATTTTTAAAAGATCAACTTTAAAAACAACTTTTGTTCCTCGAGAGAAAGCATCATCATAATCATCAACAAGAATGTATCCTTTTCCTGTGCTTCCACTTTCCATAATAATTCTCTTCGCTGACTCATTATCTGTCTTAGTGATAATTTCAAACCTATCAGTCAGTAAAAAAATAGATTGTAATCCAAGACCAAACGCTCCTGAAGGTTTGAACCATTGAGGCATAGTGTCTATAATCACCGACTTCTTGGACTTTGCTGTATTTCCAATTTTAGATATGCGTTCTACTTCTTCAATATTTATACCTGTTCCTTTATCATGTACTGTAACAACTACATTTTTTTCTGTATCCATCGATACATTAACTTCTATTGCATATCTAAGAAAAGTATCCGTTGGTAAGTCACATGGATTACACTTGCTATTATATTTACAGGCATCCTTTTCAGTTAGTTCTTCCCATATTTGAATTAGCGTTGCATCAATTGCATTCTGTATGAGTTCTCTTACACAGACAAATTTGTCTTTATAAATATTTGCACCTTGAAGGAGTTCAATAGCTCGTTGATTGGTAATAGTGAACTTTAAATCTGAATATGCTAACCATTTTTCGCTATGATTAAGTAACAATTCCTTTTTACAAAGGATAGGAGCATTTCCAAAATCTTTAGAAGAAATTTTATCCCAATTAATTAATAAAAAGTTGCAAGTTTCTTCAATCAAATTACACCAATCCCTCATTAAACGGTATACTTCTATATTTTCAGTATCAAACTTTATTTCAATTCCTTCTTGTTCAACCAAAAAATGCTTCACCGATTTATGCTTTAGTAGATGTAAATAAGAGTTTTTAGGCAAAGGAGTAGCGGATTTTATAATATATTCATTAAAACGATCATTATCCAAATCTAATAAATCCCCTAAACATAATAATGCTGCAATAAGCCTTGGATGCATATAGTCATTGGTTATACCATTGCTTTTATAAGGTAAATTCATAAGTGATTTTATATTTTTTTGGTGTATTTCGCATATATCACCCAATAGGTTAACAAATCGTTCAGGAATGTCCGGAAAAATTTCTGGATGAGACTTAATGTAATTACTACTTCTTTTAGCATGGATGTTTCTAAAGCTGTTTTCGATAATAATCTGTATATCACTATATATTTCCAAGGAATTTTTATAATTTAATACCTCACCTATACTTGAAACAGAGTCACAGTATAACAGTCTTTTAGCCACCAACGATATTTCGTCTTGTTGCAAAGATAATCTATACAACTCCTCCTTAAACTCATCC
Source organism: Clostridiaceae bacterium (assembly GCA_041639705.1). Taxonomy (GTDB): domain Bacteria; phylum Bacillota; class Clostridia; order Clostridiales; family Caloramatoraceae; genus JARDZI01. Next base: position 20,091 of record JBEQBT010000011.1, on the reverse strand, counting down.
TTCTGGAATAAGTCATGTACCTCTTCAAATTCTATAGCCATACCTAAATCATGCCCATAAAAAGCAGATAACATCATCCATGTATCTGTAGAACTCAACATACTAATTCTTTCTTCACCCAAAAATCTTTCTATTTGCATACATATAGTTTCTGAATGTGTAGAATTATGCAAACTAAAATGTGGAAAGTACAAACTAACACTTTCTAGTTTCTGTGAAAAAATACGTTTTAATATACCCCATGTTTGATAAAGTTTTAAATTTCTATCATTCTCTCTGGATAGTATTTCTAAATGTTTTTCAAGTGTCATATTCCCCCCCCTATCTATAAAAAGGTTCAACTACTAACTGCACATTATGGCTATTAGTTACATTAAATAATAATTGTAATCTTCATCAGAAGTATAACATAGACAATTTGATAGCTCTAATACAAATTACATTCTACAAATTTACTCAAATTCCTTCTATTTCAATAATATCCATTGTTATTTTTAGTTTTACATAATAAAAAAAAGGTAGCATATCATAATGCTACTCTATTCAATCAATTTATTATAAAATATTGCATTCATATGGCTTATAGGCTTATTTATTATCAAAATTTAATTAATGCTTCATAACTTTACCATTAGCTTTATAGTCTTATTTTTATTTTTTTATAACATCAAATAAAAATATGTAGTTAATTTTCAGTTTTTAACACAAATTGAACGGGTTCATCTAATTTTATGTAGTCTTATTTATCAATATATATAAGTATTGCTTGTCCATTTATAGTAATAAGTAAGTGTTTGTTAAAGTGTACTTTTACAAATAGCATGACAACCATATTGACCATTGTTTATAAAAGTATAAGATTGTTTTTATAAATATGTTTATAAACCCATTGACTTTTGCAAACATAGGTAATGTAATTATTTTAACAGCAAAATACGGAGGTGATTTCATTACATGGATAACAAGGTAATTAATTATGTTAGAATTAGCAGTAAAGATCAAACATACAATTAAATCAAATATTTCAAAATATAAAAGGCAGTTAACTATTTTAATAAGATATTAAAATAGTTAGCTGCCTTTTATTTATTTTATTTTTTCATGTTTATCATTTCAAAAGGCAAATTTTATTCTCCTTGCCTAACAAGTTCACCACGAAATGCCTTTGCGTAAATTGCTTTTTCTACACGCTCGATCTGCGCTTTTGCATTTTTGTAACGCTGTTCAATCTTGTCAGTTAGTGCAAAGAGCTTGTCAACCCGGCGGACAATTTCTTCTTGTTCATCAAGAGGAGGAAGCATAATAGGAGTACCCATAACTGTGGGTTGATTAATTTTTGGCATGTTACCTGCTGTTCCAGTTGCATTATTCATATAGTAAGTTCGTGTTTCTAGAGTGGATAATGCATAATTTAAATAATGCGGTAGGGCTTTATCAATATTAGCTACCACCTTCATCATAATATCAGGATATATGAATTCATTATTTTCTCCATCATAAATTGCACATGTCCCAACATATTCCAAAGAATTGCTTCTTTGTACTAGAATATCATTAGTTTTCAGCCATAAATACGAATCACCTGTAATATCAATATCAACATACTTAAAGCATTCCTTCTTGAATCTCCCAGATGTCGTTGCAGATAGTGTTAGGTTTTTATAAGGTGTTTGATATTTTACTCCGACGGGAGAATACCCATTCCGAGGTTTACCTATGATTACCTCTGACAAAACTGTATCTTCCCACTCCCCACATTCATTTTTTTTCCTCCAATCAGTAGTCAGTCTGCCGGAACAGGCAGAGGACAATACACTTTGGCGAAAACGCTTTAATATTGTAGGAATTTTCTCTAGTCTCTCTTTTGCACTATTTGTTTTTTCGAACAGCAGTTCTAGTTGTTCAACAATTCTTATTTGTTCATCAATTGATTGCGGTAGTGGTATTAATAATTCTTGTAGATTCTGAATTGTTACTTGTGGTTGGGCAGTTCCAGTAATAATACTATCTTTAGATAACCACATAAGTATTCTTTTAAGATAATCAAAATATACTTTTGTTTTAAAATCCTTAATAACTATTGAATTATTGGTAACAAAAGAGTATGGGACACTTACATTTATATTTCCACAAGTAGCACCCCTGCAAGTCATTAGAAGCTGTTTTTCTTCAAAGTGATACTCTGAATAATATCCTATATGTCCATTAGCACCGAAAACAGGATAACCTTTATCTAAAAACTTATTTGTAAGCAAATTTTTTCCATAATTTAAAGTAGATATGTCTCCAAGCTTTTCTTCTTTCCACCCCTTTGGCAAACTACTCATTCCCATCACCGTCCATCAGAGCAAACACCTCATTCAACTCACTCAATATACTCTCGATCTCTCCTATTGCATCTGAGATAAGTTCTGTTGGCTCAGGAAGATTTTCGCTGTCCTCAATACTATCATCCTTGAGCCAGGTTATATCTAGTTTATAATTTCTATCTTTAATTTCACTAATATGAAAACGCCTAAAACGGCCTTCCTCTCCTAAATCCTTTCTCTCACTTCTGCCATTAGGATCTTTGCCAAAACAACTTTCAAACTCAGTAAAATGCTGCTTTGTCAGTGGTCTGTCTTTTTTTGTTATACCAGGCACATTGGAACGTGCATCATATATCCATACATTTTCCGTAGGTAATCCCTTTTGAAAGAATACAACATTGGCCTTTACTCCTTGGCTGTAAGGGGTGAAGGTTCCTCTTGGCAATCTTAATACAGTATGCACATTGCAATCCTGCATAAGTATTTCAAATACTTCTCCTGCTTTATCTTCAAACAAACAGTTATCAGGTAATACAACCGCTGCACGACCACCTTTTTTCAATGTAGTTAAAATATGCTGTAAAAAGTTTAACTGCTTATTTGAGGTTTCAATGGTGAAATCCTCTCTCTCCGGAGCCTGTGAAGCACCCTTAGTTCCAAATGGAGGATTGGTTAAAATGCAGTCAAACCTTTCTCCTCGGTCTGGCTCATAGATAGTATCACCTAAATGTATATTAGGTTCAAGTCCATGAAGATATAGGTTCATAAGTGCAAGCCTTCGAGGTCTTGCAACCAGGTCCTGTCCGTAATAGGTAGCTGATTTTATTATTTTTACATCAGCTCTATCCAATGCGCCGCCAGTTTCATCCATTAGCCATTCATATGCATACATTAAAAACCCTCCGGTTCCACAGGCAGGATCGCATATTTTAAAATCCTTTGTTACTCTTGGGTCTGGCTTCATTACTCTGCAAATAGATTGAATAAGTACTCTAGGAGTAAAAAACTGCCCTGCTCCTTTTTTGCCCTCTGCTGCAGATTTTTCAAGCAGTCCCTCAAATGCAGCACCCTTGACATCAACCTCCATTGCTGTCCATTCTTCCTTATCAATCATATTTATAACCTGTTTTAGGTTAACTGGGTTATTAAAACGTGGCATAGCTCCGTTAAAAATATCCCCAAGCATACCCTTTTGCTTTTTAAGGGTATTTAAAACATTGGTGTAATGTTCTAAAATGTCTCCTCCTGATTTAACTTTAAGAGTATCCCAATCACATGAAACCTCTGTTGTCTTTCCTGTTTCATCTGTTATTTTATAGGATGGAATTTCAATTTCCTTTTCATTTGACATCTTTAAAAACAGCAGATATGTCAATTGTTCTATATAGTCACCATAATCCATACCATCATGGCGCAGAGTGTGGCAAAATCCCCATAGGGTATTTACTATATCAGTCATTTTATTTTCTCCTTTGCTTTTATGATGCAATAAGCTCATTTAATTCCTTAATGAGCTTATCAAATTCGTTACTAAATATTTTTCTAGCCTTTGCCCTGCCACCCTGGCGTGTAAACACAGGCATCAATTCAAAATCCTCCATATCTATGGTCAGATTCTCAACTAGATGTTCTCGAATCAGCTCAAGCCACTTTACCTGCTCTAGAGTAAAGCTTTTTTCCCTCATTATCCTGCGCATAACAAGCTCAACTCTTTCCTGTGCAGTTAAGATGGGTGACTCATCCTTGGCGCTGTGCTTAACAATTGAGATTATATCAGCAAGAGCCTTATTATATACAATACAGTAAGCCTTCTGTAGGTCTGGTTCTGAAAACTTGTTCATTTTAAGCTTATTTCTAAGCTCGCTGAGTACATCTGTTTTCCATTCCTTAGGCCTTTTTAATAATATCTCAATTGCATCTATCTGTTCAGGATTTTCCCTGACAAAACGTTCAAAGGAAACAAGGTAATCCTCAGGCTTAACATAATCATTTCCTTCACGAATCAGCCATTCAGAGGATACATTGTCAACAGCTTCATAGGCAATAACAAATGAGCTATGCCCCTTTGGATAGTTAAGCAACAGCTCTTGAAAGCCTTTGTCACGTAATTGCTTCATTATCTCTGTAAAATCATCCTTTAGCCTTTCCTTCAACTTCCCTGCAAATTTCCCAATATCTCCATCAACAATGTATTCTGAAAACATCTCCCTGGCTTCTCCGCTCATATTCTTCTCAATGCGGCGCAGCCTTTTTATTAAAACATTGGTATTGTATTCTTTATCATTATTTTTATAAATGTTTTCAATAACCTGTTCAAGTGAAACAGTATCTTTCTGGGGCGGTTCAATTGTAAATTCAGTTGTGTTTTTGAAATACTCAATTAAACTGCCATCAAAGCAGTCAAATATAGTAAAATGTGTTTTATTTATTTCAGGACAAAGACGAGTCCCCCGTCCCAGCATTTGTGTCCAGAGTATTCTTGATTTAACAGGACGCATAAACACAATAAATTCAATGGCAGGTATATCAACACCGGTGGAAAGCATATCTACAGTTACCACTATTTCTGGATTAGGACGGTTCCTGAACTCCCTAATCCTTTGCAGTGGGCGATCTACACTTGGGCTTCCGGTGATTTTCTGCACAAAAGCATCTCCACGGTTAAATACTTCACGGCAAATTCTTACCACCTGGTCAGCATGGGAGGTATGCTGCAAATCATTTACTGCAAAAATAAGCATTTTAGGAAAGTGACCTGTTTCTTCCTCATGCTTTGCTGCATACTTGGCAATTTCCTGTATGATTTTTCGGTTACTGTCAGGTGCAGTTATTTTGCTTTCAATTTCAGAGGATGAATACTCTCTCTCGTCCTCCAATTCATCATAAACAACTCTTCCAGTTGTCTTATCAATTAGCCCTATATGCTCACCCTCATGTAAAAATGCACCCTTGATTTTAATATCAGATTTGATTTTCACAGCTTCATAATCCACTAGATAACCATCTTCTATAGCCTGTTCTGTTGTATATCTATAAACAACCTCATTAAACAAACTTAAAGAATGAGGTGCAGGTGTAGCAGTCAAACCAATTTTTACTGCATCAAAATATTCAAGCACATTGCGCCAGGTAGAAGTTTCCTTTGAGGTATAACCTCTATGACATTCATCTGCAATTATCATATCAAATGCATGGATTGGAATATCAAGAGTGCTGTTATCTAGTATATCACTCTCAAGCTCCAGACTTTCACTGGAAATTGCATCTTTTCCATATAGATTCACAGCCATTCTTTGAATGGTGCATACATAAACAAATGTGTGTTCTGCACCTGGCTTTGTTAGATATTCATTTGGTAAAACTTTTGGATTAAAGGGTTCATCATCACCAAAATCCTCTTTTCTAAAGGCTTGACTATATATTTCATACTCATAATCAAATTTCAATCCATTTGGTGTGTCAAAAGATGAAAAAGTTCTCACAGCCTGTGCAGCAAGTGCTTTTCTATCAACTAAAAATAGTATGCGTTTCGCTACCCCAGAATTTAAAAAACGATATATTTGAGATACAGTTAAGAAGGTTTTTCCTGATCCAGTAGCCATTGCAATAAGCATTTGTCGTTTATTGTTTATTAATGCTTTTTCTGTATTAATAATTGCTAGCTCTTGATATGGGCGAAGCTTTGTGTTTTCCTTAATAGAAATGTTCTTTAACTTATTTAATACACAATCAATATCCCTCTCAAAGATCTCTTTAATTGCTCCTGGGGTGTGATAATCTTTAATTTCCCTGCGAATGTTTTTGCTATTCCTAATATCTAAAAACCAAACTTTTTCTCCATTTGTTGAGTAGAGAAGGGGGACTCTATACCCATCCCAATTGCCAACACCATCGAATGCACCTCTGGAATATCTTTTTGATTGTCCAAGTACTTCCTGTGGATTAGTAGAAACCTTTTTTGCTTCGATAAAACCAAGTAGCTTTCCACTAACAAAAAGAGCATAATCCGCAGGTCCATTAGCAGTTTGATATTCATAAACAGCATGGTTAGTTAAGCTGACTTTATCCATTGCAGAATTGTAATTGATAATATCCCAACCAAGGGAAATAAGCTTTGTATCAATTCTCTCTTTACGAGTTTTCCATTCCAGCTCTTTATTATTGTCAGTCATAAATAATCCCCCCATTTCTGATTATGTCATTCGTGGCGTTATCTGCTATTAATAAAATAGTTTTACTTTATCCAATTTTGCTAATTTATTTTATCTAAAATTTACATTAATCGGATTTTATAAAAGTATAACACATATTTATCTGAATTTCAAAAAACAAGAAACTGTCTATTATAGGGAGCTCCACATAAGAGGCATACACATGCAACATTACTTCTTCTAAAAGGAGTTAATGCAAAGGTGGTATCAGAAAGGATGGGACATTCAATGATAGGTATTACATTAGACATATACTCACATGTGCTGCCAGAAATGCAGCAAGAAGCTGTTATAAAATTGGAGGAAACATTGTTTAGTGCTTTTCATTGAAAATATCTTCTGTTATTAATGGGGAACCTATTCCAGGTTCTCCATTATAATTGAATCGAGTCTATTTTTTTCACTTTAAACAAGCACTACACAATCCAAATTACACCTGTTTTTTATTACAGATTAGAAAGGGATTAGCAAACCATAGAAATCCCTATAAATACAAAAAACTAAAAGTCTGCAACCTATTAAGATTACAGACTTTTACTGGTCTGGGTGACAAGATTTGAACTTGCGACCTCATGAACCCCATTCATGCGCGCTACCATCTGCGCTACACCCAGTCAATATTATAAATATATCCTGCCTATTTATATATTATACATGAATTTATAATTTTTTCAATATCAACCCAACATTTAACTGATGATGAAACATAGTTGTGCCAAAATAAAATTTCTCTTATATTGATACATTGTGTGTATTTTGCAAATATTTTATGTATAATATTAGATGAGGTGATATTATGCTGCATTTGAGTCAAAATGACAGGCTTGAAAACCAGCCTGTAATAGTTAGGCAAATAAGTAAGAAGGTAGGTCAAAACGGTAGAGAATACTACCATCTTCAGATTAGTACCGGTCTTAAAAGTTATGATGGCAAAATTTGGAATAATAGTGAGGAAATTTTTCGGGAAATTACTCCTGGTTGTGTAGCCAATATAACTGGAACTGCAAAGGATTTTAAGGGTACTATACAAATTCATATAGATAAAATAACTAGAATACAGGAGCCTGATCAAAGTCTAATAGATATGTTAACTCCAACCTGTGATCAGGACGGAGAAAAGCTAAAAATCGAATTCAACAAAATAGTTGATACTATTAAAGAACCTAAACTAAATACCTTATTAAGACTAGTGTTTGATTCTACAATTGTTAAAAATAATTTTTATAAAAAGGCTGCTGGAGCAGAAATTCATCATGCTTACCTTGGAGGTCTTGCACAGCATACTATTGAGGTAGCAAAAATCGTAATTAACTTCTGCAGTATGTTCAAAGAAGTAAATTATGATACTGCAGTAACTGCTGCCCTGCTTCATGATATAGGAAAGGTGGCAGAATTGTCTAACTTCCCAGAAAACAAGTATACAAACAGGGGAAGACTCATAGGTCATATTTCTTTAGGTGTTCAAATGGTTGATAATAAAATAGTGGAGATTGAAGACTTTCCACAGGATTTAAAAATAGAAATAGAACACTGTATATTATCCCATCATGGTAATCTTGATACTGGTTCTCCTGTTTTACCAATGACTCTTGAAGCAATAGCAGTGCATAATGCAGATAAGTCAAGTGCAGAAATAAACAGTTTCAGTCTTGCAATACAAAGGGATACTGGAACAGGTGACTGGACTGAATACAGCAGTGCATATAAGAGGTTTATTAAAAAGACTTGATAAAAAAACCAATTGTGAATTACATAAAAATCACAATTGGTTTTTCATATAAATAAATGTTGGCATTTTCGGGCGAACACTGTTCGCCCCTACATTGGTGAACATCTATTTTGTTCCATTATTTTTTTCAGTATTCTTTTTGTAAATTCTCTTTTTCTTAACAACCTTGAGCCTGAAAAAATCCTCCCTATCCTTTTCATCAAGAGCATCCTGAATATACTTAACAATCTCTTGATACCTAGGAATCTGGATATTTTCCAGAGCATTTGCCCTCTTCTGTGTTCTTTTAATTTCAATGGCAAGCTTATATACAGAATTTTCAACCTCTGCAAGTTCCAAAACAAGATATTTTACTTCCCAGAATCTTTTAAATGCAACATCCATAGAAGCATTAGTTTGATAAAAACTGTAAAAAGGTTCCGCTGATTTAACTTCATACTTTAGTTTAGGTATTTCAACTCCCATTACACTTTTATGAAGTATTTCAATCTCACTACCCTCAGGTACTGAATCTGCAATATCAACTAAACTAGAAATACCCATTGTTAGATTTGCAGTCTTAAGTGCATCGTAAGCTTCCCTAAAGGTTAAATTAATTCTCGATTGAACATCCTTTGCCTTATCCAATAAGCTCATCATCTCTCTGATTAAAACATTTCGTTTTTGGTCCAAAAGCTCATAACCCTTTTTAGAAAAATCCAGGGTCCCCTTTGCACTCATCAGATTTGCCTTGGTTGGGGCAATGTTTATATCCATTTAATCACCCCCTGTAGTGAGCCTCAATCATTTCAGGATCAAGCCTGTCAAGCTCCTCCTTAGGTAAAATCGAAAGCACTTCCCATGCTAAATCAAGTGTTTCATTAATATCCCTATTACTTTCAAAATCCTGTTTTAGGAATTTAAATTCAAAGCTTCTTCCAAATTCAAGATATTTCTTATCTACCTCAGATAACTCATCCTCTCCTATAACCTGTGCAAGAGACATTACCTCCTGTACCTTAGAATATGAGGAGAAAACCTGGCTTGAAACTGCTGGATGATCCTCTCTTGTATATCCCTCTCCAATACCATCCTTCATAAGTCTTGATAATGAAGGAAGTATATTAATAGGCGGATATATATTCCTTTGATACAATTCTCTGCTTAATACCAGCTGGCCTTCTGTTATATATCCAGTCAAATCCGGAATAGGATGGGTTATATCATCATTTGGCATAGTGAGTATTGGTATTTGAGTTATTGACCCACTAGAGTCCTTTATCATACCTGCTCTTTCATAAAGGCTGGCAAGGTCTGAATAAAGATATCCTGGATATCCCTTTCTACCTGGCACTTCCTCCCTTGCTGAGGATATTTCTCTAAGTGCTTCACTATAGCTTGTCATGTCTGTCATAATAACAAGTATGTGTTTGTTCTCCTCAAATGCAAGATATTCTGCTGCAGTAAGTGCACATCTTGGTGTTACGATTCTCTCAACAACAGGGTCATCTGCAAGGTTTAGAAAGGTTACAACCCTTTCAAGTACACCAGATTCCTCAAATGTTCTTAAAAAATAGTTAGCATCATCATGCTTTAGCCCCATGGCTGCAAATACTATTGCAAAATCCTGATTAGATTCATCCGACAGTTTAGCTTGTTTTATTATCTGAGCCGCAAGTTCATTATGTGGCAATCCACTACCTGAAAATACTGGCAGCTTTTGTCCTCTAATTAGTGTAGTTAAACCATCGATGGCTGAAATTCCAGTTTGGATATAATCCTTTGGATATTTTCTAGCTACAGGATTTATTGGTCTACCATTAATGTCCAAACTTTTACCACCAAATATTGGGCCCCCACCATCAGCTGGCTCTCCAATACCATTAAATATTCTACCCAGTATTTCATTTGAAAGGCTTATTTCAAGTGGTTTCCCAGTAAACCTCACAGACACATCCTTTACAGAAAGCCCTGAGGTTGGTTCAAACACCTGTATAACAGCCTTATCCTTGTATAACTGAACCACCTTACCATGTTTTATCCCATCTTGAGTTTTTATTTCAACTATCTCATCATAGGCAGCATTTTCAACCCCTGATAAAACGATAAGTGGACCTTCTATTCTATCAAGCTGCATGTATTCTTTTATCATAATATCACCCTTCATAAGCATTCATAAGATTATTAAAATAGTCCCTTATTTCTAATTCCATTTTTTCAAATTCATCTGTGTATTCATTTGGTATTGTATATTTCATTTTCATAACTTTACTATATACTTCGCCACTTTTAACCTTAGATATAGGAATTCCCTTTTTTATTGCTTCTCTTGAATGTACATACAAACTATTTATAACCTTTAGCATCATATATTGCTTTCCTAGTGGTACGTAGGTATCATCCTTGTGGTATGCATTCTGCTGAAGGTAACCTACCTTTATAACCTTAGCAATTTCAAGTGTAAGTCTTTGCTCATCTGGAAGTACATCCTCTCCAACAAGCTTAACAATTTCTAGCAGCTTACCCTCCTCTTGAAGTAGCTTTAGCATCTCACTTCTTAGATTCATCATATCCTTGGATACTTCCGATCTATACCACTCCTCAAGAGATGAAATATATCCACTATAACTGGTCAACCAATTTATAGCAGGATAATGCCTTGCATAAGCCAATTTTTTATCTAACCCTAAAAAGGTAGTAACAAATCTCCTTGTATTTTGAGTAACAGGCTCTGAAAAATCTCCACCTGCTGGTGATACTGCACCTATTATAGTTACAGATGCCTCTTTACTATTCAGAGTCTCCACATATCCTGCCCTTTCGTAGAATTCTGCAAGCCTTGATGGAAGATATGCTGGATACCCTTCCTCAGCTGGCATTTCCTCAAGTCTTCCTGATATTTCTCTAAGTGCTTCTGCCCATCTTGATGTGGAATCTGCCATTACTGCAACATTATAACCCATGTCTCTGTAATATTCAGCAATTGTAATACCTGTATAAATAGATGCTTCTCTTGCTGCAACAGGCATGTTAGAAGTATTTGCTATCAATATTGTTCTATTCATAAGGGGCAGATTGGATTTAGGGTCAATTAGCTTTGGAAAATCCTGCAAAACCTCTGTCATTTCATTTCCTCTTTCTCCACACCCAATATATACTATAATATCCGCATTACACCACTTTGCGAGTTGATGCTGTGTCATTGTCTTGCCTGTTCCAAAGCCACCTGGAATTGCGGTTGTCCCACCCTTTGCTATTGGGAAAAAGGTGTCTATTACCCTTTGTCCAGTTATAAGAAGTTTACTAATAGGCTTCCTCTCACTTACAGGTCTTGGAGTTCTTACAGGCCATTCCTGATACATTTTTAGTTCATGAACTTTCTTACCATCATTTAACTTAATGAGAACCTCATCCATTGAATATTGTCCGTCCTCTGCTAGGTACTCTACAGCCCCATTTATTCCAGGTGGTACCATTAAATAATGCTTAACAAGTGGTGTTTCCTGTACATATCCAAAGGCCTGTCCTTGGCATAGTTTTTGCTCTTTGTTAACAGTTATTGTTATATCCCATTTCTTGTTTAAATCAATGGATGCAAGTCCAATTCCTTCTGCAATAAAGCTTCCTGACTTTTCATATATATAATTAAGAGGTCTTTGAATTCCATCAAATATATTTCCAATAATCCCAGGACCTAGCTTTACGGATAATGGTCTTCCTGTTGAATTTACTTTTTCACCAACCTTCAAGCCTGTGGTTTCCTCATATACCTGTACTGTTCCTGCATCACCATCTATTGAAACAACCTCACCAATAAGTCTTTTTTCTCCTACAGTTACCATTTCCCTCATTTTAAACCTGTTCATGTTGTTTGCCTTTATAACAGGTCCATTTATGTAGGTAATGATTCCATACATTTCTTCCATACTTTCACCACCATTATTTTGCATTTATGTATTTTTAAAATCAAATGCTTAATTATACTGCAATATTTCAAATAGCTTTTGGCCTATATAATCCTTTGAATTTTGTATTCTGCTTAACAGAGACATGTCTAGTTTAATATTTCGTTTGGTATCAAGTATTATAAATCCTCCCACAATTTCATCATCATTGTGAAATTCAATATTTTTGTCTTTTAAAATACTTACTATTTCATTTCTAAACTTAAGTAGGTCTCTTTGTGTCAAATAAATATCCACATTTGAAAATTCACTCATATCGAGAAAGGCATCTTTAAAATCTCTAAAAAAGTTATCCTTATATTCCTCTGTCTCAGTAAAGCTTTTAGCATATTCAATTAATGCTTGCATGGTTTCCTCGTATATTTCCACTTTTCTCTCCATAATTATTCTTTTCTCTTCAATCCTAGCCTTTGAAATAACATGGAGCTTTTCTTTTTCTATATTTTTTTTCGATTGCAGTGATATTTCATTTACTTCCTTTGTGAATTCTTTTTTCTTTTCTTCTATTATATTTCCATAATCATTATTAAAATTTTCTACAATCCTTTGATTTTCCTTATCGACCTTGTCATATACAATCTTTGTAAATAGTTTTAATTTTTCTTCAATGGTAATCATCAAACCACCTCATATCTTAATACCAATGGAATCTCTTACGTATCCAGTGATATAATCCTCATTTTTTATACTTCCATGCCTATCTGGAATTTCAACAATCAGGGGATAGGATAATTTCTGTTTTACATAATTAACCTTACTTCTTATATTTTCTGCAACCTTTTCTGTCAAAAGAAGTATCCCAACTCCCTTTTTATTGATTAGAATATCAAATGCTCTTTCTGCATCCTTTTTATCATTCACGATAATTCCTTTTATTCCAGCAAGCCTCATTCCAACCATCGTATCCCTGTTGTCGCTAATTAAATATACTTTCATAGGCTCACGTCCTTTTAAGCTGTTATATTCTTTGTAATATCATTATAGATATGATAAGACCATAAATTGCAATACCTTCTGCAAGTCCTACATATATTAATGTTTTACCAAGTATTTTAGGATCCTCAGAAACGGCTCCAAGCGCTGATGAACCAACTGCACCTACAGCATAACCTGCACCTATTGCTGCAAGCCCTGTACTTAAGCCTGCTGCAATATACCCAAGTCCAGAACTTGAATCTCCTGCTGTAGCAGCATTTGCAACCTGTGGTATTGCTGTTATTATTAGACCTGTCATTACAGGCACTATTGAATAAATGTTAAACCTCAATGCTTTTTTAATTTCTTTTTTCTCACTTTTAGATTTTTTGTAAAACTTTAACACACCAGAAGTAATTGTAATTAATACTATGAAAGTTGCTAATGTTAAAAAAATGTACATTTAAATCACCCTCCTAATTTACACTTGTTACAATATTTTTTTTATTTTTTAATGTAATATTGGTTTCTATTGATCTACTAGTCTGCATCCTAAGTAATATTGGATTGTATTCATATCCTGCCCCATCAAAATATTTGCTGAAAAGCTCATAATACTCAAGTCTTAAGCCTTGAATAAACACAATAAGCCCTTCAAGACCAATGATAACTACATTCCCTAACACAATCATTAAAGTACTTCCAATTGGATTATTCATCATTTCAGCCAAGGCTTCAAATGCTATAAAGAGCCCTACATGGTTTATAGCAAATGCTCCAACCCTAATAAATGAAATTGTATTACTGAATATACTCATTAAAGTTTCAAGCATTCCAAAGCCACCTTCAACGAAATAATCCACCTTAGACTCACTATAGAGTGGTCTTACTCCCTTTACGAGGTTAGTCATTGGTTCTTTTAAAAGCATCAATACAAGCAATAAAACAAGTATTATGATTAAAGTCCAACCTGGTATAATTGTGCCAATGCCAGTAACACTTGCAACTAAAAAGTATATTAAAATCCAAAAGAAGCACAGTCCAACTAATCCATTTCTACTAAATATGCCGTTTTCAATATCCTTCTTTCTGTAACAGTTAATAAGATTGAATATATACCCTATGGATAACAGCACTACTCCAAACACCACAGCTGCGATAAGCACATTATTTATGCTTTCCATAGGTTTTATTAGTATAGCTGGCAGTACAGTTTCAAACCCAAATAAGCTTCCATACATAAATCCAAAGAACGTGGAGCTTATTCCTAGCCTTGCGAAAACCCCTCCTAAGTTCGGTCTGTGATTTTTTCTACTAAGTATTTCACCTATTAAAAACAACACGAATCCCTGTCCAACATCGCCAAACATAGCTCCAAATAGAATCATATAACTAATACCTAAGAAAGTTGTTGGATCTAATTCCTTGTAGGATGGTATCCCATATAATCTCACCACTGCCTCAAATGGCCTTGTGAGATAGTTGTTTTTTAAAGAGGTAGGAGGTTCCAATCCTTCTCTGGTTTCTTCTGCACCCTTTGCTATTATTATCAAACCTTCTTCATACTTTGAAAGGTTTTTTAGAAGGTCATTTTTCCTATGTATTGGTACCCATCCAGTTAGGTAGAAAAATTCATTTGTACACACAATATAACTTTTTAATTCTTCTATTTTATATTCCATATACAATCTTGAATAATATTTTTCTACATCCATTGAGTATTCCTTTTTAATACCTTGCATTTCTTGTTTAATGCTTTGAACCTCTTTATTTATTTCATTCCTTCTAACACTAGCAGAATCCAACCACTCAGATGGGCTTCCCTGAAAACTCGAATGAAATTTATATTCGTCAAAGTTCAATGAAGCAAGAACCCTTTCCTCTTCCATTTCCACAGATAGGGGAACAAAAACCATCACTAGTACTTCATCTGCATCCTGATAAAGCTTAAAAACTAATGCAGAAATGTTTTCATAGTTCTTTTTTAGCTTATCCATATTATATCTAGTCATTCGCCCTAGCTTCATAGCTATATATTTCATATTAATTAGTTCATTTAAGCTAACATCCATAAATTTTAAGTGTGATAAATACTGCTGAAGTTCCTCAAGCTCTTTTAGTTCACCATCAAGGGACTTAATCCTTTCATGTTTCTCACTAACAAGCTTGTATATCTCCTCAATATTTCCTGAATCCTGTGAAAAATTATACTCTTCCTTAAAATGTGAAGGGTTAACCTTTCTTTTTAGCTCTAGTATTTCCATTAAAGCATTAATTTTTGTTTCAATTTCATTCAGACTTTTTTGACTGGAGTATTGTTTTATATAACTGTAGTCTAATACAGCATCTACATTTTCCTGTGCCTTTAATATAGGAAAATTATTCTGATGTACTTCTGTAATAGCACTAACCATATGAACTGAAGATGATAAAATTATCCTTCTAGCGATGTCATCTACATTGTCCATATGTCCTACTATATCTATCATCTCCATTTTTTCGACTGCCATATAATCACCTCAACTTCAATGGCTTAATTTTATTTTAAATTGCTTTAATGAGGTATTTTCTTGTTTCCTCATAATCCATTTCATATCTAACATTTTCAATCATAGATATAATATCCCTAATTTCAAATTCAATAAGATCCAAATATGCTAGAAGCACAGATAAATCAAGTTTAAATCTCCGTTTTACACTCTTCATTCTGAAATAAAGGTATCTATTCATTCGTCTTTCGATGAACGTGTCATCCCCAGGACAACCCTTGAACATAAATGCATATGGAGTTTCCTTAACCATATTTAAAAACTCATTAGTACTATTACAATAACAGAATTCTTTAATTTTTCTATAGTTAAACCTGCAGCCCTTATTTACAGTATAATTAAATAATTCTTCAGGTGAAATATTGTAATATTTTTTGCCTCTATAAACCCATCTTAAATTGAGCATATCTATTGAGCTTCCTACTATATAGTAAAATGCCTCTCTATCTTCCTTGAGCAAGTGTTTCATACTATCCTCAAGTATATAAAAATATGCTTTATCAATTGACATTTCAAATCTATAAAGACTTTCATCAGAATTTCCATCTACTAGGTTTTTCAAGAAAGGATAATATAAAGTATCCTTAAGGGCATCAATTAGTTCAGGTATACTTCTGGACATAATTACCTTGTCCATATCTATATATTTATATTTTCCTGCAAATATAAGATTGTCCTTTAAGTCTTGAAAGTCCTTATCAATATGTATCAATCTTGCCACTCTTTTTAGGTCTATAATTTCATATTTAATATAAAAGCATTTGATGAAATTTCTATATTCACCGCTGAAATAGTGAATTATTTTGTCCATATAATTTATTAATCCCTGCTTTAGAATTTGCTCTATTTCAGTTCGATGCATTTTAGCTGGGTCCTTATCCTTAAAAAAATCTCCATAGGCAGTATTATTTTTCAAGTATACTGCTATTTCTGAAGGATTTTTAAGTGATATTATTTTTTTATAATCCTCCTCCTTTAAAAGCTTACCATACATTGTAGATATTTTAGTATTTATAGCTGAGTATCTTGTATTCCTATCCATTAAATCACCCGCTTTATGTTTACAGATAAGTTTATTTTGAAATAATTGTTATAAACATTTCTTTTACTAAATCATTTTTTGATGATAAAAAGCTACTATACATATCCTTGCTTTTTTCTGCTGCTGCAAGCTTTATTTTATCAGCTTCCAATTCAGCGTTATGTATTTCATTTTTTTCCATTTCATCTATCCTTTGTCTTTCTGCGTCCAAAATACTTTCTCTAAGCTTTTCTATTTCGGAATTTTTCTGTAGTTTTCTTTCTACAATATCTTTATTCAGTTTTTCTCTTAATTGTACCGCACTCTTGTCAATATGGATAATGTTCTTAATTATTTCATTAATTGGTTCATCCATTTTATCACAACTCCTTACAGAACGTTACCATAATTTTAATACATATAACTACATATTACAAGTCAAAATTCTCATTTTAACGCGTTTTTTGCTTTGATGTGTCAAAAAAGCTAGAAAAGACCTCCTTTACTATTAAAATGTCTCATTTGTTTCATATTAAGTGATTGTTCATTATTTACATTCTCCATTTTAATACAGCATTAGCAATAATATAACTTACTTGTATATAAATAATACAACTCCCAAACAAATGCCTGGGAGCCACTTTTACTCATTATCCAAGTATGTAAAGGGTACATATAACCCTAAAAATTTTTATAATTTTACCCACTTTCAAGACTTCCACTTCTATAAGTGAGAGTACATTGCCTACTTTGGTTGGGTAGAGTCCCTCAATAATGTCTCAATGTCCAGCTTTAGCTGGACGAGTTCACTTTTTATTACTCTGGTAAACTGTGCTTATACTGCCTAGAACATCATGCACAAGATTGGAACCTCTACTAATTAAAAGTCCTGTTAGAATACTTCCTAAGAATTTAATACCAAGGGTTATTCCTGCAATTTCGAAAATGTCTAATCCTGCTGCCATTGCTATTAATATTCCTAGTAACATTGCACCTACTCTGCTTATGTTTATCCCCTTAGGCGACCTAACCATCTTTAATGTTTCCCAAATTGCTTCAGTAATAAATGCTACAATAAGAACCTTTTCCATAGAAACCTCCAATAACATTATATTATATAATATTACTCAGAGGAAAAACTTAGGACTATTTATAGGCATTTTTTCTTTTAAAGTTAACTGTATATATTATTCTCTAGGAATTATTATATTTATACCCATAGGTACTATCCCAAACTCTATTTGCCTGCTGTAAAAGGTTTCTCCATCCATATTAACTGGCAATTCCTCATTTGCTTCAATTCTAATTTCCTTCCCCTTGTACATGGATACTTCCTTTATACTCTCATGTTTTCCTTTAATAAATTTTGGAAATAATATCAACAGCTTTGCCTTTCTAATGTGCTTTATATGACATATATCAAAATATCCATCATCTATTTCAGCTTTTGGAGCCGGAAGCATACCTCCTCCATAGTATTTTCCATTAGCAACCGCAACTAAAAGAATATTTTCTTCAAATACTACCCATATTTCGCTTAAAGGTATAACAAAATCAAGCATTTAATTTGAGAATTTTAAAAAGCTAATATTGCTTTTTAAACCCCTGTACAAAAATGCTCTCAGGTATATCAAGATATTTTAATACCTTTAAGATACTGTCATTTAATGGCCTAACAAACTCTCTTTCAGTTCTCTTACCAATTTGAACTACACGTATTCTAACGTTTATAAAAATGCTGAATATAGCAACTAATGTTGGATGCGACATTTTGATTTTTCCTGGTCCAATAATTTTATCGTTATCCTTTTTAAGTCCTCGCCTTACAACATGCTCTGCTACAGATAAAACCATTATTGATATTAATATCATATATGCCATAGCCTCTATTCTCTCAGGAGTCTTAAGATACAACGCATTAACAAAATGTGGAGATTTTAGTTGCTGAAATTTCTTTTCAACACTGTCTTGTGTCTTGTATTCTTTTAGAATTTCTTCAGCAGTAATAGCTGTGTCATTGCTGCAAAGTACAAATATGCAGGAGCTAGTAAGTTCATAGTCTATCTTTTTTTCATCCTTTGAAGCATTTATATTCAAACTATATTTGTACTCAATATTTTGATTTTGTTCTTCCTTAGAAGGGCGTCCACGTCTTTTCTTTTCTTCAGAGACTACACTAAGGCTTACATTGTGATACTTTAATTTTTTAAATTCTTTTGAAATAAGTTTTTCAATTTCTTTTTCAGTATCTATTAGGCATGCAAAATCACGTTTGTTATATAGTTTTATAATTTTTTCAATTTCAGCAAACTCTTTTACTATATTTTTTTCTATAGTTCTCTTTTTTGAATCGACAAGACCATAGGAATAGCAAACAGCATACTTAAGGTCAATACCCTTGTATTTACCATTACGCTCACATATTTTATATTCAACATTTTTATCTTTTGAATTTTGAATAGTAAAGGGTGTTAATGTCTCCATGTTACTAATTGCATCATTTATAAAGGTTTTAACTACATTTGTATTATCTGGTATACGAGTAATTACTTTAATATCTTTACTTTTAGCTTTGTTAAGGTTATCTTCTGTAAAGAGAGTACTGTCAGCTATATAGAAAAAGGATTCCTTTGATATATTTAGATTCTCTAAAACACCATTAACATCATCAAGATTATCAAAGTTGTAGGTTTTATCGTCCTTGTTACCAGAAAGAACCTTTGCATCAACAATAACGCCTTCTGCTACACCGATACCCATTTTTAACTGTTTTTTATCTTCTCGTTTGTCCTTGCTATGTCCAAAATCAATAGCTATTACATCTTCTTTGCCATCGGGGGTATCATAAAGACCCCACATTACTTTTGAGGTTGTATCATAGTTTATATTTTTTACTGTGATACCATAGGTTGCAAAGGCATTAGCTGCAAGCTCGGAAAAGATTTTTCTTGGTCCCGCTTTGTATAAAGCATCAAGATAGCCTTCAAACCTATCATCATTTATTTGTGATAAGTTTATTGGATAGTGAAATATTCCTTCAAGATCTTTATCCATAAAATATTCGTTAAGTATATAGAGTGGATGATGATCATCGCACATATTAACGAGCATCATCTCTGCCAGTACACTGTAAGGTATTTCAGCTGGTCTTCCCTGATGCTGCTCTAAATGCTTATCTATTACATTTGGTAGGTTTATACTCTCACAAAGACCAACCATGAAATTAAGCTTACCATGGGAATAGGTTTCTACATTTCTTAACACATCATCCATAAACAATCAATCTCCTTAAAGTATTGTATATAGATGATATTCGACATAAAGTTAAAAAATCCTTTTTGTAAATATTTGGTAATTATTTTCTTTTAATGCATTAAAATGCCCAGTTGGTAAATTTAGTTAGGCGAAATATG